>NZ_JANNYP010000929.1:0-3350 GCF_031410135.1 Armatimonas sp. | reverse complement strand
ACGTTTGGGTTGCAGAACCGCAACACGGGCGGCGACGGGCCGCAGAAGCCGCTGGATCGGGTGCTACTGCGGCGCGTGCTGACGTGCCTTGCGCCCTACAAGACGCTCTGGGTAGGGATTTTTGGCTGCCTTGCCGCCAACGCCGCGCTCGCGGTCGCGCCGCCGCTCTTGGTGCGCGGGATTCTCGACGATGCGATCCCCAAGCACCAGCCGACGCTGCTTTTCTGGCTTGTGGGTGGGATCATTGGCGTGAATATCGTCATGGGACTACTCGGAGTTCTCCAGAGCTTCCTGAGCGCACAAGTTGGCGAGGGCTTGCTCTACGACCTGCGCAACCGATTATTTTTACGTTTGCAGCAGATGTCGCTGAGCTACTACACGACGACGCGTGCTGGGGAGATCGTGGCGCGGGTGAGCAGCGATGTCGGGGCCGTGCAGGGCGTGGCGACGGGCACAGTGATTAGCATTGCCAATAACTTGCTGACCGTGATTGCCACCATTATCGTGATCTTTGGGATGAACCCGAGGCTGGCGCTGGTGGCGCTGATTGTCGTGCCGGGCCTGTATCTGCCGACAAAGCTGGTCGGGAAGCTGCGGCGCAGGCTCTCCACCGAGGCGCAGGAGACTCAGGCGGACTTGCTGGCCTTTGTGCAGGAGCGCCTCCATGTCGGCGGGATGCTCCTCACACAGCTCTACGGCCAAGCCCCTGCCGATGCAAGTGCGTTTGAGAAACTCACGCAGCGGGTGAAGTCGCTCAACCTCAAACAAACCCTGGCGGGGCGCTGGCTGTTCATGAGCCTGAGCGTCTTTTCTGTGGCTGGCCCTGCGCTCATTTATTTGTTTGGTGGCATCGAGGCACTGAGTGGGCGGCTGACCTTGGGAAGCATTATCGCCATTGTGGCGTATCTGGCGAATCTCTACCGCCCTCTCGCCAACCTCGCCAATGTCTACGTGGATGTGCAGGGTGCGCTGGCAATCTTCGAGCGTATCTTCTCGCTGCTGGATCAAGACCCTGAGATCGCCGATGTAGCAAATGCTAAAACGCTCACTCAGACACGGGGCGAGGTGCGCTTCGAGGGCGTGGGCTTTTCCTACCCAAACGCCACGACGCCTGCGCTTTCCGAGCTCTCATTTACGATTGCGCCCGGCGAACGTGTGGCCTTGGTCGGGCCAAGTGGCGCGGGAAAGACGACCATCACCTACTTACTGCCGCGCTTCTTCGATCCCACGGAGGGCAAGATCACGCTGGATGGCTTGGATCTACGAGAGATTACACTGGAGAGCCTGCGTGCTCGGATTGGGATGGTGACCCAGGAGACCTTTCTCTTCCATGCCAGCGTCAAACAAAACCTGCTCTACGCCCGCCCCGATGCCACCCAGGAGCAGCTCATCGCCGCCGCCAAGTCCGCCCATATCCACGACTTCCTCGCCGGACTCCCTGAGGGCTACGACACAATCGTCGGGGAGCGGGCCTTTCGGCTCTCGGGCGGGGAGCGTCAGCGCCTCTCGATTGCCCGTGCGCTGCTCAAGAACCCGCAGCTTCTTATTCTGGATGAGGCCACAAGCAGCCTCGATGCCACGTCGGAGTCGCTCATTCAAGAGGCACTGGAGACGCTGCTCCAGAACCGCACCGCGCTGATTATCGCCCACCGGCTCTCCACGATCCGAACGTGCGATAAGATCGTCGTTCTGGAGCAAGGCCGTGTGGTCGAGGTCGGGCCACATGAGACGCTTCTGGCGCAAAACGGGCTCTACGCCGAGCTCTACCAGAAGCAGTTCAGAGACGGGGATCAGCGCTCACCCAGATAAAATCCAGGCTGGGTGGGCTGGTTATAGCCGACATTTTGCCAGGCGACACTGAGGCGGTACTGTGGGTCGTGGAGGAGCGTGGTGAGGCGATGACCAGTGGGAATGGTCGTGGTGTAGATGCGCAGGGACTTGTTGTCGGTCGTGCGCAGGATCACTTCCTCGCGCCAATCGCCGAGGATATCGGCGCAGAGGGCGGGTGTGGACTTGGTGCCGTTATTGCTGACACAGTCTGTGGCCGTGAGGAGGTTCTTCTCGGTCTCGCCTATCCAGTCCCACTTGGTGATCTTGTTGCCGTCGAGCAGCTCACGCAGAAAGTCGCCGTCCCACCAGACCCCAAAGTTGCAGGAGCGCGGCTTGTTTTTGGAGATCTGCTCTCCTTTGACGTTCCAGACACCGCTGAGGCCCTCGCCCGACGCCCAAAGCTCGTAGCCCGTGTGGCGCGGGTCTATGTCAAAAGCGACGCCGCGCCCCACATCGGGGCAGGGCTTGCCAAAGAGTAGCGCACCGGTGCGGGCATCGCGTAACTCCACGCCAGATTGGTGGTTGTTGTGCTCGTGGATATCAAAGACTTCGAGACCAGGGCGACTCGGATCAATATCCGAGAGATGCAACGCATCGCCGTGACCGAGCCCCGTGGAGTAGAGCCCCGTGCCATTGTCATCAATCGCCATCGCGCCGTAGATGATCTCGTCTTTTCCGTCGCCATCCACATCCCCCACAGAGACATTGTGGTTGCCTTGACCGCGCCACTTCTTCGGGTCGGCCTGCTTGTCCGAGTCAAAGACCCAGCGCGGGGTGAGCTTACCGCCGCGCCAGTCCCAGGCGGCCAGCACGGTGCGCGTGTAGTAGCCCCGGCAGAAAACCAGGCTGGGCTGCTTGCCGTCTAAGTAGGCGACGCAGGCGAGAAACCGATCCACGCGGTTACCGTAGCCATCCCCCCAGTCCTCGACTTTTCCACGGGCAGGGACATAGTCGGTCGTGGCGAGCGCCTTACCTGTCTTGCCCTCAAAGACCGTCAGAAACTCCGGGCCATCAAGAATGTAGCCCTTGTCATTTGCCCAGCTCTTGCTCGCATCCCCGATCACTTTTCCCGTGCCATCTACCGTGCCATCGGCGGTCTTGCAGGCAAGCTCTGCTTTTCCATCGCCATCGAAGTCGTAGACAAGAAACTGGGTGTAGTGGGCTCCTTCGCGGATATTCTTCCCGAGGTTAACCTCCCACAGAAACGTCCCCTCCAGCTTGTAGGCCTGCAAGATCGGCGGATCGGTGGTTCCCGCCTGAGAGTTATCTTTAGCGCGCCCCGTCATATGGACAACCAGCTCTAAACTACCATCGCCATCCAGATCCCCCACGGAGCAGTCATTGGGGCTGTAGCCAGCTGGAGTACGCAACGCAATATTTAAGTACGGTGCCTCCGAGAGGGTGACAGGCTTGCTCTGCCCACCACTACCCGCCTGCACCGTATAGCGTGCTCCTTTGGGAGCCTCTGTATCCACAAAACAAGTTGCCCCCGTCAGTGGCTTAGGTGTGAGTTTTCTCCC
>NZ_JANNYP010000928.1:0-2728 GCF_031410135.1 Armatimonas sp. | reverse complement strand
GGAGATTCGCGTCACTCCGTTTATCTGCTACGACCTGCGCTTCCCCGAGGTCTGGCGGGTGGCGGCAGCGGCATGGCGACCTGAGCTGTATCTGGACATCGCGAGCTGGCCAAGCGCCCGCGCTCACCACTGGGTGCGCTTGCTTCAGGCACGTGCCATCGAGAACCAGGCGTATGTCTTAGGTGTCAACCGCTGCGGCACCGATCCGTATTTTACGTTTCCCGGTCGCACGATGCTCGTGGACTGGCACGGGGAGATCGTCGCCGATGCGGGAAGCGAAGAAGGCACTCTCTCCGCTTCCCTGGATCTCCCCGCCCTTCGCGAGTACCGAAGCCAGCTTCGGTTCCTCGACGATATCTAGCCTCTAACGCTTGACGGGCGGCTTTGTCGAAGCCGTTTGTGCCTCGTTGGCGGGCATGGAGGCAAGAAAACCTGCCATCAGATCCCGGCTATTGCCTTGGCCTTGCCCCTGGATCAGCGTGAGATTGGCACCGCTCTCGACGATCCGCTGGGTCTCTAGGAGATCAAAAAGCGCTTCGGAGACTTCGGGGTCGGCGCTGATCTCGGCCATGGCTTTTCCGACAATAGCAGGCCGGACGGCGGCGGCTTTTCCAAACTCGACCGCGGCCTGGCGCTCGGCGGTGCTGGTGATGATGCTCACCTGGTTGACACCGTCTTGCTTGATCGCTGCCGTGACCTGGCGCAACCTATTAACCACCTTGCTCTCAATCTGGCGAATCATCTCCGGGTCGCGGAAGTGGACTTTGCGGATGTAGATTGAGCCCAGCTTGTAGCCCCACTCGTGGGACTTAGGCGTCACCTCGTCGCGAACCGTCTTGCTCATCGCATGGCGATCAATTAGCATCTTCGCCAGCGGCAGGTTGCTCAGACAGCGCACCGTGGAGTTACTCACGTTGGCCGAGAGCGAGCCGCGTGGGTCGGAGTTCTTGAAGAGATAGGCCACCGGATCGCTGATGTACATCTCGTACCAGATGCCGATTCCCATGGGAGCGCCCTCTTCTGAGTTCACGGGAGCGCTTCGCAGGTACTCCTGATCGAGGCGCAGGTCAATCACATGGCACTTGCCAAAACCGGCCACAAGAAAGGCACGCCAGCCGAGCTGCGGCAAGAGAAAGCAGAAGCCGGGCTCGTCAATGATGCCGATCACCTGGCCAAAGAGCACGTAGACATGGCAGCGGCGCTCCTGCACCACGGTATAGACTCCCCAAAACCGCAGGAGGCCCAGTAGGATCGGGCCGCCGATCAGGAGCACAAAAAACGTCACTAGGGCATAGACAAGGATCATGACTTCACCTCCGAGATCACCCGTCGGGCATTGCTAAAGAGCGCCAGCTTGGCATTGCGCACGTAGGCCAGCATCGCGGGCCTGCCGGTAGACTGAAGCTCCGTGAGCTGCGCGGCCAGCCGCCGCAGGGGCTCGACTTCGGCCTCCGCTTTGAGTGTCTCGATCTCCACGGCACGGCGCGACTCAACAATGCGCTGGTCTGCCGCCGCCGTTGCCAGGCTAATGTCCGATGAGACATGGTTGTGTGCCGTGTTGATCGCCGCCAGCGCGGACTCCACCTCAGCAGGCGGGTCAATTCCGGTAATCAGCGACGCCTCCAGCACCATGCCGTAGCGCGCCGCCGAACTAAAGCACTCCTTGTCCATGTGCTCGTTGAGATCGCGGAGGTTCTTGCGCAGGTCGTTGATGGAGATGCCCTCCACCGAGGCCGCGTCAAGTGCTTCCTCATGTCCCGCCACCACAGGTGCCTCAAACGTGGCGATGCGCTCGCGGAGCACCGAGACAAAGTAGCCCATGATATGGGCAAAGGGATGGCGCACCCCAAAGAGATAGGCATAGAGATTACGCTCCGAGACCTGGTAGCGAATCTGCCCCGTCAGCCCGGTGTTGAGCTGATCCTTGGTGACGGCTTCCAGGAGCGTGCCCTCGTTGTTGGCCGAGGGGTTCTGGGGATCGTAGGCCATGTTGACCGTCTCCGTCGCCACCGAGACTTTGTGAATCTGCTCCCAGGGCCACTTAAAGTATGGCCCGCCCGGCGGAATCACGTGTACTTGCGGGTAGACATAGCGCTCCCGCTGGTCACCCGAGAGCGACTCCGCAATGGGATCGTCGAGCGTGGTCAGTGCCCCCACGCGCTGCGCCCGCCCGAAGATCGTCTTGACCGCTCGCTCGTTCTGGTTGACCGTGTAGAATCCGGTGAGCACGCAGCGCACCACGATCCAGGCGATAAATCCAATGATTATGCCACCTAATACATCCATAGTTTCATCTTCCTCTTTTTTCTTTGCTGTGCTACAGTAACACAAAGGACAGAAAAGTTGCACGTTATTACCGATCCCACCCAAATCACCTCAGATTGGCTGAGCGAGAAGCTCTCACAAACCGTCACAGACTTCACTCTCCATACCGAGACAAGTAACTGGGCAAGCCAGGTGCTGCTCAAAGCGACGCTGGCGGATGGCACGACAAAAGCTCTGCGGCTCAAGCTCTGTGTGGGAGAGACGTTCGGCCCTTCCGAGGCGGAGTTCTACACGAAAGATTACGTCACACTCGCAAACGCACCACTGGTGCGCTGCTACGATGCACAGTTTGTGCCGGGCGTAGGCTACCACATTCTCCTCGAGGACTTGTCAGAGACACACCACAATCGAAAAGATGCCCCGCCCACGCTTGGCCTGTACCCCTGATTTGGTCCATCGAGTG
>NZ_JANNYP010000927.1:0-1553 GCF_031410135.1 Armatimonas sp. | reverse complement strand
GAGAGGCTTGCTGCGACTCATGGTGGCACTCTCGACGATGACGGTATTCTCGCGATTGTTGAAGCCACCGGAGCGCCAGAAGAATATGTCCGCCTGGCCCTTAAACTTCGAACGGATCAAGGCAAGCAAAGTTTTGTCTCGCGGGCTCGCTCACAATACGTGACACTCGAGACGTCACAGAAGCGCTATGTCCTATCCGGTGCGCTCGCTACCTTGACTGCCTTGTCGGGCGGGCTGGAGAGACTGAGCAGTTCTATTTCAATGACCATGAGGTCCTCCTCTTATGGCGTGTTCGGCATGATCGAGTGCCTACTTTTTGTCGGCGCGATCTACAACGTTGCACAATCGCGAGACCGCAGAACTGCTTTGCTCAGAGGAGCCATTTACGGAGGCGCACTGTTCAGGAAGCAGTCGTAGGTCGCGATGCTGCTCGCGCTGCGAATGAACGTTGAGCCTGCGATGATTCTGCTCTTCATGGCGTTGGGCGGAGGAATTGGCATAGTTTCGCACCTCTTATTGAACAGATTTAGGTCAACTCTGGGCATGAAAGATCCCGCCAAAGAACGTCAGGACATGCTCAAGCAGTTGGTTGATCTCCAAACCAAACTCAAGACCGGGGAACAGCAAGTTACGTTCATGAGCATCGACATGGTCGGATCGACACGCATGAAGGAATCTGCAGACCCGCTCTCGGTCGAATTCACCTTTAACGAGTACCACATCTATATCGAGAAAACTGTCCAACGATTTGGAGGTCGGGTGCATTCAACCGCAGGAGACGGTGTGACCTGCGCCTTTGAGGAGCCAAGTGCGGGGTTCCAAGCAGCAAAGGCAGTTCAGTCGGGCCTGTTCGAGTTTAACGCCTTCAGAAATCGACTCTCCGAGGCGGTAACTCTTCGAGTTGGATTGCACACCGGTTTGATTGTTCCGCCCGATTCCGGGGATGTTCGTTCGATCAACTTTTCCCAGGTCATCGACATCTCGGCTCATCTTCAAAAGTGCGCACCTCCCGGCGGAGTCGCGGTGAGTGATGCCACCGCAGAGGGTGTTCCTGGTGGACAAGTTGGAATCGGCTCAGAGCGAATCGAAACAAGCGGAATCACCGGAACCTTGTGGAGAAGCAAGCAGTTGGAGCTTCCCATGCAAAATCTAGAGACAAGCCCGGCACCCGGGCGGGCCTGAAAAACGACTCATGGGACGATTCTTTCGAACCGAGTCGGAATTCCTTGATAGTTGGCACGGAAACGGAAGCACAACCCTTACGCGACTGGGCTCAGTGAGAGCAGAAGCAGTGGAAGAAATCGCCTTCAGAGTTGGGAGATTGCTTTCTCACACCCATTTTAAGATGTTTCATAACGCAGGGAAACCGATGCTAGAGCGTCGGTATGCAACCCGAAGGTACGAGTTGATGTTTCGCACACAGCCAAAGGCTGAAGAGGGTGTTTTCCCCGACTTTACCGTCAACTGTATCGTCACCGAATCTCGGCTCTTGGAGCATCGACAGCTCTTTGGAAATACAGCGAGCGGTCAGTTGTCGGTCGTCGCGCAAGCGA
>NZ_JANNYP010000926.1:0-6498 GCF_031410135.1 Armatimonas sp. | reverse complement strand
GCTTCCAGGCCTGCGGCTGGGACACCATCGAGATCGAGAAGTAGTCGGTACTCCTTGGCAGTTGTGGCGTACATTTCGGGGCATGGGCTGGGGCACTCGGCGCGGGAGGTGACGATCTTGCGGGACTTGCCTCAAGAGATTCCGCTCTACGTAAAGACAGTGGCTCCCGAGTGGTTCTGGTGTGCGGAAGTCAAGCGCCCCTTCACGCTGATTCCCGAGTCGTTTGATGTCGGCTGCCTCCAGACCGACTCCATGACGGTGGATCAAGCGGCGACAAAGGCGGCGGGGGAGGTACAGAACCAGCGCAACGAGGCACGCCGCGCCGATGAGATCGCTTGGCTGAAGTCTATTGGGGCGCGGTTGGTACTAACGGATGTCGCCTCGTTCCCCCTCACGCTGGGACTGCCCTCGGTGTGCGTGGCTAACTTTACCTGGGCCGATATCTACGCCGAGTACGCGGGCTTTGAGGACATTGTGGCGCAGCTGGAGGCGGAGTACGCTCAGGCCACTCTGCTGCTGGAAGCCGGACTGGCGCTGCCAATGTCTTATTTCCCTCACCGAGAGTCTGTCGGCCTCGTGGCGCGAGTCGGGGGGGGAGAGAGGGCGACGAATCAGGAGGGCCGCTCTGCCCTGATCTACGCGGGAAACTGGGGGATGCCTTTTCCCTGGACAAGCCTGGAGCGCTTTGTCGGCTGGACTTTCTACACGCTTACCCCGCCGCCAAAGCCCTGGCCCCATAACTTGGTGGTGCTCGCAAGGGAGACAAGGCGGCACGAGGACTTGGTGGCATCGGTGGACTGCGTGATCTCTAAGGCAGGCTATGGCCTTGTCGGGGAGTGCATGGCGAGTGGGACACCGCTACTCTACGGGCCGCGTACTGGCTTTGCCGAGTTTGCCGCGCTGGATGCGGCTCTGAAAGCCTGGGACGGTGGCATCCGACTGGAGAGTGAGGCGTTTCTGAGTGCAAGCTGGCCGCTGGAGAGCGTCCCCGCAAAGGGAAGTGTCTCTCCTCTTCCTGTGCCAGGGGCTGCTGCTATTGTCAAGCGCCTTAGGGAGCTTTGGCTTCCTGCTTGACCTGGCTCCAGTGTGTCACCTGGTTGCGGCCATTGCCTTTGGCGGTATAGAGAGCACTGTCGGCCTCGTGAACCAGCTCGGCGGAGGTTTTCTTCTCTTTGTTCATCGTTGACACGCCGATACTGGCGGTGATGGGACGGTTGGGCCAGTCGGAGCGTAGGAGCAAGGCACGTAGGCGCTCTCCCACAATCATGGCCTCATCAGCATCGGTGTGGGGCAGGATCAGGGCGAACTCCTCTCCCCCGTAGCGGGCCACCGTGTCGGAGAGGCGGGCGGTCTGCGCGAGGGCATGGGCCATGAGCCGTAGGATCACATCACCTGCCTGGTGCCCGAAAGAGTCGTTGTACTGCTTGAAGTGATCCACATCCAGCACCACCAGTGAGAGGGGAAGCCCGTAGCGCTGGGCACGCTGCCACTCAATATCGAGCCGGTTGTCGAAGGCGCGGCGGTTACTCAGGCCCGTGAGCCCATCCTCTTCGGTGAGCTCCCGAAGGCGCTCATTCTCACGCTGGAGGGTCTTTACACGCTGCACTTGAAAACGTCGCTCCACGCGCAAGAGCAAGTAGGCCAGCAGAAGAACAAGGGCAAAAAGCGTCGCACGGACAATCGCCTCCGCACGCAACCTCTGGCTCTCCAGCTCGTGTGCCTGCTCGCTTCGGTCGCTCGCCTTCTTGCTATCACGGGCGACAAGAGCAACACTTTTTTGAAGACGATCCCCTTCACGGGTGATCTCCTCAAGGGCCGCCAAGGCTTGACTGCTCTGCCCTGCCTCACGGAGCGCGGCGGCACTTTCGAGGCGGTTGAGATAGGCACTTGCCTGGGAAGGAAGCTGCTTGAGGCGTAGCTCCCGGGGGGCTCCAAAGTCCTGAGGGGCCGTCAAGTCACGGAGACCATCCGAGAGGGTGGTGTGTAGGCGACGGAACCGTGTGGCGTAGTCGGCCCGGCCCGTTCCTATGTAGGCAGCCTGACAGAGTTCCGCCTCATGAAGCTGGCTGGAAAGCTGGGCGACCTGGGTCTGGAGGCGTAGCTCCCGGCCAAACTGGCGCTGCTCCTCGTCAGCTTGGCTGGCTCCGCGCAGGGTCAGGCTGGTTCCCAGAGCAACGGCCAAGGCAGTGAGAACCAGCAAGCCGAGCCAGCGGACATTGGTGGGCTGACGCTCCACAACCAGCTCTGCCAGAGTCATCGGCTCGACATCGGTGGGGAGGGGCTGGGGCGAGAGTGCCATGGGGCTCTATTGTACCTCCAATTAGTCCGCGCGTTGGGGAGCTGTGACACTGACACGCACTTTTCGTACGCGGCGACCCGTCATCTCGACGACGGTGAGCTGCGCATTGCTGTACCCGACATTATCACCCACACGGGGTGAGCCATTGGTCTGTGTTAGCACCCACCCTCCCACGGTCTCTACCTCGGGCTCTTCTTCCGGGCTGGTAAGCTCCAGTAGGCGCTCTAGCTTCTCCAGAGGCATCCGTCCGTCCACCACCGAGGTTCCCTCGGGGCCAGACTCAATCTCAGGCCGCGTGGGATCGCGCTCGTCCATGATGTCGCCCACGATCTCTTCGAGAATGTCTTCCAGCGTGACGATTCCCTCGGTGCCGCCAAACTCATCCACTACCACGGCCATGTGCTGCCGTTGGCGCTGAAGCTCGCGCAGGAGCTGGTCAATGGGCTTCGTCTCAGGGACGCGGGGCAGGTCAATGACAATGCTGAGCAAGTCGCCACTCTTGAAGCGCAGTAGATCACGGATGTGGATCATCCCGATAATCTCATCGGTCGAGCCCGCTTCGCAGAGCGGGAAGCGCGTGTAGCCCGAGTTCTCCGCAATCTTTCGATTTTCCGCGAGTGGCTTGTCGGTGGAGAGAAAGACGATATCCGGGCGGGGCACCATGATCTCTTTCGCCTGCCGGTGGGCAAAGTCCAGCACGCGATGCACGAGCCCCACTTCCTCTTCTCCCAGAGCGCCGCCCTCACCGCTCTGCTCCACGATCAGGCGAATCTCGGCCTCAGAGACACTCTCATCGTCGCTGTGGTCAGTTTTGTAGCCAAAGGGCCGTAGGATCAGAGAGGCTAGCTTACCCATTGCCGCGAGGGGAAGCTTGAAGATTCGGTAGAAGATGTCCAGCGGAATGATCGTCGCCAGCAAGATCTTCTCTGCGTCTTTGATCGCCATCGTGGTGGGCACCAGCTCGCCGAGTACAAACTCCACAAGCGTGACGATCACCATGATCAAAACGGTAGAAACCCAGCTGGGAAGGCTGTGTAGAACGGGGCCAAGAAACGCATGTACCACATCGTGTCCCACACTACCGAGCACCACGGCGCAGACCATCACTCCAAATTTGGTGGCATGCAGATAGTGCGAGATATGGCGGGAGGCATAACGGGCACGCTCCGCACCAAATACTTTACGCGCCGCTAGCTCGTCCAAACGGGTGGTACGAACTTTCACGAGAGCCAGCTCTGCCGCTACAAAAAAGGCGGTCAAAAAGACAAGCAAGAGGGCCAGGAGGAGCTTAAATAAGTTATCCACGGGTTTTTAGGTGGTCTCTATTCTACCAGATACGCTCCTTGCCTGCCGTTAAATCGGTACAATGTTGATAATTATGGCATGGATTAAGACCGTTTCCGCGAGTGAGTCCGACGAAGTACGTGAGGCGATGCTAGCCCAGCGCCCGCTCTATCCGGCGGCCTACGCGGGTAGCCCGGAGAGTGCGGTGCGGCTCCCGAAGGCGGTGCTCGACGAGAGCATTGTGGCGTCGCACTCGCTGATTCCTGAGGCGCTGAAGCACGCATTCTCGACGTTTGGCGCTCTCATGAACCCTGAGCTGCCGCTCTCACGGCGGGAGCATGAGCTGATCGCCGCCACGGTTTCGTCGCTTAATAGTTGCTTTTACTGAACGGAGTCTCACGCAGAGTTTCTGCGTGTGGAGACGTTAGACGGGGCGCTCGCTGAGGCGATCAAGACGGACTGGCGCATGGCTCCGGGGCTGAGTGGACGGGAAGTGGCGATCCTGACCTACACGGAGAAGCTGACGCGCCATGCCTACAAGATACTCCCAGAAGATTTAGAGGCGCTCAGGGCTGTGGGGCTGGACGACACAGGGATCTTGCAGGTGAACCTGATTGCTTCGTGGTTTAACTACATCAATAGAGTGGCAGATGGCCTGGGAATTGGCAAGGCATAGACGTGCTACAATGACCTATGATGCGTTCCGTTCTGGCGCTACTGGCGCTGCTCGTGGTGGGCATGGCCCACGCTCAGGCTCCTGACTGGGAGAACCCAGCAGTGGTGGGGATTAACAAAGAAGCGCCCCGTGCCGAGATGGCTAGCTTTGAGAGCGTGAAGGCTGCGGGAGCGGTGGTGCGGGAGAGCTCCTCGTTTGCCAAACTCCTCAACGGGAACTGGAAGTTTAGCTGGGTTCCGAGGCCCGACGAGCGCCCCAAGAACTTTTTCCAGACGGATTTTGACGATAAGAGCTGGGCCACGATTGCGGTGCCGTCTTGCTGGGAGCTGAAGGGCTATGGCATCCCGATCTACACCAATATCACCTATCCCCACGCCAAGAACCCGCCGTTTATCGCCCACGAAAATAACCCCGTTGGCTCCTATCGTACGGAGTTTACGGTTCCCGAGAAGTGGGACGGACGCGAGGTGTTTCTGCGCTTTGGTGGGGTCTATAGCGCGTTCTATGTCTGGGTGAATGGCAAGAAAGTGGGGTACTCCGAGGATAGTAAAGACCCAGCGGAGTTTCGTATCACCAAGTATCTCAAGCCGGGTAAGAACTTACTGGCTGTTGAGGTCTATCGCTGGTGTGATGGGAGCTACTTAGAAGACCAGGACATGTTCCGCTACTCGGGGATCTTCCGTGACGTGTGGCTCCACTCGACCCCTAAAGTCCAGATTCGGGATTTCTTCTGCAAGCCCGAACTCGATAGTCAGTACCAAGATGCCACCCTTAAGACGCGGGTCTGGATTCGAAATCTCTCGGGGGCACGCTCCGAGGGGCGCAAAGTGGAGGTCAGTCTCTACGATAAGATCGGCAAGCGCATCGGGCTGACCGAGGCACTCATTGATGGTTTCCCCAGTGGCCAAGAGCGTAGCGCCGAGGTTTCGCTCAAGGTGGAAAAACCGGCGAAGTGGACCGCGGAGACACCCAATCTCTACACGGTCGTCATGGCCCTCAAAGACGAGAACGGTACGGTCTACGAGGCGACCTCGACCCGAATCGGGTTCCGTAAGATCGAGTGGCAGACAGGGGTCTTTACGATAAATGGTCAGCCGGTGAAGATCAAGGGAGTCAACCGGCACGAGCACGATCCGGATACAGGGCGTACCCTCTCGCTGAAGAGCATGACCAAAGATATTCAGCTCATGAAGCGCTTCAATATCAATACGGTGCGCTGTGCCCACTACCCCAACGATCCCCGCTGGTACGACCTGTGCGACCGCTATGGGCTCTATGTGATTGACGAGGCCAATATCGAGAGCCACGGCATGGGCTATGGCAAAGAGAGTCTGGGCCACGACGTGAAATGGCAAAAAGCGCATCTGGATCGCACCGAGCGCATGCTCCAGACCCATAAGAACCACCCGAGTATTGTGATGTGGTCGCTGGGCAATGAGGCGGGGCCGGGCGTGAACTTCGCTGCTACCGCGAAGCTTGTCGAGAGACTAGATCCATCGAGGCCTATCCACTACGAGCGGGATAACTCAGTGACGAGTGTGGATAGCGTGATGTATCCCACGGTGGACTATGTGATCAATGCAGGCAAACAAAACTCCAAAAAGCCGTTTTTTGTCTGTGAGTACGCCCACGCGATGGGCAATGCCGTGGGCAACCTCGTCGAGTATGTGGCGGCCTTTGACAGCTCGCCGCGCAACATGGGTGGCTGTATCTGGGACTGGGTAGACCAGGGCCTGACCAAAAAAGCACCGGGTGGCGAGAGCTACTTTGCCTACGGTGGCGACTTCGATGACAAGCCCAACGACGGAAACTTCTGCTGCAATGGGCTAGTGACTCCGGATCGGAAAGTGACTCCGAAGCTCTATGAGGTCAAGAAGTGCTACCAGAACGTGGCCATTGTCGCTGATGATCTTGCGGCGGGCCGGGTGCGTGTCACCAATAAGTTTAGCTTCACGGATCTGAAGGAGTACATTCCTCACTACATTGTCGCCGAAGATGGCAAGCCCATTGCCAGCGGCGATCTGGCCCCCGTGAGCTGCCCACCTGGCGAGACCGTGTCTTTGACTCTACCCCTCAAGCGCCCGACCCTCCGGCCCGGTGCGGAGTACTTTGTGACGGTCTCGTTTCGGGTCAATAAGGCCACGGACTTTCTGGAAGAGAACTTCGAGATTGCCTGGGAGCAGCTCAAGCTTCCCTGGCAATCCGGGCCTGCGCCTTTTATCACGTTGTCTGCACTTGA
>NZ_JANNYP010000925.1:0-3387 GCF_031410135.1 Armatimonas sp. | reverse complement strand
GCCTGAGCGGCTTGCCCGTAGCCTGACGAAGCGTTTGGTAAGTTTGGGCTTCGAGGTGAACTTGACTCCAGCGGCAAAGGCTTTGGCGTGAGTTCAGTGGGGATTTTCAAACCAGAATCTCACGAGGCACCCCGCCCAGCTCATGAAAGGCGGCTTCGTGCATTCTGAGCAAAGTAGCAATCTTGGTATCGGTTGTCACGTCTGCAAACTGAGCACGGCTGTGGCCCAAGGTGAACACAAAGCAATAGAGCGTCTTGCGTCCTTGCTCTGTGTCAATGTCGCCAATCTCTCCCCAGTCCACTTGTGCCTGGTGCCCGGCAGGAGTCTCGAATCGTCTAACCGCGACCTGGGCTGCCTGCTCTCGAAGCGGTTGAAGCCAATCGCGTAGAACGGTTATCTTGCCCTTATAACCCTGATCCTGGATCTCCTTAAGGCTTTAGTTTCCGCTAAAATCGGGTAGCCTTTCGAGCCAGGATGACATCAGACGCACCACCGTGACATCGGGCTCACTCTCAGGTAGAGTCGAGTTACTAAACAAAAACGCACCGAAAGCAATCCCGATGTCACAGCCAGTTTACCGTATCTGCAACCTATTGGAGAAGACTCTCCAAGGCGTTCTCCTCGGAACAAATCTAGGTCTATTTCAACTCCAGTTCGCCCTCGTTTCAGGCAGATTCTTGGAATCCCGCGGAGCCGTATTCCCTGCACTCAACGATTTGGGACTTTCTCCCGATGCCGTCCGTCGATCCAGTGCAGCCTTGCGTCAAGGACGATGGAAGACACAAAATTTGCTTGACAACTGGCAGCAGATTGTCCAAAGGGAAGGACATTTTACCCCGCATTGCTACGCAGGGTTTCGACCCGTTGCCTGCGATCTCACAGGCTTTAGACGACCGCAATTACAAAATAATCCGGCCAATCACTATGTGGCAGAGGCGGGCAAAGCCTTGCCTGCCATTGTCGTGGGAATCGCCGCTGCAGTCGGTACTCTAGGCAACAAACGATTTGCATTGCCTAGATTTCTCACACGTTGGCAACCGGGTGATACACGCGAAGCTCATGTTCAGACACGATTGATTGAGCAAGCAGGTAAAACGCTGGCTCCTGAGGAGGTGGCAGTCTTTGATGCCGGATTTTCCCTGACAGAAGTTCGTAGTTTGACTCCCCGCTTTGTGGTTCGTCTTGCCAAGAATGCCACGATGCGCCGCAATTTCTTGCCCGAGTATAAAGGCCAAGGATGCTACCCCAAATATGGGGAGGTGGTGCGTCCTTTGGCTCGAAGTCGGTCGTGCCCTTATAATGGTGTAAATAGCTCGGTGGCTTGACGAGGCGGGCGAAGCCCGTAGAGTCGAGAAAGCCACTTCCCTCTCCCGACAATTGGAGTGATCAAACTTCAGGAATCGAGGAGAAAGAAATGGCTCAGTTCGAGATTATAGTGGATGAGGCGGATTTGTCAAAGTTGTTCACCGGACAGGGACTGTCAGGGCTGGTCGAGCAGGTACTTAACCAAGTGCTTGCCCACCAGGTCACGGCGGCACTCAAGGCACAGCCAGGCGAGAGAACCCAAGAGAGAGTGGGCTATCGAAACGGTACACGAGAGCGAGAGATGCAGACAAGAATTGGAACCATCACGCTCAAGGTGCCCAGGACTCGGGAGGGAGAGTTCAGCCCTGACCTATGGGAGCGCTATCAAAGGAGCGAGCAAGCTTTCGTTCTTGCCTTATGCGAAATGGTGCTCCAGGGAGTTTCCACCCGCAAAGTGGAAGCCATTACCGAGGTGCTTTGTGGAGCCGCCTTCAGTAAGTCTCAAGTTTCCAAGCTCTGCTTGGTGCTAGATCCTCTGGTGAAGACTTGGCGAGAGCGGCCTCTGGGAGTCTTCCCCTTCATTCTGGTAGATGCTATCGTGGTCAAAATACGCGAGGATGGGCGTGTCAGGCAGTGTGCTCTATTGATTGCTTGTGGCATAGATGAGGCGGGCTATCGCCACGTGCTGGGTTTTGCCCTGGGGGACAAGGAAAGCGAGACGAGCTGGAGTGAGTTCTTCACGAGCTTGAAGGTGCGGGGATTAACCGGGGTAGAGTTCGTCATCTCCGACGATCATGCAGGACTAGTCAAAGCTATTGGGGGTAGTTTCGCAGGTGCCACCTGGCAGAGATGTCAAGCACACTTTATCCGAAACCTCTCGGATGCTTGTCCTAAAACAGAGGTGGAAGCCTTCCTTGGTTCGGCCAAGCAAGTGCTTCACGCTCCCGATCTTGCCAGCGCTCGCACACGCTTACGAGAGACCTGCCAGACGTTCGAGAAGCGGTGCAGCAAGGCGGTAGCTCTGCTGGAGTCTGCCTTTGATGAAGTGACCAGTGTGCTCATCTTGCCGACGAAGTACCATCGTCTCTTGAGGACAAGTAACTCCCAGGAACGCTTGAACGAGGAGATTCGCCGGCGTGACCGAGTCATTCGGATCTATCCTAACCGGGCGAGCTGCGAGCGACTGTTGGGAGCGCTGCTCATGGAGTTTGATGAAGCGATGACAACGGGCAAGGTCTATACCAACATGGACGAATACCATACTTGGCGATTGGAGAGGTCAGAGGAGCACGCTTCACGAGAGGTTTTACCAGAGACGAAGCCCTCTGCTGCTGCTTTTAAAGGAAAGGAATCTGAGGTGCTTTTGACGGTAGCCTAAACGGGTATCGAAGCGCTTTTGAAGGCGAAGCTACCAAGCTTCGCAGGCGGCAAAGCCGCCGGGGAGAGGGAATCGTAATTACACCAAAAAAAGGACTTGACAATCCAAAAGCCGGATTGGTTTGAGGTCTGCGTCTGCCCAATGCAACACTTGGCGGCGAAACTCGATCAAAGCAGAGACTATTTTCTGTGCCCTTCGGCAAAAACGACTCCTTTCAGGCAGCAGAGGGAATAGATGTAGGTACGAAGCCCTTACTTGACGAAGCCATCCTTGCTCGCGAGGGGCATGGCAAAGCTCTCCAACGAGAATAACGGACATCACTTCCGAATCTGTGAACTCGGGGACTTGGGTTTCTCTGGGCAGATTTCCACTTCCATAAGTCTTGATCATCCAGTCATCTACCAGAATAAAAACGACACTGAAGAGGTCATCACGGCTAAATTCATGCGATAATACAAGCACGGCAGGTTGAGCGATCATGGTAAATTCCTTCGGTTTAGTCACCTCAGAAGATACCCGCTCCGCCTGCCGAACCCGCTGCCCAAACTAACACACCCCGTTAATATTGCAGTTTATGATTTACCCACGGAGGTCGTGCGTCTGGATGCGACGACGGTATCGCTGGATACTGACCCCGAAGGACTTTTTGCCTTGGGACACAGTAAAGATCATCGACCCGATGTCGCCCAAGTCAAAATTATGAT
>NZ_JANNYP010000924.1:0-5957 GCF_031410135.1 Armatimonas sp. | reverse complement strand
GGTGGACGAGTACCAGGACATCAACCGCTCCGGGGCACGGCTGGTGCAGCTTCTCACGGGGCCGGATGGGACGGCACTCTGGGCGGTGGGCGATCTGCGCCAGGCGATCTATGCTTTCCGTGGGGCATCGCCCGCCAATGTCGCGCGTTTTGCGGAGGACTTTCCGGGCGGTCGGCGCATGGATCTGGCAGTGAACTATCGCTCCCGCCCCGGCCTCGTGACACTCTTTGGGCAGGCCAGCGGTGAGGGCGGCGAGGTCTGGGAGCCACGGCGCGAGGGGCTTGCCTCGACAACTCTAGCGATTGCCCCCCACGATGCGGGCCAAGCGGAGGGCATGGCGAGCGCGATGCAGCAGTATGTCACGGACGGCTATGCCTGGCGCGAGCTGGCCGTGCTCTGCCGCACGCGTAACCAGGCACGTAACCTGAAGAAAGCACTTGTCGCCCGTGGGATTCCCGTCGGCCCTGGCCCCGACGAAGGCGGCCTACTCACCCGCCCCGATGTGCGTACACTCCTCGCCCGTCTGGACGAAAAAACCGAGACACAAGACGATGCCTACGACTCTCTCATCGAGATGCTCTACGGCTCCGAGGGACTGGCCCGCACACTCGCCGAGCCCGAAGCGGTGACGAGCCTCCTGATGCTGGCGCTGACCTTCCGCGAGCGGGAGGCCATTCTCCGTCTTGGAGAAACACGCCCGATTCGATCTTTTTTAGAGCATCTGCGGCGACTTACACGCCTAGGTACTGCCCCCGCCGCCCCGACCAACGAGAGCGAGGACGCGGTTCGCCTCTTAACCGTGCATGGTGCCAAGGGACTAGAGTTCCCCGCTGTCTTCGTCCCGAATCTTGCCGTGGGCCGCTTCCCCCCACGCCCCATGCCCGGCCTGCTCACTCCGCTTCCCGACGATGAGGGAGAGGCAAAAGAGGAGCCCGGAACTGTCGCCTCCGAGGAGGAAGCACGCCTGTTCTTTGTGGCCCTCACCCGTGCCCGCGATCACTTAGTGCTCTCCCGCGCCATCAAGCATGGCCGTATGAGCGCCCGCCCCTCGCCGCTCCTTGACTGTTTAGACAATGTGCAGGGCGTGGAGACGATCTTTTGGCGCAGCAAGGACTCCGAAAGTGAGCTGCCGCCGCCCGAAACGCCACAAACACGCCCCGAGGTGAAAGCGCCCGATGCCGAGCTCTATCTGCGCTGCCCCAAGCGCTATGAGTTTCAGGTGGTTGAGGAGAAACCCGTTGGGAGCGCCTCGGCCTACGAGAGCTTCAAGCGCACGGTTCTTGCCGCTCTCTCATCATCGCAGCCGACGAGCGCCCTTGAATCTCTCTGGCGAGAGCATGGCCCAAGTCAGAGTGACCCGGCCTACCCGCTCTACGAAAAGATGGCACGGGAAATCGTCGCCAAGAGTGTCCCCGCCTGCCCGCCAAACCAGCGCCCGTTGATGGCCTTACCCCTTGACAGTGGCACCATTCTTGTCCGCCCCGATGACTTTAGCGAGAGCACGCGCCAGGTAGAGCGCCGCACCCTGCGCAAGCCTCCCGCGCCCGATGCCGATAAAGCCGACCCCGATCTGCGCCTCTCACTGCTGCAAGAGACCTTCGGCCCCGATCAGGTCTTCGTCAGATTTCTCCAAGACGGTCGCCGCCTGCCGGTCGCAGACCGCCCCCGAATCCGCGAGCGGCACCTAGACGACTACGACCGTGCACTTCGAGGAATCGCTCTCAAGGTATTCCCTGCCACTCCCTCGGAGCGCGACGAGTGCCCGTCGTGTCCCTACTTCTTCACCTGTCCCCGTGGAGAGTAAATTCTAGAGACAGGTGCCAAACTCCATACAACCAAAAGTAATTACCCAGACGAGCCAAACACAGTACATTACGATCACATAGACAATCCCCATCAGAACACGCTTGAGCCAGCTGTCTAGCAGTGCCAGGTAACAGGAAAGCCCTACCAGGATCGCAATCCAGTAGAGATTACTGAAACGCGCATCGTATCTGGCCCATTTATGAGTGCAATAAAGAAACAGTGTTCCAAGACCAAGTGGGGCTAGTAATGCCCCCAGGATCAAAAGTTTCTTCGTCATGACACTTCATACGACTTCCTCCCTAATTTTGTTACTCAACCAGCTCACAGATGAAGATGCCTCTATGCTATAATCCCGGCATGAAAAGCTCACTTTTTTTCTGCGCGGCACTTGTCATCTCAGCACCTGTCTTTGCCCAGCAAACCCCACAGCAAAAAGTCCCCACTCGGGCCGAAGCGATTGCAGCCACCAACGAGGCCGATAGCAAACGCATTGAAGCACTACTCAAAAACGATACGGCCGCGCTGGATGCGATGTTCACCAAGGACATGGTCTACACCCACTCCAACAGTAAGTCTGACACCAAAGAGATGTTCCTAGAGGCGCTGAAAACCGGCGCGACTAAGTATCTTGGTGTGACTCTCTCAGAAAAGAAGCATCAGGTCTATGGCAATACGGTGATCGTCACCGGGCTCGCGGATATGAAACTTAAAGCGGGCGAGAACGAGATGGCCTTCAAGGTACGCTTCACGGAGGTCTGGACACGGCAAAAAGGCGAGTGGAAGTTCGCCGCCTGGCAGAGCACCCGGCTTCCTGAGGCGAAATAAACCAATGCCCCGTGAACGGGGCGTCGAGTAGCGCTACGCGCTGTAAAGCCCGTGCCGGGCTGGAGTTAGTTGTAGCCCGGCACGGGCTTTGCGGCGGGACGCCATTGCAGACGCCTCCTTCCAGGGGGCGGACAGGAGAAAACGCATGCGTGTTTTGTATATCGGGGGCACCGGGATTATCTCGTCGGCCTGTGTGGAAGAGTCGGCGGCGCAGGGGCAGGAAGTGTTTTTGCTCAACCGGGGCTCCTCGAAGAAGTATCTCCCGCCGCCGGGGGTGACGGTAATTACAGGGGATGTGAAGGGCGATCAGGCGGCGTTAAAGGCGCTACTGGCGACGCACGGGCCGTTTGATGCCGTCGCGGACTTTATTACGTTTACGCCCGAGGACTTGGAGTTAAGATTAGCGCTGGTGGAGGGGCTGGCGGAGCAGTTTATGTTTGTGTCCTCGGCGAGCTGCTACCAGAAACCGCCTAAGCACTATCTGATCACGGAAGAGACGCCACTGGAGAACCCGCACTGGCAGTACTCCCGCGATAAGATTGCGTGTGAGGCACTTCTTGCAGGCCAGAGCAAGCAGGCGTACACGGTGGTTCGTCCCTCGCTGACCTACGGCCACGCAAACTTGCCGCTCGTGCTCAATAGCTGGGCGCACCCGTGGACGGCGGTGGATCGGATGCTGACGGGCAAGCCGATCATCGTGCCGGGAGACGGGACATCGCTGTGGACCAACACCTGGAACGGGGACTTTGCCAAGGGATTTTCGAGCCTGCTGGGCCGCCCCGATACCAACGGCGAGGCGTTTCATATCACCAGTGACGAAGTTCTCTGCTGGAACCAGCTCTTCCAGACCGTGGCCGATGCCCTCGGGGTGACGGCAAGCTTTGTGCACGTGCCCTCGGACTTTTGCATGGCGCTCTACCCAGACTGGGAAGGGACGCTGATCGGGGACAAGGTGAACTCGGTGGTGCTGGACAATAGCAAGATCAAGCGCTTTGTTCCGAGCTACAAAGCTGAGGTGCTGTGGGCCGAGGGGGTGAAGCGCTCACTGGAGTGGTTTAAGGCCGACCCGACCCGCCAGACGGTAGATGCGGATGTAAATGCAAGGCAAGACGCCGTGATCGCGGCGTACCGGGGGTAGGTTGCCCTCCTCCCCGCTCTGGAACCCACCCCGGCTCAGTTCGTCCCTCACTCTGCCGACCCTCCCTTGATTCAAGGGAGGGTGCCGAGGACCGAGGCGGGTGGGTTCAAAAAGCGGGGAAGAGGTTTACTCGCTCTTTTCGGAGCGCTTGCGCATCTTGAAGTTCAGCTCACGCTTGCGCATGCGGATGTTCTTCGGGGTCACTTCCATCAGCTCATCAGGGCCAATGTACTCCATCGCGCGGTCTAGCCCCATCTCCGAGGGCGGGGTCAGGCGCACGGAGACATCACTGGTCGAGGCACGCATGTTGGTGAGCTGCTTGGTCTTCGTCACCGACATCACGAGGTCGCCATCGCGCTGGTGGCGCCCCACAATCATGCCTTCGTAGACTTCCAGACCGGGTCCAATGAATAGCTCCCCACGCTCCTCGGCGTTGGCGAGGCCGAAGTTGGTCGTCATTCCAGACTCATTGGCGATCAGGCTTCCCTGGGATCTATGGGGTAGCGGACCCGCCCAAGGCAAGTAGCCTTCAAGCAGAGCGGACATGATTCCCGTGCCACGGGTCAGGGTCAGGAAGCGCGAGCGGAACCCTAAGAGTCCACGGGTCGGAATGATGATCTCAAGACGCGTGTCGCCTCTATCGGACTGCTGCATGTTCATCAGCACGCCACGGCGCTCCCCGAGTGCCTGCACAATGCTCCCTGCATACTCATCTTGGAGCGAGATAAAGACCCGCTCAAAAGGCTCTAGCTTCTCGCCCTTTTCACCCGTTCGGGTGATCACCTCAGGCATCGAGACTTGGAGCTCGTAGCCCTCACGGCGCATCGTCTCAATAAGCACCGAGAGGTGAAGCTCGCCGCGCCCGTAGACGATAAAGCTATCGGGAGTTTCGCTCTCTTCGACCTTGAGGCTGACATTGGTCTCGAGCTCTTTAAAGAGGCGCTCACGTAGCTTACGGCTGGTGGAGTACTGCCCCTCTCGGCCTGCCAAAGGCGAGGTGTTGACGGCAAAGGTCATCTGAAGGGTCGGGTCGTCCACGGTGGGAGGGGGGATCTGCTGAGGATTGTCGCCCGTCGCAATTGTCTCCCCGATGGTAACCTCAGGGAGGCCCGTCACGGCGATAATATCGCCGGCATAGGCTTCTTCCACGGGGACACGCTTCATACCCTCATAGACAAAGACACTCTGGAGCCGGGAGTTGTAGCGAGAGCCATCGCGACGGAAGACCGTCACCGGCTGGTTGGGGCGCAGTGTCCCCGCAAAGAGCTTCCCGATTCCCAGGCGGCCTAAATACGGGTCGCCATCAATGGTCGAGATCATCGCCTGTGTCGGGGCATCTTTATCCGCGAGAACCTTGGGCTCTGGGATGGCGGAGAGAATCGTGTCGAAGAGCGGCTGGAGATCTACCGCATCGGCGTAGTCTTCGTTGAGCGACGAGCGACCATCCAGCGCGGTGGCATAGACAATCGGGAAGTCGAGCTGGTCATCGGTGGCTCCCAGCTCGTGAAAGAGGTCGAAGGTCTCGTTGACCACCCAGTCCGGGCGTGCTTCTTGGCGATCCATCTTATTGATCACCACAATGGCCTTCAGACCAGCCGAGAGAGCCTTCTCCAGCACAAAGCGCGTCTGTGGCATCGGGCCATCGACTGCGTCCACGAGGAGCAAGACACCATCCACCACCAAGAGCACACGCTCGACCTCGCCGCCAAAGTCAGCGTGCCCCGGTGTGTCGACGACATTGATCTTGTTACCCTTGTAGGTAAGGGCTGTGTGCTTGGAGATAATCGTGATGCCGCGCTCACGCTCCTGGTCCATGCGGTCCATCACCCGCTCGGCGACTTCCTGGTTCTCGCGGAAGACACCACCCTGCTTGAGCATTCCGTCAAGGAGGGTCGTCTTTCCGTGGTCAACGTGGGCAATAATAGCGATATTTCTGAGCATAGTGATAAAACCTGACATGGAAAAACCCCCGCAGCGCATAGCATCGCGCGGAGGCAACTTAGGATTATATCATAGCTCTGCGAACTGCACAGTCACCATGGTTCCCTGGGGTGCAGGACAAAAAAGTGGTGAGGCAAGCCGATTTGCCTTCTGCTCCTAAAGTCGTCATCATAGGGGGATGACAGAAGAAACGAAACAGCGACTTCGCCAACGCTTTGAACAGATCCTTGCCGCCCAAGATGCACCG
>NZ_JANNYP010000923.1:0-11589 GCF_031410135.1 Armatimonas sp. | reverse complement strand
GCGTAGGGGCCACCGACTTTGTCAACCCACGCCGGGATAAAGTCCTCCCCAAGGTTCTCGACCAGCCACGGGTGGGGGCCATTGGGGTGAATCAGTGTCTTGGCATTCTTGCCTGGCCCGGCGACAATCACCTCGCCGTTCAGGCTATGCAGCGGGATCAGCTCTGGCATGTTCTGCGTGATCTCGCGGGTGGTGTAGTAGACTTTCACCCTGGTGTTTTTCGCATGCGCCGCCTGGGTGAGTTTTTGGAGCGCCCCGAACGACGCGTCTGCGTAGGGGTAGTTGATGTAGGGCGAGAAGAACGTCGCCTGGTGCACATTGAGGACGTTGGGGCCGCGCTTGTCGTCCATCTCCGCGACGGCTTTCTCGTGCGGCTCGGGGGACTTGGAGCCGCCGAGATGAATATAGCGATCGTGCCACTGCGCCTCGGTGTTGAGGAGCTTGAAGGGCGTCAGATAGAAGTCCACGGTAAATTCGAGCATCTCGTCAGCCGCGAGGGTGCGTGGGCCGGAGAACGCTCGGATCGTCCCATTCTCGACATGCACCCCGCCGGTTCCCCAGCTCTCGGGCAGGTTGAGAGGCTGAAAGCCGTAGTAGATATTCACCAATGGCCTGCGGAAGTTCGCGCCCTTGAGGCGCAGCATCAGCCCCGCATTGACCTCGCCCAGCCAGAGCGCGTCCTGGTGCTTCTTCGTGTCCCACTTCCAGTCCCAGGTCTTGGGGGCCGCGCCGCCCTGCTTCCCGAGGCCCATCATAAGCTTCGCCCGCTCGGGCAAGATCGAGGTGAACAAGGCAATATCGCGCACCTCGGTCGTTTTGTCCGCGATAAGGCGCATCGTCAGCGAGCCCGAGCCGGTGTAGTCGAGCCGCCCGTTCACTTCCAGCGTAAGCCCTGGCGCGTGGCTTGTGGCCGACCAGGTTGCCTCTGTGTTGGTGCGGGCGAGCTTCCCACGCTTGCTGGCCCAGGCAACTTGCCCACTTGCCGTCTCCACCACAAAGCGCATCGGGGCGGCGAGGAGCGGCGTGAGCTTGCCGAGCTTGGTGTTGCTACCGTTAAAGGCACTCTCGATCTGTGAGGGTAAGCCGTCGCTGCCCAGTGTGAGCTGCCGCCCCAGTACTTTTACCTTCGCACCCGACACCTGCACTGGGAGAAACGGCTTGGTCACGGTCAGCTCCGCTCCCGCCGTGGAGTCCAGCCAGCGCAGGCGGGAGAGGTTCGCCGCCACGGAATCGCCGTGGTCATTGATGGCTTTTCCAGAAATCTGGAGAGTTACGTCAACTGGTACACGCTCCGCCCCGACGGTCACGGCCAGTGTCCCCACGCACTGCCCCCGCGCCGACTTGGGCACCTCCACCCCGACCCAGAGCACCTGGGTCTTCCCCGGCTTGAGCGTCAGCCGCTTTGTAAACGCCTTGCCCTGCGCATCCACGCCGCCTAGGCTCAGGCAGCGCACTGCACTCGCCGGAATCGCTCCTAGCGCACCGGGCACAAACCCCACCGCGCCGCCGCCTTCGCTCGCCACAAACGCGAGCTGAAAGACAAAGAACTCACCGGGGCGTGCGGTTCCGATAAACGTTGCATTGGGCGTGGTGGGTGGTGCATCCACTCGACGGATCGGGCGCTCGCGAGGGGCGGTGAAGACAAGGATTTGTGGCATGAAAGGTTTTCCGTTTAGAGGGAGTGAACCACGAGACGGGTCAAGTCGAGCGATTTCAGAAAGTCGGGGGTGAGAGCCTCCTCGATCAGCGCTTCACCATCCGCACCCGTGGTTGTACTTGCTACTACGCCTGTTTGGCAGGCGGGGCACCAAACCAGCGAGAAAGCCACCAGTGTGCCGGGCATTCGGCCTTTCTCCTCCGGTATTCGGTTTTCGGTCAGCAGCTCAGAGAAGGCTTTTGCATTGCCGTTGTCTAGCGCTTCCTGAAGCTCGTTGAGAATCCGCTGGGTTTTCTCAATTTCGTTCGGTAGAGCGCTGATGAGTCCGAGTGAGGCACGGTTTTGATAACGCTTGCAGGTGGGGCACAGGGGGACGTTTGCCACTGCCATTGGCACCGCGAAAGCACCTCCCATAAAGCCCACGACTTCCAGAAAACGAATGCCATACCCCCAGAGCTCCAGTGGCTTGCCAGCATCCTTGCCTGCAGAGAGGCCCATCATGGTGTAGTTCCGGGTCTGGAGGTCAAAAAGCTCCCAGAAACCCACGGGTGAGCCGTCTGCTGTATGGTGCAGGTTCAAGAGCTTGAAGACCAGAAACTCCCCGCCGAAGTAGGCTAATAGGTGGAGCGCTAGGATGGTCGGGAGCATCCAAGGACGAAGCTGAGTGCGGGTTAAGCGAATCGCCAGCAGGTAGCCCGATGCCGCGAGAAAACCGGTGATGATGGCCCCGACGGGGACAAGGTGCCAGAGATAGAAAGACATCGGATCGAAGTCACTACCGCTGATCAGTAATCGAATACCCACGGTGAGGATCGTTGTGATAAGGCCCCAGACAAAAATGATAACAACTCCCATAATGGTGCCTATTATAACCGTAATACGGAGAGTGGTACACTGGAGGAAGCCGCCTGCTGAGGGCCGCGCACGATTGCATGGACGGATTTCTTAATATTCACAAGCCCGCTGGGATGACGAGCCACGATGTGGTGAGCCGAGTGCGGCGGACGCTAAAGATAAAACGGGTGGGGCATGCGGGGACACTAGACCCCGACGCTACCGGGGTGCTGCTGGTGGCCGTGGGCCAGGCGACACGCTTACTACCTCACCTCTCACTGGAGCCCAAAGTTTATCTTGCCACGATTGGTTTTGGCACGGCCACCGACACGGAAGATGCCAGCGGAACCGTCACCGAGCAAGCCGACGCGTCTGGGCTAACAGAAGAGGCGCTCCGTAGCGTGCTTCCTCGCTTTGTTGGGGAGATACAGCAAGTCCCCCCGATGGTCTCCGCTCTCCACCACAACGGTCAGCGTCTCTATGACCTGGCGCGCCAAGGGATCACCGTCGAGCGTGAGGCTCGCACGATCACCATCCACGCCATCGAACTCTTGGCAAGTGCCATGATTCGTGTAACGTGTGGGGGAGGGACGTATATCCGTACGCTCTGCAAAGATATTGGAGCGGCACTGGAGCTGCCTGCCCACATGGCAACCCTGGCACGAGAAGCCGTCGGGCCGTACCACCTGGCAGATGCTATTGGACTGGACGAGATTACCGAAGAGAAGCTTCTCCCCATGCACCTAGCCCTCGGCTGGCCGACCGTCACCGTCAGCGACCACGATGCCGCTGAGCTAAAGCTAGGAAAAGTGATACCCTCCTCACCATCTGGGGAGGAGGGGAGCGAGTGTGCGGCGCTCTACAACGAGCGCCTGCTTGCACTGCTGCGCTGGGAGAGCGGGCACTGGCAGCCCTTCAAGGTATTTGCGGAATGACGGCACTGACCATCGGGGTTTTTGATGGGGTTCATCGTGGGCACCAGGCACTTCTGAAAACGGCAAAAGCCAGTGGCTTGCCTGTGCGGGCGCTGACCTTTGACCCACACCCGGCGGCACTGCTCTCGCCGGGGCGCACGCCCAAGCTACTTGGGACACTCGATGAGCGTGTGGCACGGCTCCAAGAGCACGGTGCGGACAGAGTTCAGGTGATTGCCTTTGACCATGCCTTTGCCGCCCTCACGCCCGATGCTTTTATCGAGAGTGTCTTAAAACCGCACCAGCCTGAGCTCATCGTTGTGGGCGAGGACTTTCGCTTTGGCTGTGAGCGGCGCGGCGATATCGCGGCGCTACAGGCAGCGGGTTTGAAAGTGGGTGTGGTGCCCGCTGTCTTTGTCGAGGGAGTTCCGGCACGCTCTACGGTGATCCGGCAGATGCTGGCGGGCGGGCAGGTGAGCGAGGCGACCCGCTTATTAGGCCGCCCTTACACGCTGACGGGTGAGATTGTGCACGGGCGCAAGCTAGGCCGTACGATTGGCTACCCGACTGCAAACCTCGCCGCTCACCCTGCGGTGCTGATCCCCGCTGCGGGAGTCTATGCAGGCCAGGCGACTCTTGCCGATGGCCGTATTTTCCGCGCCGCGATCTCCATCGGCACCAACCCGACCGTCACTGATAGTGGCCTCTTGACCGTCGAGGCATTTCTCATGGACGGCTTCGACGAAGAGATTTATGGACAAGCCCTCACACTCTCGTTTGTGCATTTTCTACGGGGTACCGTGAAGTTTGAGAGTTTAGAAGCGCTGCTGGTGCAAATGGCGGCGGATGTGGCCCGGATTCTGGCTCCCCCACGTGTGGGGGCGGGGGGGGCATGAACCGGGATTACTATCTTCAGATGCGACGTTTAGAAGACCGCCACTGGTGGTTTGTCGCGCGTCGTAACCTGATCTGCGCGGCCCTGAAGCGCTTCTGTACCACCGAAAATCCTCTCACACTGGACATGGGCTGCGGCACCGGTGGGACACTGGATCGCCTGCGTGAGTTTGCACAGCCGGTCGGGCTGGACTTGGAGCCGCTGGCACTCTCACTCTGCCGGGAGCGGGGGCATGGAAATCTCGTGCTGGCCTCCGCGACCGCACTGCCCTTTGCCGAAGGAACTTTCGATGCGGCGATTGCGCTGGACGTTCTAGAGCATATTCCCGACGACAAACTCGCGGCGCGTGAGCTGGCGCGGGCGCTTAAGCCGGGAGGTGTTGCCGTGGTGACCGTGCCGGCCTACCAGTCGCTTTGGAGTGGCCATGATGTCGCTCTGATGCACCAGCGGCGCTACCGAGCTGAGGAAGTCCGGCGTTTGCTAGAGGGCGCTGGGCTCCAAATCGTGCAGCTCTCCTACACCGTCTCCGCGCTTTTACCGGCGGTCTGGGTGGTGCGGAAGCTACAAAATGTACTCCAGAAAAAAGACACCGTGCCCCACGCCGATGCCCGGCCCACGCCGGAGCCTTTCAATGGAATCCTGCGATGCCTCTTGGACGCCGAGGCGAAGCTGGCACTGCGGGTAAGCCTGCCCTTCGGCCTGACCATCTTCGCCGTCGCCCGAAAACCCGACTAGGCGGCGGCTTGGATTGCCTCATTGAGCTCAGTATCGGCGCTCTGGACAGAGAAAACCGTGACATAGATATCGTGCAGGCTGGCGGGCTCGGCGAGGATCTCAGTGAGGCGCAGGCGCTGCTTGGCGAAGTTGAGGACATCGTTGCGTGGGACGGCAGCACTGACCAGCATGCGAATATCACCGCTCGCCGTGCGCTCCACAGAGCGAATCGCGGGGTGGTCTTTGAAGGGCTTGAGATCCACCGCCATCGGGTCCACGACACGTAGCCGAACACTGAGGCCCACTTGCGAGCGCTGGCGCAGGGTCGGAAGCGTGCCATCTGCGACGAGCCTGCCCTGGTGCATGATCAGAATCCGATCCGCAATGCGCTCTAAAAGATGCATGTGGTGATCGCTGATAAGAATGGTCATCCCAGTCTCTTGGAGCTCACGGATCAGCCCAATAAACCACTCCTGGTTCACCGGATCAAGGCCATTGAACGGCTCATCAAGGTAGACGATGCTCGGGCCGTGGAGCACGGACTCGGCGAACTGAATCTTCTGCTGGTTGCCTTTTGAGAAGCTGGCGAGCGGCATGTTCGGACGGCTCGTGGCTCCCAGGCGGTCCAGCCAGTACTGGGTTGCCTCAGCAGCCTCACCGCCGGAGAGTCCTTTACGGGTGGCGGCATGGTAGAGCAAGCGCTCCACGGCAAGGCTCATGTAGTAGCTACTGTCGCCGGGGAAAAATCCGATCTGAGAAGGATCGGGCTCCTCAGTCTCACCCTCATCCAGGTAGTAGAGAACTCTCCCCATATCGGGCTTCTCCCGCTGGGCGATAATGGCTCCGAGCGTGGTCTTACCGGCACCATTAGGGCCAACCAGTGCCAGAACCTCACCGCGACGTGCTTGAAAGCTCACTCCCTTAAGAGCATGAGTGGGTTCGTAAAGCCGATGAATATTCTGAATATCCAGTACGATATCGTTGTCTGGCGCCGCTGTATCCGGCATCTGCTAGCCTCCTGAAACGGGGGTGTCGAAAGACACCTGGTAGAAGTATCGGCAGGCAAGCCGTATCCCTGAAGCCCTGGAAAGAGATTCGAAGGCGAGAAAGTGTTGCAACTTTGTTAATACATAAAGTGTCAAAATGACACAAAATAGAATTGAGGTAAGATAACATTATGTTGCCGTTTTTCAATCCGTACCGCCACGGCTTTGTCCGGGCGGCGGTCTGTATCCCGCTGGTGCGCGTCGCTGATCCGGTCTACAATGCCGAGCACACGATTGCGCTGGCCGCCCGTGCCGCGCAGCAGCATGCCGCTGTGGCGCTTTTCCCGGAGCTGGGGCTCTCTGCGTACTCGTGCGACGATCTGTTCCACCAAACCGCACTCCTGGATGCCACCGAGAAAGCTCTTGCGCGTGTGATCGCGGCGAGCGCGGCGTGGGAGACAGTGCTGCTCGTCGGGCTACCGCTGCGGGTCGAGAGTCGCCTGCTCAATGTCTGTGCCGTGGTGCAAAAAGGGAAACTTCTGGGGCTGGTTCCCAAGACCTACCTGCCGAGCTACCGGGAGTTCTACGAGAAGCGCCAGTTCGCCTCGGGCCGCGATGTTGTCGCAAAAGAAGTCGTGCTTTTCGGGAGCACCGTGCCGCTGGGCTCCGATTTGGTCTTCTCTTGCACCAATCTGCCTGATTTTGCGCTGCATGTGGAGATCTGCGAGGATGTCTGGACGCCGCTGCCGCCCTCGACCTTTGGGGCGCTGGCCGGAGCGACAATTCTGGCGAATCTCTCGGCGAGCAATATCACGGTGGGAAAAGCGGAGTACCGAAAAGCGCTTGCCGCAGGGCAGTCGGCACGCTGTCTGTCTGCCTATCTCTACTCGGCGGCGGGGCCGGGGGAGAGCACGAATGACTTAGCCTGGGATGGTCACGCGCTGATCTACGAAAACGGGGAGAAGCTGGCCGAGTCCGAGCGCTTCTCGGAGGACGAGGACCTGATTCTCGCCGATATTGATTTAGAGCGCCTGACACAAGAGCGGATGCGCCAGACCAGCTTCGCCGACTCGGTGCACGACCAGCAAGGGAAGCTGGCCTCGATGCGCAAGATTCACTTCTCGTTTGAGCCGCCCGTCGCCGAGACAAAACTTATTCGCCACATTGAGCGCTTCCCATTCGTCCCCGATGACGCTGCCGTGCGCGATGCCCACTGCTACGAAGCCTACAACATTCAGGTGCACGGCCTGCACAAGCGTCTCCAGAGTGCCAAGATAGAAAAAATCGTGATTGGCGTGAGCGGCGGCCTAGACTCCACGCACGCGCTGATCGTCGCCTGCAACACCATGGACAAGCTGGGCCTGCCGCGCACCAATATCCTGGCCTATACCATGCCCGGCTTCGCCACCAGCGACCACACGAAATCCAACGCCCATGCCCTGATGGCCGCGCTGGGAGTTACGGCCACGGAGCTGGACATTCGCCCCTCATGCTTGCAGATGCTCAAAGACCTGGGCCACCCGTTTCATGGCGGCGAGCCGGTCTACGACATTACGTTTGAGAACGTCCAAGCGGGCGAGCGCACCAGCCATCTCTTCCGCCTTGCTAACTTTCACAACGGCATCGTGCTAGGAACCGGCGATCTCTCCGAGCTGGCGCTGGGCTGGTGTACCTATGGTGTGGGGGATCACATGAGCCACTACAATGTCAATGCCTCAGTGCCCAAGACCCTGATCCAGTATCTCATTCGCTGGGTAGCCGTGAAGAGCCTCTTTGGCGAGGAGGCCAGCCGGATTCTCATCAGCATCGCCGACACCGAGATCTCCCCCGAGCTGATCCCCGGTGGCGAGGGCAGCGACAAGCCCGCGCAGAAAACCGAGGAGAAGATCGGGCCCTACGCGCTCCAAGACTTCAATCTCTACTACATCACACGCTTCGGCTTCACCCCGAGTAAAGTCGCCTATCTCTCCGCCTCGGTCGGGGACGCCTACGACCTGCCGACCATTAAAAAGTGGCTCGAAGTCTTTCTGTGGCGCTTCTTCAAGACCAGTCAGTTCAAGCGCACATGCGTCCCCAACGGCCCCAAAGTCGGCAGCGGCGGCAGCCTCTCCCCAAGAGGCGACTGGCGCGCCCCCTCGGACTCGGAAGCGACACTCTGGCTGGAAGAATTGCGGGCGAATGTGCCCTGACAAGGAACATGGACGGTAAACGTCCGGCAATGGGGCGTTCCGCCGCCTCGCTTCGCTCGGAAATATCTACCGACGAGGAACGAGGAGGCGGCCGAAGGCCCTATAGCCACACGTTTACCGTGCAGGCTAACCGGATGATTTCCATCGTGGATACAAAAAAATGACTCAAGACGTTTTATGGAAGAGTGGCCAGGGCGGCTACAAGTCCTACCGGATTCCGACGCTGGTGGTGACAAAGCGTGGGACGGTGCTGGCGTTCTGTGAGGGGCGGCGTTCTGGGGCGGGCGATAGTGGCACCATTGAGATTCTCCTGCGCCGCTCCACCGACAACGGCGCGAGCTGGAGTGAGCAGCAGGTGGTCTGGGCCGATGCAGGCAACACGTGTGGGAACCCTGCGCCGGTGGTGGACACACAGACCGGGACGATCTGGCTCCTGCTGACCTGGAACCGGGGCGACGATAAAGAGCCGCAGATTATCGCTCAGGCGAGTAAAGACACGCGCCGCGTTTTTGTCACCTCATCCGTGGACGAGGGACTGACCTGGGCGCCCCCCAAAGAGATCACGGTGGATGTCAAGCTCCCCGAGTGGACGTGGTACGCCACGGGGCCGGGGGCGGGGATTCAGCTCGGAAAAACGGGGCGCTTGGTGATTCCCTGCGACCATATCGAGGCCAAGACCAAGCGCTATTTCTCGCACGTGATCTACAGCGACGACCATGGGGTGAGCTGGAAGCTCGGCGGAACCACGCCGCGCGATCAGGTGAACGAGTGCGAGGTGGTCGAGCGCACCGACGGCAGCCTCCTACTCAACATGCGCAGCTACGACCCCAGCTCACGGACGCGGCAAGTGGCAGTGAGTAGAGATGGAGGACTTTCTTGGAGCGAGCAGCGACCCGATTTTTCCCTTATCGAGCCCATCTGCCAGGCCAGTATCCGCCGTGCCGACAAGAAGACGATTCTCTTCTCCAACCCCGCCAGTCGCGAGGGGCGTAGAAACCTGACCGTGCGTGCCAGCCGCGACGATGGCAAGACCTGGGAGCGGCGGCTGACGCTACATAGCGGCCCAAGCGCGTACTCGGACCTGGCGGTGCTGAAGCGCACTGCCCTGGCCTGCCTCTACGAGTGCGGCGAAAAAGGCGCGTACGAGACTATCACGCTCGCTCGGTTTGCCCTCAAAGACCTCACCCGCACCCCGACGCTCTTTCTGGCAGGCGACTCCACTATGGCCGAGAAGCTCCCTGAGAAACGCCCCGAGACCGGCTGGGGCGAGGCGCTGCGCTTGCTGTTGGACGAGAGCAAGCTTCGCATCGAGAACCACGCGGTCAATGGCCGCAGCACCAAGTCTTTTCTTGCCGAGAAGCGCTGGGACGCGCTGCTGGCTCGGGTGCAGAAAGGTGACGGGGTTCTAATTCAGTTCGGCCACAACGATCAATCGAAGGGTAAAGGCGAGCGCTACACCCCACCTGAGGACTACAAAGCCAACCTTACTCGCTTTGTGACCGAGGTTCGCCAGCGCGGCGGCAATCCCGTGCTGCTCACCCCCGTCATGCGCCGCCGCTTCGATGCCGAGCGCAAGTTCTACGACTCTCACGGAGCCTACCCCGACTTGGTACGCGAGGTCGCTAATGCCACCAAAACGCCTCTGATAGATCATCACCGGCTGAGCGAAAAGCCGCTGAAAGAGCTTGGTGCCGAGCCGTCGCGCAAGCTTTTCTTGCAGCTCAAGCCCGGCGAGAACCCCAACTATCCCAAAGGCGTCGAGGACAATACGCACTTCAATGCGGAAGGTGCAAAAGTCATGGCGGGACTGGTCTTTGAGGCAATGCGTGAGGCAAAGCTCGTATGAGCCTGGTCTACTTTGGGACGATGGGCTGGAGTTACCCGGACTGGCGCGGGCCGTTCTATGCTCTCGGAACGCCCGACACGCGCCTGCTGGCCGAGTACGCGACGGTCTTTGATGCCATTGAGCTGGACACTACTTTCTACGCGCCGCCTAAGGAGACCACACTGGCGCAGTGGGATCGGCAGACCCCGGCGGGCTTTAAGTTCTCCGCCAAAATCCCCAAACTCGTCACTCACGAGCGGCGCTTGGTCGGCCCCGCGTCGGTGAAAGAGGCGCGGGACTTTGCCACGCTCATGCAGGACAATCTTGGCCAAAAGCTCGGACGGCTCGTGCTTCAGCTCCCGCCCGACTTTGGCCCCGGTGAGGCACGCAACCTCCTCACCTTCGCCGATGGACTGGCAGAGTATGCCTTTCCTTTGACAGTCGAGTTACGGGAGAGTGGCTGGCAGCAGAGCGAGATCGCTTCCCTGCTTGCCGAGCGCGGCATGCAGCTTGCCACCACGGATCGCGTCGCCGTGCCTGGAGCACCGCTGACCTACCTCCGACTCTTGGGTGAAGAGAACAGCGTCGAGCACTTCGATCAGCGCGTGTTACTCAAAGACACCGAGCTAGATCACTGGGCCGAGCAGCTCAGAGCCGCCTCAGGAGTGGTCTTTGTCCATGTCCGCAACTACTATGAAGGCCACGCCCCCGCCACGCTTTTCGAGCTGCGAAAGCACCTCGGACTTGCCCTTCCCACTCCGCCCGGCCAGCAGCAGATGAGCTTGTTCTAGGGGTATTGGCCATCTCCCTGCGCCTTAGAGCGCTGTCCCTCTTCCCCTTTTGCTCCTTCGTCGCGGGAAGAGGGACAATTCCGAAAGTCCCTCTTCCTAGCGAGGGACGAGCGATCCAGGGAAGAGGGAAGCCGTCTTAGCGGCAGGGAGATGGCCCGAAGCGGCGACAGGCAGATTCCTACCCCAGCTCGGCGCGGGTAACAACGCCCTGATAGACATTGCCCGCCACGACAGGCAGTGCCAGAACACCCTTACGCTCCAGCACGGCGCGAGCGTCGGCGATAGTGGTTTCGGGGCGGAGCGGGCGGGTAGGGCGCACGTAGGGGCCGACTTGTAGCGTCGCAAGGTCTACATCCGTGGGAATCAGCGACGACTCCAGCATCACGGCGTTGAGAATGCCCATGTACATCTCATCGCCCACCAGCACCACGGTCTGGAGCGGGTCGGCTTTTAGCAGCGCAATGGCCTCGGCGAGGCTGCTCTGGGGATCAACAACGGGAACGGTATGAAGGGTGACATCAGCAAGTGTGGTCATGAAACAACTTTCGGCTTTTCCCTGCAATTTTCCTGCAAAGCGTAACCAAAAGCCACCACTTGCGTCTTACATCCCATGAGTAAAGTAAAACGTGGTCTCAAGGTGGGCTGTGGCACTACCCTCGCCGTTCTTGTCGGGCTCGGTGGTGTTCTCTGGATTCGGGGCAACGCCGCCCCTGAGTACAAAATCCCCGAGTGGAAGCTGCCCTCGCCCAACGCCTACGACACGCTTGAAGAAGCTAAAAAAGTG
>NZ_JANNYP010000922.1:0-3583 GCF_031410135.1 Armatimonas sp. | reverse complement strand
GCCACTCTGGGCCGATCCAGGTGGTGGTCTCTAGGAGCCAGAGGTGAGGGGCAAGCTGCTCGGGCACGGCGATAACTTGTGAGACACCTGCCGCAAACACAGCTGGGGACTCGCCAAAAACAACCTCGACGACCTCTCCTGGCCCGGCATTGAACACCGCCACCTCGACCCGCTCACCAGGAATGCCTGTGACAAAGATCCGCGCTCCTGGGAAAGGATCGGGGCGGATGTGTGCTGTGAGCAAGGTCGCCTCGGACTTCACCAAGCCCGCATAGGCCGCTAGATAGTTCTCTGAACGGCCAAGAGGGAAGTCGTGGGGCCAGATCACGGTCTCCCCAGCAGCCAGTGTCTTGTCCGCAAACGCAGGAAACACACTGCCAGTGACGGGCGCATCTGTCGTATTGGTGACAAAAAAGAGGCTTCCCTGCTGCCCCGTGCGCCACTCCGAGGCAGAAAAGCCCTCCGGTGCCCGCAGATTAGCGTTGTAGGCTCCTGAGCGAAGAGGCTCACCAAACGCGGCAGCAAAGAGCGCCAGAGGACGAAGTTCCCAGAGCTCCTCCGCCGTCGTCACAGCGCAGACTACCTCTCGCGCTCCTTGGGCCCACGCCCGTTTCACCGCAGCTGGATGCGCGGCAACCGTCTCATCTGCGGAACCAAGAGCGAACCCTAGAGCCTGCGCATGAGCGGCATGAGACGAGGGAATAGAGACAAGTAAAGACATCGCGACAAGTATACCCTTGTGTTTTTCTATAGAGAAAATCTATGGATTTTTGAGGAGGACTTACCGATACTTCATAAGAGAAACTATGGCAAAGAACGTCCTGAAAGATATCAAGCAAGCCCCCACAATCAAGCAGCGCCTGACGGGTGGCATTGTGTCAGCACGTCTGCTGAAGTCTGAGGGTACTCCTCTGAATCCCGATGCGGTTGGAAGCTACTACGGAGCACTGGCGGGAAAGAAGCCGGATACGTCACACCACTCGCCAGAGAATATGCAGGCCCGAATCGCACAGGCACTTCTCTGGGCGGACATCAAAACCCGGCAGTTTCACTCGCTCTGTGCCGACTGGTACCTACTTGCTGCGGATGTCTTCGCCGACGATGAGCGGTGTGTCTTTTATGTTGCTGCTCTCTACCACCATGGGCTGATTCAGGCGAGCGCGTCGGTGCAAGAAAAGATGCTTGGGGTACTGATGAAGCCCATCTGGCGTGAGTCTGCATACTGGACACGTCTCGATCTCCCCCGAAATGACCTGCTTAAGACGCTGGCAGATAGCCTAAACGACGAAGATATTCGGATCACCCCGGAGCGTCTGCCGATTCTGGAGGCCGCTTTTGATTCCTCCACACTGACCGAGGCGCAGCGCATCACCACCGCACGCTGGCTGGGGGTTGCCTACCGAGCAAGTGGCCGTAGTGATGACCGTGCAGAGATTATCTACCGCTATCTATTTGTGCATGTGTCTGGTGACAAAGAGAACAATAAGTACTTGGCGAGCCTCTTTGCCGGGCGCGAGCTTGACGATGCCAATGCCTGCGCTGTCTATGCCCGTATGGTTCAAGAAGCCGATAAAGTAAATGACCAAAAAGCCAAGGCACGCTGGAGTGTTCGCCTCTCTCTCGCCTTTATCGCACAGAACCGCTTGGGTGCTGAGGCAATCGAGCCTCTCCAAGCTGCTCTCACGGTTACCCCCCATGACCGACTTTTGGAAGCAGCACTAGCGTATTCTGTAGGACGAAGTGAGCTCGTGATGCTGGAGCCATCGCTTTTAAAGCATCTGGAAGCGGCTATCGCTTTTGAGTCGGAGTTTGTGCCTCACTTTGCCGAGCGCCAGTGGCAGTGGTCCGTTGTCCCGCGAGCCTTGGCTCTTGCTTGGGGAAAGCTAGGGCGGAAAGACTCCCTCGCCTCATTTATCTATGCTAGGGCCACGGAGCTTTGTCCTGAAGAAAAAGTTCTCTGGAACTACCATGCTGTCGCACTCAGCGATTCCAAAGACTACTCCCGCAAAGCGCTCACGGTTTATGAGCGGGCACAGCAGTTTAAACAAGCTGACGAAAATATTCTCTTGGCTTTAGCCACAGCCTATCATGAGAATCGGACACAAGATGGTAACGAGCGTCGCAAATCACTAATTCTCTGGGAAGATCTCTACCGAAAAGGGAAGGCTACTTTTGAGATCACCAACGCTCTGACCGAGGCGTATTTACATGAAGAGCAGCTAAGTGATACAGCTTTAGAGCTTCTCCAGGAAATGACCCGCACCGTCGGGAAACTGCCTGGCCCTCTTGTTTTGCGTGTTGCACAAGAGTGGGTAAGGCGAGGGGACTATCCGGCAGCTCTTCGTTGGTACCAGGAAGCCGAACGTGCGATGCCAGATCATTTCCTGACAATTTTTGAGTATGGAATATTACTTAAGGAGAAATTTAGTGATTTTGCAGGTGCCGTCAATGTTTTAGCGCGTGCGGTGGTTCTCCCCGCAGGCACACGGCACCTCGAAGCGCACGCTGCTCTCGCCGAGGGGCTAATTGCTTTAGAGAAGCGTGACGATGCCCGGCGCATCCTCCAGATTATTGTGGAGCGAATTGATTCTAACCATACTCCGACTCTCCTCCGTCTGGGTCGGCTGAACCTGAAGTATGAGGAGCAGGGCATGTTGCGCGCCGAAACCCTCTTTGAACGTGCGGTCAATGTCGCTCCAGAGAGTCCTGAGGCATACGAGCAGATGGTAGAACTCTATCGTGCTCAGGGTAATACCAAGATGGAGCAATGGGCTCTGGAACAATCACTCAAGCTCGGCTCTCCCAATGCCATCCGCTATCGTGAGCTCGCCGATCTCTACATACGGCGCGGAGAGTTTACTAAGGCGGAGAGTGCCCTCCGACAGATAGTCGCCCTTGGAAAAGCAGAACGCGACGTCTACACTCTTCTAGGGGATGTGATCCAGCAAGCACGCCGAGCCAGCTAAAAACGTAACAGGTTAGGCAGTCTTGAATGACGGCATGACAGGCTCGCCCGCGAAGATCGAGCGCAGACAGTCAAGACGATCCAAACCCTGCTTGCCGCACGTCTGCAAGTAAGGGCTTTTCAGAAAATAACTTGTCTGTTCACAGTGCCTGCCATCATCTAAAATGGCTGGCAAAAATGGATAATTTAATCTTTGGCGACCTCTAACTACGAACACGGCAGAAGCGAACTGCCCCTTCCAAACGACGGAAGCAACCAGAAACCTTACCCTTGACTTTCAACATCCGAACATCGCGCTCGGCTTGGTTGTTGGTAAAGCGAACCGACAAGTCAAACAAGAAGGCAAGGCATTCGTCACGATCTCAGTACAGGACAAAAAATACTGGTAATTTCTACAGGATGAAAGGCACCGCCTTGGTATGATACGACAAGGTCGCTTAAACACAGATCGCGACCAAAACGATGCCCAAAAAAAACTGTATCTCACAGAGCCAAAATGCTCAACCACATAGGAATCAAGCTCAGGCTGACATTCAAACACTTCAGGCCGCTCTCCAGCCGCTCGGTTGGAATCAAGCAAGGATCAAATGTCTAGCAGCCTTTCTGGTAGCGATCCTT
>NZ_JANNYP010000921.1:0-45455 GCF_031410135.1 Armatimonas sp. | reverse complement strand
AGGTGTAGCGCGACGATGCGGGCGAGCTCAGTGTTCTGAAAGCCGCGTGCGGGGGGCAGCTTCAGAAAAATAAAACCGAGCGCCAGGGTCATCCAGAGCCCGATCCCCATTTTCATCCAGTTTTTCATAGCTTAGTCATTCCAGATAAAATCAAACAGCCAGAGCGAGAGCACGATCGCCGCCACCGTGTAGAGCCCTAGCATCATCATATCGCCTGCCGCCACCTGCCACGCGGTTTTCGTGGTGGCCTCCATCCCAATCCCCAGTGCCGCTTTGGTTCCGTTAAGCCCTGCTTGGAAGGCAGGGACAAGAAGCGGGAAAGCCAGTGCCGCCAACAATCCCCCGCGCGCGGTGGTCTGTGCCACCAGTGCCGCCATCGTGGTAAACACGGCCGCGATGGCCAGCGTTCCCACTGCTAGGACGCCGCTTAGCACCCCGACGTTCACTGTTTCTAGATCTATCTGCAAAAGCGAAAAAAGCACGGGGGCGGTGAGAGCGTTGAGCACCAGTAAAAGCGCCGCGTTGAAGGCGAACTTGCCCAGCCAGAGATCCGTCGGGTTTGCATGGAGCCGTAGCACCAGCGCCGTGCCCCGCTCTGCCTCTTGCACAAAGGCCCGGCCCAGCCCCGTCGCTGCCGTAAAGAGTGCGAGCACCCAGACCAGCGCACCTGCCGTGAGCCTACTGACTGAGGCGTCTTTGAGGCCCAGGCCGAGGAGCAGCAGTGCACCCACCACAAAAAGCCCAACTCCCGAGAGCGCGACCCGTGTGCGCCACTCCGTTTGGACTTCCTTGAGAAAGATCGCGGTGACCCCTTGCATACTTAATTCTGTTTGTACCATTTTTCACAAAGATTGTCGAGTCTCTCGCACTAGAGGATTTCGTCTTACTTCCCTCGAAAGAGAGAGACATGAAACGCATACCGCTGGCGCTCCAGGTTCTGATCGGGGTCGCTCTTGGCATCGTGCTGGGAGTGATTGCGGGTAAGGGGAACCTGACCGAGACTCTCGGGGCGATTGGGATTCTCTCGATCAAGGCGCTACGGGCGCTGGCGGTGCCACTGGTCTTTTTTGCGGTGCTTGATGCCTTTGTCAAGACACGGATCGAGGGACGCAAGTTCGGACGGCTGATGCTGATCTGTGTGGTCAATGTCTCAGTGGCGATGGTCATTGGCCTGACGATTCTCAATGTCTTTCAGCCAGGCAAGCTCTGGCAGGGAAAGCTCGAAGCGCTGATCGCCCAGACACACGCCAAAGCGCCCGAGGCAAAAAAAGTGGAGGACCCGGAAGCGCCGGGGGCCACGCTGGAAGTGCTACCCAATGTTGCCTACTATATTCCGTCGTCGCTGGTGCGACCCTTTGTCTACAACAATCTGATCTCCGTGGTGCTCATGGCCCTTCTGATGGGGGCGGCGATCCGGCGGGTACGCTCCGAGCAGGAGGCACACGGGGAGATGAGCATTCGCACGGTGGAGAGCTTTATCGCTGCCTGCTATCAGGTGCTTCTTGTCATGCTGGAGTGGGTTGTTAAGACCATTCCCTACGCCGTGTTTGGGACGGTGGCCAAAGTGGTGGGGGCATCGGGCCTTGGGGTCTTTGCGCTACTCTGGGTCTTTTTGCTGGTGGCGATCAGCGGGCTGGCGATCCACAGCCTGATCTACTACCCCACGATTGCCTGGTTCTGGGGCAAGAAATCGCCCAAGGTCTATCTGGGACAGGGGGCGGACGCCATTCTCACCGGGCTCTCCACCAACTCCAGCCTGGCATCGGTGCCGATCACGCTCAAGTGTTTAGAGCGCATGGGAGTCTCGACATCGTCGGCGCGGCTCGCGGCCTGTGTGGGCACCAACCTCAACAACGACGGCATCACGCTCTACGAGGCGATGGCGGCGCTCTTTCTGGCACAAGCGCTGGGCAACAATCTCTCGCTGGGCGCTCAGTTTCAGGTGGTGCTTGCCTCGATTATGGCGGGCGCGGGGATCGCGGGAATCCCAGAGGCGGGCCTGATCGTCCTGCCGCTCGTGCTCAGCACCGCCGGGCTCTCCGCCGAGACCATTGCGGTTGCCCTGCCGTTGCTTATCCCCGTGGACTGGATCATCGCCCGCGCACGCTCAGGCGTGAACGTGATGAGCGATATGCTGGTCGCCATTTTGCTCGATGCGGGGCAAGAGACGAAGATCGCCGACGAATGAGCGAGCAGCTCTTACGCCTTCGGTTACCGACGGACAGTGCTTTTGTCAGTGTGGCGCGGGAAGCGGTGGTCTCGGTGGCGCGGAAGCTGCGTTTTCCTGAAGCGGAGCGCGAGGCTCTGCGGTTAGCGGTGGGCGAGGCGTGCAACAATGCGGTGGAGCATGGGGGCCAGCGAGGAATGCTTACCCTGCGCTGTTTGCAAGACTACGAGTTCTTCATTATCGAAGTGAGTAACTCAGGCGAGGGGACTTTGCCCGCTGATCCCGCCGCGATGCCCGACCCAAGTGCCGAAGGAGGCCGTGGTCGGGCACTCATGGAAGCCCTCACGGACAGCGTTGAGTATCTGATTGGTGAGGGGAATACCCTCGTAAGGCTCAAAAAGCGTCTCCCAACCTCCTGAAAACCTGCGGGTAATACTAGGTTTTAGCGTTTTTTGTTAAAACACCCTCCAGAACATACCCGGATCTGTCGAAAACATACTCAGACGTTGTGAGAAACTGTACAAAATAAGAAGAATCACAGAGTCTTGGCAGGAAGCCACCCGGAGAATAATCTGTTCTTGAAACAGAGAAGCTACCGGTAATTCACGGAGGATCCATAAAATGGGAATGGTTGTTAACTTCAATGCTGCTGCTTTAAATGCACAGCGCAATCTCGGTCAGACCAGCAAGGGACTAAATCAGTCCATTCAGCGTCTCTCAAGCGGACTTCAAGTCAATGGTGCCGCCGACTCGCCTGCCGGTTTGGTGATCTCGGAGCAGATGCGCTCCAAGGCCGATGGCATGAGCCAAGCCGTCAAGAACACAAACGATGGTATCAATCTGATCAAGACAGCAGAAGGCGCTTTGAACGAGGTGCACAGCCTCCTTCGCCAGATGCGTACGCTCTCTGTTCATGCTGCCAACGAAGGTGTTAATAGCGCCGACGATCTGGCTGCCGATCAGGCTGCCATCGCCGCTGCAGGTGACTCGATTGACCGGATCGGTGCCAGCACTCGCTTCAACGGCAAGCTGCTCCTGGACGGTAACTACACTGCCCAGAAGCTTCAGATCGGTGAGGAGTCTACAGACACCTTCGATGTGAGTATTGCAGATCTGACTGCGGTTGGTCTTGGCGTTGACTCGGGCACTCTGGACGTAACGGCTGTGGGTGGTGGTACAGCGGCAATTGATGCCATTGACGCTGCCATCAAGACTGTCTCGACGGAGCGTGCTAAGCTGGGTGCTACCCAGAAGTACACGCTTGAGACGACCGTCAACTCGCTGTCTGTTTCTGAGGAGAACATTCGGTCTTCTGAGTCTGCGATCCGTGATGCCGATATGTCCAAGGAGATGGTTGAGTTCACCCGCAACAACATCATGATGCAGGCAGGGACGTCTATGCTGGCTCAGGCCAACCAGTCGTCACAGTCTGTACTCTCGCTGCTGCGTGGTTAATCACTAGGCCAAGACGGCTAAGACCACGCGGGGAAGCACTTGCTCCCCCGCGTGGTTTTTTGGACTTTGTAGTGGGCATAAACTTACTCTGACAATGTCGTCTGAGAGTTGTTTGACAGCGGCGGCTAAGTTCTCGCGAAATGATCTCTTTATAACGCGGAATTAGCTGTTGTGGATCAACCTGTTTCGTCCGAAATAGATTACGAGGAATATCATGACAACACTAGGAGCAACTAATGTCAGCGGGTTAGTTTCAGGAATTGACGTTGATTCTATCATTCAAAAACTCGCTGCCCTTGAAGCGAGGCAGACTCAGAAGTACGCGGATCAGCAGTCCGCACTGATCGCACGACAGAGGGCTTTTCAAGACGTAAATACCCGTCTTGCCTCTTTTAAGGATGCGGCGACAAAGCTGACTGCCTCTTCTTATTTTAGCTCTCGTACGGCTACGGTTGATAATACCAATGCGCTGGTGACCGCTAAGAGCAGCGCTGTACCAGGCCAGTACGCCTTCAAGGTAAATACTCTGGCGCAGTCTCATCAGCTTGCCAGCCAGAGCTACGGAGATCTGACGGCAACCCGCTTGGGGACAGGCACCTTTTCCATTACGGCGGGTAGCCAGACAACGAGTGTTACCCTAGACTCCAGTAACAACACCCTAGGCGGCTTGCGCGACGCCATCAATGCTGCAGGAACCAATGTTCGGGCTTCGATCATCCAAGACGGAACATCGTCGTATCGCCTCATGTTTTCGAGTAAAGAGACAGGTGAAGCTAATGCGATGACGGTCTCCTCCAGCCTCAGTGGGGGCACGGAGCCGACTCTCGTCACACTTCAGGCTGCTCAAGATGCGACAGTGACTCTAGGAAGCGGTGTGGGAGCCATTACCGCGCGGCGCGCCTCAAACAACCTCCTGGACGTGATTCCGGGGGTGACGGTCAATATTGCCTCTGTCACGGAGGGCAGCCGTCTCAATATCAGCGTCACTCAAGACACGAGTGCCATTGAGGCAGGGGCTAAAGCCTTTGTGGATCAGTATAACAACCTCCAGGATTTTATTATCCAGCAGTCCAAGTTCAATGCGGACACAAGCTCGGGAGGCATCCTTCTTGGGGATTTTACTCTACGTGGGATTCAGTCTGAAGTACAAAACGTCATCGCCAGTGCCGTAACAGGTGTCTCCAATGGTTTCAATAGCCTCGCCGATGTTGGAATTAGCCTCGGGGGAGATGGCAAGATGACTCTTGACTCTGCAACCTTTCAAGCCAAACTTGCAGAGAGTCCCGAGGGAGTGACCCGTCTTTTCGCGCTGACGGGCAGCAGTGCGAATGCGGGCGTGCAGTTTTTAGGAGCAACCACCTATACAGACACCGTCGGGGCGACCTATGCGGTCAATATTACTCAGCCTGCACTCCAGGCACGGGTAACCGCAGGGAGCGCTCAGAACGATGTCCTGGCCTCCGATGAAACTCTGACGATCAATGGGATCAGTATTGCTCTGACCTCGGGAATGTCACGTAGCTCCGTTGTGGATGCCATCAACTCTCGTAGTAGCCAGACCGGCGTGACGGCGCGATCAACGGCGCTGGATGGAACAGGGAGCGGAGAGTTTATCACCTTGGCCACGGTGGCATACGGAGAGTCTGCCAAAATTAGCGTGGTTTCTAGTAGCTCTAATAGCGATACTAGTCCTCTTTCCTCCGGCTTTGGCAATACCACCGCGACCGAGACGAGCCCTGACGGGGAGTCGGGGGGAGGAACGGGAAATGTGGGGCAAAGTGTGGCAGGAACCATCAATGGGGAAGCGGCAACAGGCTCTGGACAGGTTCTGACAGGCAACAAAAATAATGCGCACACTGATGGACTACGATTACGGATTACCGCTGCGGCAGCGGGTGCACTTGGGAATGTGAAGATCTACAGTGGCATGGCAAGCATGACACAAACGACTCTTGCTCGCCTAACCGATATCGTGAGTGGTCCGCTCGCTACGGAGCAAGATGCACTACAAACAAGAGTAGATGACCTCCAAAAAGTAATTGATAAACTTAATGAACGTGTGGCCTCTAATTCTAGTCTACTTCGTACTAAGTTCAATAAAATGGAGGCGATATTGGGACAGTTAAATGCCCAATCGGCACAACTTAAGTCGCAATTTGAGAATAATTCAAAAAAATAACAGATTTATGGAGTGAAAAGGAAGACACACAAATGGTAGCGAGTTATGCAAGATCCCAATATCAGGAGATGCAAGTTCAGACGAGCCCTGAGAGGCTTGTGATCATGCTTTATGATGGGGCAATTTTTGCGCTGGAGCGAGCGATGGGAGCAATGCGGCAAGGGGACATGAAACTTCAGGCCGCCAGTATGGGTAAGGCACAAGATATTATCTGCCATCTGTCGGGAACACTCAATATGAGTGCCGGGCCGATTGCACATGATCTCGAAAGAATCTATCGGGGGTGCTTAACAGGCTTGCTGAAGGCCCATGCTTACGATGATATTTCAGGAGTGGAGGAAGTCTCCCGTGTCCTCTCCAACCTGCGTGAGGGCTGGGTGGAGGCGGAGCGAAAACTTGCCATTGAGCGTGCTGACACAGCGACACTGGTAGGAGCAAGCATGTAGTGGAGTCTCCACGAAGGCTAGCGGAGAGTCTTCTGTCTCTGACCGAGCGCCTGAAACAGGCACTGGAGCAGGGGCAAATGGATCTTCTCGCGACACTACTGGCAGAGCGTCAAGCACTACTGCAATCGTTAGGGCAAATGCTCCAAAAAGGGGACACTCTCTCTGATGAGCTCGTCCAGGCTTTACAAGAGAGCGATTCTGAGTTTCTTCAGACCGTGGAGGTCATGCATGCGAGCTTAGGACGTGAGCTGGCTAACCATCAAGAGCAACAGCGCGTCTCATTTGTCTACAGAACAAGTGCCCACGCGACCTTTTTAGACCAGCTTGGCTAGTCCTAGAAAGCTCGTTTTATCAAAGCCCGATCCATCAGGATCGGGCTTTTTCCATGCTTGGTTCGAAATTTAAACTTGTATTTTTAAGAGAAAAAACCTTAATTTTCGAGTTGTACCTGGCAAATATAATTGTAACACCACGGGATGTTGTAGAAAACTAGTAGATGCGTAGTGTTATGGCAAGATGCCAACCGGTAGCTTAACTACCGGCAATTCACGGAGGATAAATATTATGGGTATGGTTGTAAACTTTAACGCGGCTGCAGTCAATGCACAGCGCAACTTGGGTATGACGAGCAAGGGACTGAACCAGTCCATTCAGCGTTTATCGAGCGGACTTCAAGTCAATAGTGCCGCTGACTCACCTTCGGGGCTAGTGATCTCGGAGCAGATGCGCTCCAAGGCCGATGGCATGAGCCAAGCCATCAAGAACAGCAACGACGGTGTGAACCTGATCAAGACAGCGGAAGGCGCTCTGAACGAGGTGCATAGCCTCCTTCGCCAGATGCGTACGCTCTCTGTTCACGCTGCCAACGAAGGTGTTAATAGCGCCGACGATCTGGCTGCCGATCAGGCTGCCATCGCCGCTGCAGGTGACTCGATTGACCGGATCTCCATCAGCACTCGCTTCAACGGCAAGCTGCTTCTGGACGGTTCCTATGCCGCCCAGGTGCTTCAGATTGGTGAGGAGTCCACGGACACCTTCACGGTGACTATTGCAGATCTGAGTGCGGTTGGTCTTGGCGTTGACTCGGGCACTCTGGACGTGACGGCTGTGGGTGGTGGTACAGCGGCAATTGATCTCATTGATATTGCCATCAAGACTGTCTCGACGGAGCGTGCTAAGCTGGGTGCTACCCAGAAGTACACGCTTGAGACGACCGTCAACTCGCTGTCTGTTTCCGAGGAGAACATCCGGTCTTCTGAGTCTGCGATCCGTGATGCGGATATGTCCAAGGAGATGGTTGAGTTCACCCGCAACAACATCATGATGCAGGCAGGGACGTCTATGCTGGCCCAGGCCAACCAGTCGTCACAGTCCGTACTCTCCCTCTTGAAGGGCTAGTCTCGGTATCCTGATCTGATTTCAGCTTCTCCTTAAGAAGGCACGGTTGGTGGATCGTCGAGAGATCTACGAAAAGCCACCGTGCCGGTTTTTTAATCTTCTAATGCGACTATTGTCTCAATTGCACCCACAGAAAGACGAAGCTCACGAGCGATCTGAGCGACGGTTTTACCGGTGCGGCGAAGCCGTAGGATCTCCTCGAATTGCTCTTTTTGTTCCTTGCTTGCGCGAGAGATAGTAGGAGCTAAAGGAAGGGAACTGGGGAAGACAGGCTGAGAATAAATCTGAGCACGTGTGTTTTCCAGAGCAAGCTCCACCACGCGCAGCTCTTCATCGGAGCGTGCGCGCTGAAGCAGAGACTCGCTCTCCATTCGTTGTGTGTGGACATACAGCGAGACACACGTGACAACAAGCCCCGCAATGACGAGCAGAAGCCAAGAATCGAGCATAGGGCTTCCTTATTTCGTCAGTGTGAGGAGCAGATCCTGGTGGCGCAGGAGCTTGTGGCTCATTCGTAGCATCGCGCGTGCGTGGATCTGCGAGATGCGCTGCTCTGTGACCCCTAAGATCAGACCGATCTCTTTGAAGGTCATCTCTTGAAAGTAATACAGAGAGACGATCTGCTTCTCGCGATCGGGGAGCGCGGCGATGGCACCCGCGAGACGGTCCTTGGCCTCCATGCGCTCGGTATCCCGGTAGGGGTCGTCGTCTTCACTACCCAGCGCGATATCAGCCAGCGGAGAGCTGTCCATTCCCGCCACGAGATCATCCAAAGAGACCAGGGAGGTTCGCGCCACATCGGAGAGCATCCCATCAAGATCTTCCTCAGAGACTCCCATGAAATCGGCGACTTCGGCATTGGTGGGAGGACGGCCTAGCTGGGACTCCATCCGGCCAAAGACCTGGCGCAGCTGTGACTCACTGGCACGGAGCGAGCGTGGAACCCAGTCGAGGCGACGGAGCGCATCCAGAACCGCCCCGCGGATTCGCGGGGACGCAAAGGCCTCAAACGAGGTCTGAAGCGTCGGATCGTAGCGGTCAATGGCATCAATGAGCCCGAGCACAGCATAGCTGAGTAGGTCCTCTTTGTTGACACAGCCCCAGGCCGCAATCTGCAGACGATCGACAGTACGCCGCGCCAGAGGAGCATAGGTGCGGATAATCTCTTCACGAAGCTTCGGAGCGCGTGCCTTAACATACTCCGCCCAGAGCTTCTTTTTCTGACGCTCTTCGAGGCTTTTCGCTTCTTCGGTAACAGAGGGCTGCTTGAGGGCAGGTCGTTTCAAGATCATGATCATGGTGTGTATTGAATCTCTAGGTGATCGTTCTTGGGCTAGTTTGTGAGTGTGGTGTCGTTAGACTCCGTAGGGACGAGAATGCGCTCCATCAGGCCAATTCCCAGGTTGCCAATGATCCACGTCCCCAGCCAGGCGAGAGCACCTCGAACCGTGGCTTCTAAGAGATCAGCAATGGGGATGGCTTGCCAGCCAACCAGTAGAGCAATGAGCCAGGCCAGAAAAAGCAGGCCACGACGCGCCCCCACGAGAGCGGGGCTCCAGATATCTTGGGGAGAGCGAAGTGCCTTCAGCGGCTCTGCTGTTTCGGTACGCTGCTTTTCGGATTCTTCAGCAAGCGGCTCGGGTTCTTTGGCGTTTTCATTCATGTGCTGGTCTCCTCCTCCGTCACAAGGGCATTAAGGCGCTCCCGACACTGGCTCCAGCGCTCTGTCTCAAGCAGTGTCGCACTCTCGGCGAGGGCGGCTCCCACTTTTTGGGAGCGACCCCGTGGATGAAGCCAGTTCTCCAGGCGCGTGATGCACACAGGGATATGGCGGCACCACTCATCGTCAGCGAGACGTAGCGTGAGCTGACCGGGCTGCTCGATCTTGAGGGATTCGGTAGCAGGCAGTAAGAGTGAGACGCCACCCGCGCTGATGTCCAGAGTTCGTCCACAGATACGCTCGCCATGGGGAAGCTGCAAAAGAGCCTCCAAGGAGCGCGGCTCGCGTTGTTCCTGACGGCGCTGTTTTTGAGTCCAAGACTTGAGCCCCCCCACGACCAGCATGGCGGGCTGTGTCCAGACCCACTCACGGATAGTCGCCTCAAACTCCCAGCAAGAGCCCGCCCGATACATCGTGAGCTGAAGCGGTGTTCCTGGAGCGCAGAGAGCTGCATGCCGGGCACTGTTTCCCCCGACCGTTAGATACAGAGCCTGGCCTTGCATGCGTGCGGCACGGCAGGAGAGTGTATTACCCTCGACCAAGACATCCACCCGTGTTCCTGGCCCCAGAACCGGCAGCTCAAGAGACAGGCTCTCTTCGGAAGACGAGTGTGGCATCTACAAAGACCCCTTCAGAGCGTTTTGAAGTGCTTCTTGGCGCTGGTAGGCTGCGACCACCGTGGAGACGGTCTCCCCAATATTGCGCAGAGCCACGCTGGTGCGGCCCCAGGGAGCGCTCTTGAGCAGGGGACGCTGATTGCACACGGACTGCGAGACCGCCGAGTCCTGAGGAACATAGCCCCAGTACGGAATCTCTTGCCCGAGAAAGCGCATCGCGACGGCATTGAGCCGCTCGGCTGCTTCTTGTGCACGCTCTGCGGAGGGGGCTTGGTTGATCACCAGCCCGACACTTCCGTGCAATGGCTCTTGGTAGAGAACCTTGAAGAGGGCGTAGGTATCGGTGATCGCCGTGGGCTCCGGAGTTGAGATGACGACGGTTGCGGTGGCACGTCGGATCACATCAATCGTGGCAGGCCCTAGGCCGGGGTGCGTGTCGGCGACAATGAGGTTGCAAGAAGGCTCCGCGGCAACAATTCCCCGCATGACATAGTCGAGCTGCTCGGTGAGAGAGTACTCATGAAACGACTCCCCACAGGCATTAGGCAAGAGCAAGAGTCCCTCGTAGTCAAGAAGTGCCTCCGCGACGGAGCACTCACCAAAGAGCACATGACCCAGGTGCTTCTGGGGCGCAATTCCCAATGCGATATCGAGATTTCCCAGGCCCCAGTCTAAATCCATCACCGCGCATTTCTTGCCTTGGCTGTGCCAGTCAAGCGCAAGATTCACGGAGAAGAATGTCTTACCCACGCCGCCTTTTCCACTGGCAATCGCCACAAGAGGAGGCAGAGGAGTCTCTTTTTTTGAAGGCTTGATCCGAGGGGGCGCAACGATATTGTCGTCTGCGCCTTGGAAGAGTCGAAAGATACTCTCTTCTTTGCTGGAAGGGCCCCGCCGTAGTCCGGCGGCTTGATCTTCTAAGCCAAACAGTGTCATCTTGCTACTCCTCACCCAGTAAAATGCGCTCGGCCAGGTCGTCTGGGCTTGCAAGAGCTAGGTCTTCGGGGACACGTTGCCCAGTGGTGACATAGGAGAGGGGAATACCAGACTCCATGACGATTTCTAAAGTAACCCGCAGTGAGGCGGTCTCATCAAGCTTGGTTAAGAGAATATGGGTGGGATGTAGCAACGAAAAACCTTCCAGCGAGCGGCGCAGGGTAGCCGGGCTCGCACCGCTATCCAGACAGAGATGCACCTCATCGGTGCCCAGCGTCTCTAAGAGCTCTATCTGCTCGGAGATCTGCTTGGTGTTGAAGGCGGAGCGCCCGATAGAGTCGACAAAGATCAAATCGTAGCTGGCGTAGCGCTCTAAGGCTCCTTTGATGTCTTCAGGAGCGTAGACACGGGTAAGGGGCACCTCTAGCAAGCGGGCATAAGCCTCCAGCTGCTCCAGAGCACCGATTCGGTAGGTATCAATCGTGATAAAGGCAATACGCTTATGTTCTTGACGTGAGGCGGCGGCAGCGAGCTTGGCCAGAGTCGTGGTCTTACCCACACCGGTGGGACCGATCAGACCAATTACCGTGGGACGGCCTTGCTTGAGCTGGATCGAGCTGGTACGAAGATCACGGTGTAGCTCTGCCAGAAATGTCTCCGGGTCGTCGGCACCCATCGCCTCAAGATCAAACTTGGGCATCGGGCTCAGAGGCGAGCGGGAGAGCTGGCAGCGTAGCTGGGCAAGCTCATGGCGTAGCTGAGAGAACTCCTCTTGCCAGCCTTCCATTGCCTTTGTGGTATCCGAGGCCAACGCGGCACGCTTCAGCGGGGGCTGACCAGCAGGTCGGACTTGTGGGTTCGAAGCTGCTGCTGGTGTTACGGGGGGCTCAAAATGCTCCGTTAAGGCGGAGGTCGCTGAGCCGCTGCTCCGCTCCTCACGGATCAAAGGAGCGTTCTGAGGCGCGGGGGCAGTGCCTCCCTGAGCGCCATCTACTGCTGCCAGAACTTCGACGCGCTGGCGGCGCAGGACACCCGGAGTCCGGATATTTCGTGTCTGTAAAATGACAGCATCTTCCCCGAGAGCTTGCTGAACTTTCGCAAGCGCCTCACGGGTGCTGTCTCCCTCAAACCGTTGGATTTTCATCGCTTAACATCACCATTCCCAAAGATTCGACCGCAATACCGGCGGTGATCTCAGCATAGGAGAGTACGATGAGCGTGGGCACGCTTCGCTCGATTAACGGGCGTATCGCACTTCTGAGCCGAGGGGCGCACATGAGCAAGGGCAGGTGACCTGCCGCCGCCATGCGCTCCGCCTGCCGGCGGATCGCGGAACCCAGACGTTGCTGAGTAGTTGGATCCAGTGTGATCTGCGTGCCGACGTCGTTGCGTCGGAGGTTATCCATCAAAGTCTGCTCCACAGAGGGATGCAGGGTCATGCAGTACAGGCGACCATCGGCCTCCACATACTGATGTGTCAGTTGACGCGACAGTCGGAAGCGGACATGCTCTGCCAGGACTTCCGGATCGCGCGTGCTCGTTGCCGCGTCCGAAAGTGCCTCTAAGATCGAGGTGAGGTCTCTTATCGAGACCCGATCTCGCAGCAGAATCTGCAAGACCTTCTGCACCTGACCCAGGCTCATCAAGCCTGGCACTAGCTCGTCTACCACAGCCGGTGAGCTGCGGCGGACGTTGTCCACCAGGGATTGCACATCTTGACGGCTCAGGATTTCGGAGGCATGCCGCCGAAGCTGCTCCATCAAGTGCGTTACCAGTATATTTATCGGGTCAACGACTGTATAACCAGAGACCTCCGCCATCATTCTTTGATTGGCCGCGATCCAGACAGCCGGAACCCCGAACGCAGGGTCTTGTGTGGGTGTCCCTGGCAGGGGCTGCACCTCGCCGCCACCTTCGAGGGCGAGGAACTGGCCGGGCATCAGCTCGCTGCCACCGATCTCCTGACCGCGCATGCGGAAGACGTACTGATTGCCGACACGTAACCGAAGATTGTCGCGTACGCGGATGGGGGGGACAATCACTCCGAGCTCGGTAGCAATCTGGCGTCGCGCCGAGGTCACACGGTCTAGTAAATCGCCGCCTTGTTTGGGGTCGGCGAGACAGAGGAGTGCGTAGCCCAGCTCGATCTCCAGTGGATCCACCGTCAGCAGCTCGTTGAGGTTCTCGGGAGCCTTGGGAGCGGCGGGCGGTGCTGGAGGCGGTGCATCGCGCTTGACCTGGAGGCGGTAGCCGTAGAACGCAACGGTACAGGCGAGCAGGGCGAAGGGGATTTTAGGAAGCCCCGGAGCCATTCCCAGAAAGAACAGGGCACCTGAGGAGATATAGAGTGCATGGGGGTGGGCCATGACCTGCTGGCTTAGCTCCTTGCTCAGGTTCGACTCGCTCGCGGTCCGAGTCACGAGAAGGCCCGAGGCGGCGGAGATCAAGAGCGCAGGGATCTGGGTGACAATTCCCTCACCCACCGTTAAAATCGTGTAGCTCTGGATGGCAGCCGTGATATCCATCCCGCGCTGGAGGATTCCGATGCCTAAGCCACCTAAGATATTGATGACAATCATCACCACCGAGGCAATGGCATCACCACGGACGAACTTACTGGCACCGTCCATGGCTCCGTAGAAGTCCGCCTCACGGGAGACATCCTGTCGGCGCTGGCGGGCCGTGACCTCATCAATGGCCCCCGAGTTGAGCTCCGCGTCAATGGCCATCTGCTTACCCGGCATGGCGTCTAGGGTAAAACGGGCGGCGACTTCTGCGACGCGGCCTGAACCGTTGGTGATCACCACGAACTGGATTACCACCAGAACGATAAAGACCACGATTCCCACGACAAAGTTGCCACCGATCACAAATGTTCCAAAGGCCGCAATCACCGAACCCGCATGACCTGTTCCTAGAATCAGACGGGTCGCGGAGACATTAAGCGCCAGCCGAAAGAGCGTTACGAGCAGCAGGAGCGAGGGGAAACTTGAGAACTCCAGTGACTTCTTGATGTAGAAAGTCATCATCAGCACGCCCAACGCCAGAGTGATATTCAGCGCCAGCAGGATGTCCAGTCCCCAAGTAGGGAGCGGGACAACCAGCATCAGGATAATGCTGACAGCGGCAATGGCGGCGGCTCCCTCGGAGAAGATGCTGCTACCTAGGCGGGTGAGCCCTTCTTTCGAGAGAATAGACGGTTTAGATAGAATCGTGGCCACTTAGAGTTGTTCTCTTTCTGCGGAGGGAGTGGTGGTAGTTGGGGTAGGGCGCGGTCCTCGCTGTGTCTGACTAAGACGCCAGAGCATGGCGAGCACTTCGGCAACACCACGGTAGAGGTCGGCAGGGATCTCATCGCCAATCTCGGCCTGGGCGAAGAGGGCACGAGCAAGCGGCGGGTTCTCTAGGACGGGAACATGGTTTTCTTTGGCGATCTCACGGATGCGCAGGGCGATCTTATCCTGGCCCTTGGCGATCACGCGGGGAGCACCAGGCTGGCCGGGCTTGTAGAGCAGGGCGACGGCAAAGTGGGTCGGGTTGGTGATGACCACAGTGGCTTTGGGCACTTCGGACATCATGCGGCGGCGGGAGAACTCACGCTGGCGCTGGCGAATGCGCTGGCGTGTTTCCGGGCTACCCTCCGCATCCTTCATCTCATCCTTGACCTCTTGCTTGGTCATCTTCATCGACTTTTCGTGTTGGTAGCGCTGCCAGGCGTAGTCCAAGACCGCGATCACGAGGAGGGTCTGCACCATCTTCATGCCCAGCTCATGGGTCATCTTTCCCACCGTGGGGCCGATCTCGCGGGGATCGTTTTGTACTAGCCGTAGTAAGCTCTCCGCATTCTGATTGATGTAGCTCCAGCCTGCCTGGCCTACCAGCCCGACTTTGACAAGCCCTTTACCAATCTCCATAAAGGCATTGGGAGAGAAGAGACGCTTCGTGCCTTGTAGCAGGTCCACACGGCTTGCCTTGACGTTGAGGAGGGCGGGGGTAAAGGTCAGCCCGACCTGGAGAATATTGATCCCGACCGCCAGACCCATCGCGGTGAGCATCGGAGCCATCGTGAGCTGCCCGACATTGCGGAATAGATCGCCTGCCAGCTCCGTGAGCTTCTCGGGGCCGGTCTCGATCCTCAGCAGGGAAAAGCTCTTCAAAAAGAACGTGGTAACAGTCTCCCCAATCTTGGGAAGCAGTGCGGGTGCTCCACTAACCAGGCTGAGTAGTACCACGCTACTCACCAGATCGGAGCTACGGGCAACCTGGCCTTCTTCACGAGCTTTTTTGCGACGTTTGGCTGTTGCTGGCTCTGTTTTATCTTCGGACATGGTGTTTGATCTCTAGCCCTTCAGAATCCGTAGGGCGCTCACCAGCACGTTGCCAAAGTCCACGAACACCAGCGCGAGCGCATTGCCCAGCGAGGGAAGCGCCGTGGAGAGTGTCAAAAGAGCGAGCATGGCTTTCAGTGGCATGCTCAGCATGAGCACATTGAACTGTGGCAGTGTTCGGTTGACAATGCTTAGTGCCATCTCACTCATAAAGAGAGTCACCCCAACCGGAGCGGCGATCTGGATCGAGAGCCAGATTGCCTTGACCAGGAAACTAAACCAGTCGTCCACGCTTCCCACTCCAAGAACCAGGGCACCCGGTGGGCTGATACGGAAGCTCTCCGCCGCCGCTTGAAGGACAATTGCGTGGCCATTTACGGCTAAGAAAAGCATCCCTGCGAGAATGTACTTCAGGTTTCCCAGAGGGCCACCTCCCGCCTGAAACACAGGGTTGAAGAGCTGAGCCATCTGAAAGCCTGCCTGAACATCGAGCCACTCGCCTGCCATCTGTACACAGGAAAACATCAGCGAGGCGATCCAGCCCAGCGCGAGGCCAATCATAAACTCTTTCACAAGGCCCGCCCCGAAGATCAAGATATTACCTGGCTGAAGCGCGGGCATTAGGGGGGTCAGGATTAGGCTGAAGAGTGCCGCAAGCCCCACACGAACTGGGGTGGGGATGCTGTGGCTGGAGAGCAGAGGGGCAGAGAAAAGCACTCCACCTAGACGTGCAAAGATCAGGAGCGCCGTAATAAAACGCCCTTGTGATATCTCCAGCCAGAAAGAAAGATCCATAGTGGTTTACTTGTGCAGAATCGTGGGAAGGTCAAGAAAGATATTGCGACTGTAGTCCACCAGCTTAATCATCATCCAGCCGCCACTTAGCGCAAGAGCTCCTAAGAGCGCGCCGACTTTAGGGACAAAAGACATGGACTGCTCTTGGATCTGGGTGGCTGCCTGGAAGATACTGATGGTGGAGCCAACCGCTAGGGTGGCTGCGATCAGGGGAGTGATCACCTCCATGGCGATTGCCAGACACTGTTGGATGTAGGTATAGGCTTGTTCTTGGCTCATAATCGTTTGTCTTTCTGCTTAAAAGCTCAGTGCCAGTCCACGGGCCAGCAAGTGCCAGCCGTCTATGAGCACAAAGAGCAAGATCTTAAAGGGCAGTGCGATCTGCATCGGGGGAACCATCATCATTCCCATGCTCATCAGGATCATGCTGACAATTAAGTCAATGACCAAAAACGGGAGCATGATGATAAAGCCCATCATAAAGGCTGTCTTAAGCTCGCTGATCACAAAGGCGGGAATAATAACATAGGTGGGGACATCGCGCACCGTGCTAGGACGGGGGATGCGGCTCATCTCCACAAAGAGAGAGAGATCGGACTCACGGGTCTGGCGGAGCATGAAGCTACGGATCGGGGGGACGGCTTTCTCAACCGCTTGGTCGGCGGAGATCTGCTTGGCCAGGTAGGGCTGGAGGGCATTGGTATTCATGTCCGCAAGCGTCGGCTGCATGGTAAAGAACGTCAGGCAGAGCGCCAAGCCCATCAGAACTTGGTTCGGCGGGAGCTGCTGGGTTCCAATGGCGGAGCGGGTAAGCCCAAGCACGATCACGATTCGCGTGAACGAGGTCATCATCATCATGATGCCTGGTGCGACGGCTAAGACCGTGAGCATTCCCAGCATCTGGAGCGACTGCCCCATCTCCTGCGGCTGGTTGGCAGCGGGTAGCTTCACCTCGACCGGGATGCCGGTCATCGGAGCGCCCGTGCTCGCTGCTTTGGTCTGGGCAAAGGCCACTCCCAGAGAGCAGAGCAGAAGAAGAGCGCCCAAGAGCGCTCTCCCTACAAGTGTCCGCCGGGTTAGCGAGACCATCGTCCGTCTCCTGTTGCACTGGTCTCACCTGCGGCGCGGAAGAGGGAGCTGCCACGGCTGGCTCCAGCAAGCACGCGCTCTTCCTCATCTTCGTCCAGCTCGGCGATCGTGCGGCTGGGGCGGGCCTGCTGAATACGATACTCGCTGGCAACTGCTGGCTCCTCTTGAGCACGCAGGCGATCTAAGATACCGGCGAAGCGGTCTTCGGTTGCGACAGGGCGTGGGGTACGGATCGCAGGCTCAGGCGACGATTTCACGTTCACGCGCTCCCCTCGGGTCTCCAGCTCACGAATTGCCTCGGTGAGTGGAGCAGGGAGGGCACTGGTCATGGTGCTTGCAATGCTTCCCTTGGTCAGGTCGGTGACTAAATGCAGGTTCTGCGGGGATGAGCCCACCAGAAGCACACGCTCGGCGTAGCGCACAACATAGAGAACCTGCTGGGGGCTCAAGTGGAGCTTCTCCATCACTTGCAGGCGGGCATCGTTGCGGTCGCGGTCTGTGCTGCCGACTTTGGGAAGGCCAATGCCACGGCGGCGGAGCTTGCGCCAGCCCAGGGCGGAGAAGACCATCAGGCCAATGACACCACCGAGCTTCATTCCCACGTCCTGAACCATGGCTTTAGGATCCGTATTGGCTGTGCTGACGGGAGCCACATAGCCGGCCAGCGGCTGTGCTTCAGGGTCCGTAGGCTTCTTGGCAACCGGAGCAGGACTTGCCGCCGCGACAGGGCTTGCAACCGGAGCGGGACTCGGAGCGGGAGTCGCGACAGCAGCAGGCGTGGCGGCGACGGGGGCGGGAGTGGCTGCCGCAACGGGCTTTGAAGGAGCTGGCGTGGCAGGAGTTACGGTGGGAGTGGTCGCCGCCGCAACGGGAGGCTTAGGGGCCGTCGGTGCAGAGGTGGTGGTCGCGTTCTGAGCGTGGGCGGCGGAGGCGGCGAGCAAGAAAGTGAGAGAGAGAGTGGCTAGAGAGAGAGATTTCATGAGAGGTAACCTTTCCTTAAACGGGTGAACGGACTATCTTTGGGTGGGCAGTGGAGTGCCCAGCTCTGTGATGCGCACACCGAAGTGCTCACCAATAACGACGATCTCACCACGGGCAATACAGTGTCCATTGGCAAGGATATCAACGGGCTCGCTGGCACTGCGTTGCAGCTCAACCAGAGCCCCAGGAGCCAGGAGCATCACCTGGCGAACGGGCATTTGGACACGCCCGATCTCTGCACTGACGGTTAAGCGAACATCGAGTAAGTACTCTGGAGTGTGTCCAAAGGGAGTTGCCCCCATGCGGTGGGTGACTTCTGACTCTGCGGCGGGCTCCGCAGCAGCAGCGATAGCGGCGATAGACTCGGCGGCTTCAAGCGTCGCCCGAGATTCTTGAGTGGCTGTGGTACTCATCCGTTTCCTTTTTCCTTTGGCCCGGAGACAATCTCCAGAACCACGTTCTGTCCCGCAAGTGCGGCTCGTGCTCGGAGGAGCACATTGTTATCTAGGGTCAGATCAACCAAGTCTTCGGAGTGGCGATCTAGAGTGATGACGTCCCCGAGCTGTAAGCTAGCCAGAGCATCAAGGGAGAACTCCGCCTCACCTAGCACGGCATGTAGCTCTAGGGGAACGTCTCCAAGCCGACTATTGACTTCCTCTTGGGCAATCTCGTTTTCAGTTTGCTGGTAAGTGATTCCCAGCAGGTCACGCACACTATTGACGGAGAGGGAGATATAGAGTGCGGTCTCAACGGTTCCGCACCGGAGAGGGCACTCTACCCGCATCCAGAGTGAGCCTGGTTCTTCGTCGCCATCGTGATCGGTTCCACTGCCATCATTAAGCCGTAGTGTGCTGAGCTGGAAGGCAGTACTGATCTGTATCAGCCACTCCGCCACTAGCTCCCGGAGCAGAGAGCGCTCTGAGGGCATCAGTGTCCTGTCTGCCTGAAGGCTCATCGGAGCGCCAAAGAGGCGCTCACAGAGAGCAGCCGCAAGGGGACGAGGCAGTGCTAGAGAGAGACTCTGACCTTTTTCAGGGCCATAGACGGCATGGAAAATCTCCTCATCCCCTCGCCAGCGCTGGTTCTGGCTTACGATCATCTGCTGGGGCGGAAGAAAGATACAGGGCAGTCGTAGGATCGTTGTCATTTCACGCTGGAAATGTATGCCCCAACGGGTAAGCACGTTGAAAAAAGCACTTTGTTGCTCTTTATCCAACTGGCTGACGCTGGGAAAGACGGCGACCACCACATCAGGTGTGGTATAGAGGCTCTTGAGAGCGGATCGCTCTTCTGAATTAAGGAGTTCCTGCGTCATGATCTTCTTTCTGAAAGGCAAGGAAGCCTACTGCATTGCAAAACTTTCAAGATAGACATTGCAAAGATGAATTTTAGGAATTAATTTGTCCATATTCTTCAGAAGCTCTTCTTTTAGATCATCTAGTCCGTTTGGTTTGTGAAGATCTGTAAAACGCTTCTTAGAAATAAGGCGGATGACCGCATCTTTAAGAATGGGCTCGTAGGTCTTCATCTCTTCTGGAGTGATTTTCTCTTCGTAGCCAACCGCAACCATGACCTTGACATAGCGCAGATTTTCTACGGAGACGTCTGCTAGGTTGATGACCATCTCTCCGAGAGGGTAGATAGTGAGAGGGGTGCGAGCCTCGGGCTCTTTTTTCTCCGCGTGTTTGTCAGCGGTGGGTGCCGCCGGAGCCTGTTTACTGCGTAGAAGCAAACCTGTACCAACGGCGGCTCCAACCGAGCCTAGCACCGAGGTTGCTACGAGTATGATAAGAGTCTTACCAGCAAGTGCCATTTTTTTGTTTCCTGATCCTTTAGTGGGCGCTTTCACGCTCCTGTGAGGATTATCGCCATTGAGGGAAACAAAGCTAATAGACACCTTGGCTAATTTTGAAGCGCCAGGTGGATAAGAAAAATAAGCAACCGGACTAACAAGCTGTAATCCGGTTGCTTCAGGAGGGATAGGTGATTTGAGAGAGTGAGAGGTTAGCGGATGATCTGCATCAGCTCTTGGAGCATTTGGTCTGATGTCGTAATCACGCGGGAGTTGGCCTGGTAGCCACGCTGGGTGACAATCATGTCGGTGAACTCACGGGTCAGATCCACGTTGGAGCCTTCCAGAAAACCGCTGCGTAGGGTGCCATGGCTGCCACTGCCGGGAGTGTTAAAAGCGGGTTCGCCCGAGTTGACTGAGGCACGAAAGAGAGTATTGCCGACACTTTCAAGGCCATCGGTATTGGCAAATGTGGCGGTGGCGAGCTGGCCCAGAGACTTAGTTAAGCCATTGCTAAATACTCCGGCGATCTCCCCGTTCTCACGGATCGTCACCGATGTCAGGGTTCCAGGAGCAAGCCCGTCTTGGGAAGCAAGAGAGGCACTCGAGTCTTTGGCGACCTGGGTCATGCCGCTGACATTCAGATCGAAGTTCAGGCTACTGGTCGCTCCACCCGCTCCTGTCAGAGAGAGAGTGAGGGGGAGCTTGCTGAGCTGAGGGGCACCCGTGGCATCAAATGTCAGGTTGGCGGAGCCATTGACACTGACCGCACCATCCGGGCTGCTGCCACTTACGGTCCAAGTGTTGTTCGTTGCGGACTTGGTGAGGCTAAGGCTCAGCGAGTGCGCCGCACCCAGCGAGTCGTAGACCGTCGCGGTGATCGGCTGGCTCTGTCCTGCAGGGATTCGCGAGTCCAGGTTGCCACCCAGAGTCACATTGGACGTGGCACGGGCCAGGCTTGCCGCTCCGACGGGTACTTTTACAGTGGAGGCAGGGGTGACCGTGCTACTGCCAGGAGCCGTGGCCAGTACCCGGAGCTTGGTGGCGAGCTGGATCAAGGAGCCATCGCTGTCAATTCCCAGGCTACCATTGCGGGTCATGAAGATATTGGAGCCATCGCTGACGGTTAGAAATCCATTACCTTCCACGGCGACATCCAGATTACGCCCCGTGTCTTGAAGCGTCCCCTGGGCATAGTTGGTGTTCAGTGACGAAACCGTGACACCCGATCCCATGGTCGAGGGGTTGGTTCCGCCATGCGTTGCTGTGGTGGGAGTGGCGGGGCGGATCGTCTGATTGAGCAGATCAGAGAACTCTGCGGTTGAGCTCTTAAAGCCGATGGTATTCGCATTGGCGATATTGTTACCAACGGCATCCATTCGTGTCTGGTGGGCGAGCATTCCGCTCACGCCTGCTTGTAATGCTGTAGTCATGGTTTTTAGTGATTTCCTTTTCTCTTTGCTACACTTTTTTATTCGACAGGTTTTTCAGAGTTTGAAAGACCTAATTTTTAGTGAATGGACTGAACATTGGTGTAGGGGATTTGCTCGCCATTGATCATGAGAACCGGTAAGTCATTTTTGAGGATAACTGCCGAGACGCGTCCTGACTTGGCCACATCTCCGCCTTCTGGCATATAGTCAACATCATGGCCGACCATCTGGAGAGCTTGTGTGCGCTGCTGGGCGTTGATAAGAGTGGTGAGTTGTTTTCCCATGTCCAAAGAAGACTCCAGAGTGGATATCTGGGCCATCTGTGCGATAAATTCTTCATTACTCATAGGGCTTAAAGGATCCTGGTTGCGTAGCTGGGTGGTCAGGAGGGTGAGGAAGTCCTGTTTTCCCAGCGTGTTTTCGGTGGCTTTGGTGAGCGAGGCGGTGCTGGTTGTCTGGTTGTTAATGGCGTTGATAGACATAATTTTTTTCTAGGCGTGGACATCAAGTCCGCCGATGGTCAGCGGGATACGGGCAACGACAGAGAGAGACTCTGCCTCAGGGACTGCCGCACTTAGCAAAGAACGGTGGGTAGGAGCGGCGAAAAAACGTGACGGTGACCGCTGCCCGCTGGTATCTCCGGCAAGGGAAGCGGAAAACGAGGCCACCGAGAGATTCTGGCGGCTCAGCTCGTCGTGAAGCTGAGTACGCTGATCTTGAAGAAGCAGGAGAGTCTCGCGGCTCTCGGCGACAATGCGAACCGAGATCCCGTCCAGCCCGTCTTCGACGATCACATTGAGCTCTCCTAGATGGGGAGGGTCGAGGCGCACCCGAAGCTCCTGGCGACCTTCGGTATTGACACGACGAAGAATCGGCACTAGCTGCTGAGAGAGCTCGGGAAGCCGAACGGCTGTCCGGGTTGGTGGTGTTGACGCTGGTGTGGCGACTGCCTCTTGAGGGGCAGTGGTAGTCGTAGAGAGAGCGCTTCCAACACTTGGGCTTGGGCTCTCTGTGCCAGGCACGGGTGCTACTGTCTGGGCTGCTTTCGGGGATTCCATCATCTCGGTCGTCGGAGAGAGCGTCTCGTTTCCTTCCGAGTGCTTCGTGGTTCCGGGAGCAACGGCTTCGGAAAGGGCATCAACAGCCGCCTGGATCTCCTGAGGAAGCTCCTGGGTCGAAGCCATCTCTAAGCCCGAGAGAACCGGAAGAGAGTCCGAGGGAGTCTGTGGCGTGGGAGCCAGCGTGGCCTCTGTGGGAGCTGAAGTCGCCCCTTCAACATTGACAGCCGTCTCGTCTTTGACGGTTGGCGCAACGGTTACTAGGAGGGGAGCAGGCGCAGGAATCATAAAATTTAGGAGTAGGTTAGGGTTTAGAAGAGCATTTTCTTCGTCACTTGTCTGATTCTGCTCTACTTTTTTAGCGTCAGAGGCTATCAAATCCCCCTCTGTAGCATTCTGACTAGTCTCAGTGGCTGTTTGATGTAAGGCATTCTGCTGAAGTTGTAAGGCAATCTGGAAGTCGCTTACCTGTGGGGACTCTTGAGCCGTGGCTATGGGGCGCACCGAGGAATCGGTGGGGGTGGCCACAAGGCTCTCTGGCGTTCCCGTACTAATTGTCAGCGACTCTAAACCCATGATACGTAAACCTACTCCCTAAAGAATTTTCTAGCCCGCATCCTGGATCGCACCCGCTTGGCGGAGCATTCCCGTGATTCGGCGAACATAGTTCTGTGTCTCTCGGAACGGTGGGATTCCCCCGTACCGAACGACCCGGCTGGGACCGGCATTGAAGGCGGCCAGCGCCTTCTCCAGTGTCCCAAAGCGATCCACGTACTCACGCAGGTGCTTCGATCCCGCTAAAATGTTCTCCCGAGGATCGAAGACATTGCGCACCCCAAACTGCTCTTCGTTTTCCGGCATGAGCTGCATCAGCCCCTTTGCCCCTGCGGAAGAGACCGTCCCCGGCTTGTACGACGACTCCGCCTGGATCACGGCTCCGATCAGCACCTCGGGAAGACCCGTCTGCGCCGCCGCCTCCCGAATGATCGGAAGATAGCGCTCGCGCCGCGCTGCCTCATCGGGATCCAGCGGAATCGCGGTGGCCGAGACATCCTGCCGGACTCGGGTGGCCAAGGGCATGGTCACTGGGGCGAGCTTGGTGGGCTCTGCGTCGCTACTCGTGGAGAGCACCTGTGGGGAGATCTCCATCTTGGCCGAGACATCCGGCGGCAACGACTTCCGCAGAGGCTGGATGCCATCATTGTTCTGGATCAGCTGATTTTGTAGCTGTGTCCCAAACTCTTCTTTCGACATATTGTAGGGAGAAGACAAGCCCGAATTTGCGTTCCACCGCGTTATTTTTTCGGACGAAGGTATCTCCGGCTCAATCAGAGCGCGAATTTGTTGGATACGGTTTTCAATGCGTGTAATGGCTTCGATCATGACAGTTTTCCTTGTTGGTATCCTATGCACGGCTCAGACGAAGTATCGCGACTTCATCGAGCCAGGCTTGCTCTTCGGCAGCCGCTTCTTGCTGGTGCTGCTGGTGTTTCTTCGATTTTAGTTTCTCAAGCACCTCACACTCCTGCCGGCAGTGCTTGAGCGCATCACGGCGCGTGTCACGCAGCTCTAGGGCGAGGCGGACTTGCTGGCGCTGGGCTTCCAGGCTCTCTTCAATAATGTCGGTGTACTGGCAGCTTGCTGTAATAAGAGCCATATCAGGAGTGCGCTGCTCCTGGAGACGGGCATAGTACGCCCGGTGCTGCTCGCGCTCCTGGAGAATCTGGGTGAGGGCACGCTCTGCGCTGGCGACACCGCGCTCGGCTTCCGAAAGAGCGGCCTGTGCCTGCTGCTCGGCCATGTTGCGCACCCGCAGGAGTGTCTCTAGGCGAAAACGAAAGCGCCTCATGCCACGACCTCATTCAGCCACTTTTCCATGGTCTCCCAGTCCGTTGGCTCGTCGGGGGGCTGGCGCAGAAAGGCCAGCACTCTGTCTCGGCAGGCGATTGCCTGATCAAGCTTGGCATTGGTGCCCTCTACATAGGCTCCTAGCAGGATCAAGTCCTCAGACTCCTGGTAGGTGGCCATCAGCTCCCGCAGGCGATTGGCTGCGGCTTTATGATCTTTCGAGGCCACTTCGCTCATCAGACGGCTGACAGAATCCAGAACATCAATCGCGGGGTAGTGGCCTCGGGCCGCGAGCTCACGCCGCAGCACAATATGGCCGTCTAAGATACTTCGTGCTGCATCGGCGATCGGCTCGTTCATGTCATCGCCATCTACCAAAACGGTGTAGAGCCCGGTGATCGCGCCTCTCTCTGCCGTACCCGCTCGCTCTAGCAGCCTTGGGAGCATTGCCAGCACCGAGGGCGTGTAGCCACGGGTGGTGGGCGGCTCTCCAATGGCCAGCCCAATCTCGCGCTGTGCCCAGGCAAAGCGGGTGAGGGAGTCCATCATCAGCAGAACCTGCTGGCCCTGGTCGCGGAAGTACTCGGCAATCGCGGTGGCGGCGAGGGCACCTTTAAGGCGAACCACGGCGGGCTGATCCGATGTTGCAACAATCACCACGGAGCGAGCAAGGCCCGCCGGTCCCAGATCGCGTTCGATAAACTCACGAACCTCACGACCACGCTCTCCGATCAGGGCGACCACGTTGATGTCCGCCTCTGAGTTTCGGGCGATAGAGCCCAACAAGGTACTCTTTCCCACGCCACTTCCGGCGAAGATTCCGACGCGCTGGCCACGGCCAATGGTGAGCAGGGAGTCAATGGTGCGCACCCCGAATCCCAGTGGCTCCTCAATGCGCTGGCGCTGCATGGCGGCAGGAGGGCGGTTGTCGAGCGGGTAGTTTTGGTCGCTGACGAGTGGTCCCAGACCATCCATCGGGCGGCCTAGTGGGTCTATCACGCGGCCTAAGAGGCCATGTCCCACTGGGACAGTGAGGGCACGGCGGCTATTGACCACGCGGCTCCCCTGACCTATCCGCCCCGTCTCGGCGAGTGGCATTAGCAGGAGGCGCTCCTGGCGGAAGCCGACAACCTCCGCAGGAACACGAGTCTCCGAGCCGGGTGTTTCGATATAGCACAGGTCGCCCAGACACGCCGAAGGGCCTTCGGACTCCAGTACCAGCCCCACCACCTGGGTGATCTTGCCGCTGGTCTCGATAGGGTCAAAGTGGGAGAGCTGGTGGCGCTTGGCACTCCAGTCCAGCAGAGGGGAGCTAAGAGTCGGTTTCATGCAGCCCTCAAGGTTTGTGCGAGGCGGCGCATGGCCCCCTCAGAAGTCGCGTCTACCACGCCCTGGCGGCTCTCTATACGGCAGCCTCCACGGTTGAGACTGGGGTCTGGGGTGAGCTGGACATGGTCCGTGCTACGTGCTGTCAGTGTCTCTAGTTTGAGCAGGGGTAAATCGTCGGGATGAACGGCGACCGTTAGCTCATGGCCATGGGGCACATGGGAGATGGCGGCGCGGACAATGGCGGCAATACGCTCTGGCTCCAGCGTGAGCTGCTCATGCAAAATAGACTCGGTGGCCTTGATACAGATCTCGGTCATGGTGGGTACTTGATTGTGGCAGAACTGAGTCCAGGCAGCGGGGAGCTCTGTAAGAAGGGCTTGCAAGGGCTCGAGCTGCGACTGGCACTCGGTCTGAAGCTGTGCGCGGCCTTCGTTGAGACCCGCCTCCATCCCTTCGGCATGCGCCTTGGCGAGCACACGCTCTGCCTCCAGCTCTAGCTCGCGCAGGGCGGACTCGCGCAGCTGCTGAACCGCAAGTCGGGCATCGGTAAGCAGCGATTCCGCTTCGCGCACGGCCTCCTGGTAGAGAGCCGTCGTATCCGTCTTGGCAGCCGAGGCAGAGAAATCGGGGCGTGCTGCCGCGATCTCCCAGGTGCGAACCTCGTTGCCGATGCGGCGCGCAGAGCGGATCACATAAGGCTGGACAAGCTCAGGCAAGCGCTTCTTCCTCAGTTTCTTGATTGGCCGTGACCAGTGTCACCTCGCCCTTGTCCGCCAGCGATTTTGCTAGGTTGACCATTTTTTGTTGTGCTGCCTCGATATCGCGCAGACGAGCCGTGCCCAGGCTTTCGACTTCTTCTCGAATACGCTCGGCGGCACGCTCGGACATGTTGCCATAGATCAGCTCGATCTGGTCCTCTGGAAGTCCCTTGATCACCAGAGGGAGGGTGTTCGTATCCAGATCGCGAAGGATGCGCTGGAGCACACGGCCCTCTTGCTCCATCAAGTTCTCGAACGTAAATCGGTAGCGCTGAACCTCGCGGGCCAGGTCAGGAGCATTTTCTTCCAGCGACGTGAGAAAGAGGGTCTCCACCGAGCGGCGCATGCGACTGAGGATATCGGCGACATGGCGAGGACCTGCCGGGCTCTCTTTCGTATCCATGATTCCCATTTGGAGCTTGACAGCGAGTGCCTGCTCTAGGTGCCTCAGAGCACGGGGCGAGGGAGTCTCTAGCTGTACAAGGCGTGCTGTGACACTGGTCTGTAACTCACTCGGAAGAGCCGTGAGCATGGTGGCTGCCTTGTCCAGAGGAAGCTGGCTCACTAAAACAGCGATCATCTGCGGGTGCTCTTCACTCACTAACGAAGCGAGGGTCTCGGGGAGGGTCTCTTTAACAATGCGCTCCAGAGTGAGCGGAGGGGCTTCTGCTTCACGCTCATTGGTCAGAATCGTGTTCGCACGTTCGGAGCCGATGGTCTCCAGAATCTGACGGGTGTACTCAGGCGTGGTGTGCAGACCATTGACATAGTGGCGGAGGTCTTCCTCAGACTCCTCCAGAATCCGATCCCGCTCCTTGCCCGCCACATGCCCCAGGTGGGACATGGTCTGGATCATGAGCTCCATCTCGGCTTCACTAAGACAGCTTAATATACTGGCAGCCAGTTCCGCACCCACAGAGCGCAGAAGAATGGCCCCTTTGTAGAGCGGGTCATTTGTATTAAATCGCGGGAGAAGTTCATCCATAGTTGCCATCGCTTGCTTTCGAGCGTCTAGGTATCAAGTATTCTAAAAAAGTTAGTGTCGGCTTATGGGCTGTTCGCGGAGCCAGTCCTGGAGCATCGCCGCGACATCTTCGGGCTGGTTAGTGGCGACTCTGCGGATGCGGCCAAGGGGCGTTGCGAGCTCGTCCTCATCAAGAGGAATCTCGTTGATCCCACCGTCGGCTCTGTTGTTAGGTTGCCCATCCTCATTCAGACCTGCAGGGGCTCCTGCGATTCCACGGGCATTCTTCCTGCCGCTAGGAAGTGCAGGGTTATCTGTATCATCCAGGGTCGCATCTAGTTTCTGTTTCTTGGGATGCCGGGGTCGCATCATGATCATCGTAAAGATCGCCACCAGAACTAAGGCTGCTAGGGCCGCTCCATTTCGGATAAGTGCCATCTGTGTCTCTTGCTTAGTGGCCGCAAGAGAGTCTGCCTTCGCCTTTTCTTCGTCGGCGCGGTTAAAGGCCAGCACAGTCAGGGAGATCTGATCGCCGCGTCCCCCTGCTGTGGTCGGGTTCAGATCCAGACCCGCTGCGGCGGCGAGTGTATTTCGTAGCTCCGTTTGCTTGATGGGGGCAATATTGGCTGCTTCATCCAATAAGATAGCAACAGAGAGATGCTTAATCTTGCCCTGAGCCATCGTGCGCTTTTCGTTGAGTTTATCAACCGCATAGGTATTGGTATTGTTAATACGGTTGTAATCACCTACCTGATTTTTATTGTTAGTCACCAGGTTTGTCATAGTTCCCGGAGCCGTCGGAGCATCTTTTTCTTGCTTGGTGTAAACCTCGCTACTCTTGGTCTCGTTGGTGGGCAGGTTGCCGCCATTGGGGCCGCTAGGCTTGTAGGTCTCGCGGAGAAGCTGGCTCTGATCCCAGTCTAGTTCTGTTCGTACTATGATCTCCGCACGACTGGGGCCAAGTGCACGGTCGGCAAGGCGCTGAAGATCGTCGGTAAGGCGACGCTCATAGCGCTCCTCCATGTCTATCTGGTCTCTGCCGATATTCTCCCCTTCGCCTGGACTGTTGAGGCTATTGCCTTTGGAGTCTAAGACGGTCACTTTATCCGGGGTGAGACGCTCCACGGAGGAGGCGATCAGTTTTACGATTCCTGTAACCTGCTTCGCACTGAGCTGGTAGCCCTCTAGCATGTGTATGGTGACGGAGGCTTTGACATCGTCTGTCGGCTCCGAGAAGGCAGTCTTATCGGGCATTGCGATATGCACGATAGCATCATCAACGCCTTCCAGGCTTTTTATCGTACGATTCAGCTCGCCTTCATTTGCCCGCCGCTTATTTATCTTTTGAACGGCATCGGTCATGCCAAATTTGTTCTGGTCAAAAATCCCGTCGCCAATATCCGCATGGCCCTTAGGAAGATCCATTCCGGCAAGGTCTAAGCGGGTGCCCGTGACCTGATCCGCAGGGATCTGGATGATCTCACCTCTGCGATCCGATTCCAGCTTGAAGCTGATATTGCGCTCTTGTAGCTTGGTTTTGATGGCACTGGCATCTTCCATAGAGAGCTTTGAGTAAAGCACTCCATAGGTAGGACGGCTGGACGTGATGGCAAGGGCGAGAATCCCGCCAAAGACCGCGACCAGAATAGCAGCAAGTCCCGCCTTTTGTAGGTTCGAGAGTGCGCTCCAGTTGTTTTTCAGAGAGTTAAGCATAGTAAATAAGAGAGTTCTAGAGACAGACTAAGATTAATAAGCTAAAGAGGGATCTTTGTGCGGAGTATTAAGAATATTGCCTTTGGAGTCGAGGATGATAACTTTTTTTGGAGTGAGACGCTCCACGGAGGAGGCGACGATGTACTTGATCCCTATAACTTGCTTCACATTGAGCTGATAGCCTTTTAGCATGTGTATGGTGACGGCGGCTTTGCCGTCTTCTGCCGGCTTCGAGGCGACAGCCTTAACGGGCATTGCGATATGCACTCTGGCATCCTTAACGCCTGTCAGACCCTTTATCGTACGGCTGAGCTCACCCTCTATTGCACGCCTCTTGTTAATTTTTTGAACAGGCTCAGTGATGTCACAGGTTGTCTTATCAAAGATCTCGTTGCCAACATCCGCGTGGTCCTTGGGAAGGTCCATTCCGGCAAGATCTAAGCGGGTGCCCGGGACCTGATCCGCAGGGATTTGGATGGTCTCCCCTCTGCGATCCGATTCCAGCTTGAAGCTGATATTGCGCTCTTGTAGCTTGGTTTTGATGGCACTGGCATCTTCCAAAGAGAGCTTTGAGTAAAGCACTCCATAGGTAGGACGGCTGGACGTGATGGTAAGGGCGAGAACCCCACCATAGACTGCGACCAGAATAGCAGCAAGTCCCGCCTTTTGTAGGTTTGAGAGTGCGTTAAAGTTATTTTTAAGAGAGTTAAGCATAGCAGTAAGAGATTTCTAATGAAATATTAAGATCAATAAACTTAAAGAGGGATCTGCATCAGATCTTGGTAGGCTTTGAGGGCATGTGAGCGCACCTGGAGCGTAAGCGCCATAGCATCACTGGCTTCATTGAGTGCGAGCATTACCTGATGCACATCGACAGGCTCACCGAGCGCCAGAGCCTCAGTGAGCTCCTCGCTCTTCTGTTGCGACTGATTGACGTTTTTAATAAAGCCCTCAACAACTTCCCCAAATGCGGGAGCCACCGCTCCACCTGTAAGGGCCGCGAAGCCCGAGCTGGTGGACATCTGAAGCGTGTCGTTCTCACTCAGTGTCCGGTTTCCCAGGTTCTGAGAGTCTTGTCCTGCTCCGACTCCCTGCACGGCCATCCCCGGGTTATTCTGGAGGCCATTAAGGGCTTGTGTGGCCTTGGGGTCGTTAAGAAGGCCGGTCATTCCATTGGGGGGAAGGGCACCATTGGTATTACCTGCTGCTTGGGCACTGCCGGGATTGGCGATACTCTGAAAGTTGGCAAGGATTTTTTGTGCATCCCCTGCGCCTCCCGTATTCTGGGTGCGCGGGGATGGCATAAAAGAGCTTGAGATAGGGTTAATAGGGTCTGGCATAACAGTTCCTCAGGACAAGGAGTTTTAGATCCGTCCTAGTTCAATAGCGCGAGAGATCATGGTCTTAGTGGCATTGGCGGCTCCCACATTGGCTTCATAGGCACGGGTCGCGGCGATCATGTCCACCATTTCTTCAATCATGTCCACGTTGGGCATGGCGACATTTCCATTGGCGTCGGCATCCGGGTGGCCAGGACGATGGACGCTCTGTACACCCTCTGCAAGCTCCAGGGTATCGGTTACTTTAACTCCCCCTGGCTTGCCATCCTCACCGGTAATAGACTCAAAGCGCACCATCTGGCGCAGATAGGGGCCCGCCTGGCCATCGCTACGCTGTGTGGTTTCTGCATTGGCGATATTGCGAGAGACCGTATCAAGACGGGCACGCTCAGCGCTGAGGCCACTTCCGCTGATTCTTAAACTGGAAATAGACATGGTAAAAACTCCTCACCGGGCTACGTTAGCGCGGTGCCTCCGTAATGACGCTGTGGAGGATATCGTGACGCAGACGAGCTGCCTGGGTGAGAGCCTCGTAGGAGAGCTGGTTGACCGCAAGCTCGACAACTTGCTGATCAATGGAGAGCTGGTTGCCATCGGCGCGTCCTAGAGTCTGTTTACTGGGTTTGGTGGTAAGATCGAGATCCGGCTGTGAGAGAGCATCGGCATGGAGCGGATCGGCTAGCATGGCATCGCGAATACTACGAAGCTGCTCCTCAAACTCGACAGTCTTAGGGATGAAGTCGGGAGTCTCTGCGTTGGCAACAGCATCTACATACGCGCGGTGCCGGGCCGACATGCCATTGAGTGCTCCGCGAACTACAATATCGGTACGTGTTTCAAACACTGCTTGAACTCCTTTCCCTCAATCAAGGGATGGCTTGTCTTATTGAGACACTGCCACTTTGAAGTATCGTAGGTTTAGGCACCTTGGAGCATAGCTTATGCGGCTAATAATTTTTAGCCACTTGTGCATGTGGAGCACTCCAAACGGAGAATCACCCGCTATAATCTAGTGTATTGCAGGCAGATACACTGCTCTAACTTCAGGAGTTTCTCAGGATGGTTCAAATTTTACTGGCGGTCGAGGATCCTCTCCTTCGCAATCTTCTGGCGGAACGGCTGACACAAGAAAACGATTTCCAGATAACGGGGGCGGTGGGGGATCCCGAGAGCTTACTGGACGTGGTGATGTTAGGCCAGCCTGATGTGATTATTCTGGATCTACAGTGGAGTAGTGCCAGTGGTCTGGCGCTGCTGGAGCGAGTGCTCCTCCAGAAACCCGATGCCATGTTCTTGACTTTGGTGAGCGAGGAGGCGGAGGATGCTCAGGTAATGGCGGCACAGAACGGTGCCCGAGGCGTCGTTACCAAGACGGAGGGTATTACCGTTCTTCCCCAAGCGATCCGTGCACTAGGGCGCGGTGAGGTCTGGTTTACACGGCAGGTCTCTCGGCGCATCTTTCAGGAGTACCATCGCCTCGCCCGTCAGCTTCGGGAGCAAGAGCAGCCTCTCGCGGGTCTCTCTCCCAAAGAGCGCGAGGTGCTTGCTCATGTCGCGGAGGGACTCACCAACCGCGATATCGCCGAGCAGCTCCACATGAGTGTTCATACGGTCAAGCTTCATGTTCAGCGTATTTTGCAGAAGCTTGAGCTACCCAACCGAACCGAGGCCGCTGTCTTTGCGGTTCGGGAGGGACTGGTAAGCTCTCTGCCAAAACGGGTTGTTAGCAAAGATACCGTGTAATTACTAGGTCGTACTGGTAATTTTAATGTCGGTATTTATGCGTTAATTATTGGAAAATGGATTAAAAATGCGATTTTAACCGTTTAATTACCGTGTTTTAGAAATATTAGCGTCTCTATGGATGCGATCTCCTAACCGAAAACATAGCAGGTATGCTTCTTGGCTCTGAACCCTTCGGAGAGTAGAAGCGCCTTAGTGTACGGAGATCGCTAAAATGTTGGTAATTGTTGGGTTTATAATCGTCATTGGAAGTGTGCTTGGTGGCTACATCATGCACCACGGCCAGATCGGGGTCCTGATTCAGGTCTCTGAGTTTATCATCATTGGAGGGGCTGCCCTGGGAGCGATGCTCATGGGGAACCCTCTGCCAGCCGTGAAGGCGACATTTCAACGTGCCTTTGCGCTGGCGAAAGGTAACCCCTTCACTCAGAAGGCGTACTCGGAGCTTTTGACGTTTCTATACGAGGTTTTCGCCCTCGCCAAGAAAGATGGTCTGCTGGCTCTAGAGAAGCATGTTGAGAGTCCTCATGAGAGTGAGCTCTTCAAGAAGTACCCGACTTTGGCGCACAACCACCACGCCGTTTCGTTCTTTGCGGATACGGTCAAAGTGTTGCTCTCGGGAGCCATTGAGGCACACCACTTGGGAGAGATGCTGGAAGTGGATATCGAGCAGCACGCCGAAGAGGCGCTGGTTGCCTCTCATGTTCTCGCCCGAACCTCGGATGCTATGCCCGGCTTTGGAATCGTCGCCGCCGTTCTTGGGGTTGTCGTGACCATGGGAGCCATTGGGGGGGCTGCGGCGGAGATCGGAGAGAAGGTTGGTGCGGCTCTTGTCGGAACCTTCTTGGGTATTCTCTTGGCCTACGGCGTGCTGAGCCCTCTCTCACAGGCTTGTGAGGGGCAGGCGAAGGCAGAGACGGCGTATCTGGTCTGCTTAAAAGTAGCACTGATTGCGTTCGCCAATGGCGAGCCTCCGATGACGGCTGTTGAGTTTGCTCGCCGCAGTATCGAGCCCGGTGTGCGCATCTCATTTACGGAGCTCGAACTCTTGCTCAAAGAGCAAAAAGGTAAGTAAGGAGGCACTATGAGCGCAGATCCTTCCGAAGAGCAGCTCCGTCCGATTATCCGAATCACAAAAAAGAAAGTGATCGTGGCGGGGCACCACGGTGGCTCGTGGAAAGTGGCCTATGCTGACTTTGTAACCGCGATGATGGCCTTCTTCCTGGTGATGTGGATCGTCAGTATGGATCAAGAGACCAAAGAGGAGATTCAGGAGTACTTTAACAATCCCTCTTCTAGCTCTCGGAGTAAAGTGGGAATCTCCAATATGGCGATGGGGGGCAAGAGCCCAGTTTCCATTGGCAGTGGAGTGGGTCTCAATGCCAAAAACTGGCGCGAACTTGCGATGGAACTCCAGCGGGAGAAGATGGTCAAGGCGGATACGCAGATTAAATCTAAAATTGAGGGTCAGCCCACGGTTGCAGGACTTGGCAAGCAAGTTGAGATCAAGCTAACGTCGTATGGCATGATGATTGAGCTTGTCGAGGCGGAGAACTCGCCTTTCTTTGCCAGCGGCTCTGCGGAGCTGCCCGCGCCTACTGTCGGGATTCTAAAGCTGATCGCTCAAGAGATCGGGCAGCTGCCTAACCGAGTCTGGATTGAGGGGCACACCGATGCGGTTCCGTTTGGCAATGGCAGCGGGTACTCCAACTGGGAGCTCTCCGCGGATCGTGCCAATGCAGCCCGTCGGGTGATGGAGGTCTCAGGGCTTCAGAAAAACCAGGTGGAGCAGATCCGAGGCTACGCGGCCAGCCAGCTTCGGGTTCCTACCAAACCTTCGGACACCTCGAACCGCCGTGTGACCATTGTGGTGCTCTTTAGCTCCCTGCCTGATGAGAAGGGGCCAGACGAGAAGCAGGCGGGCCAGGCTAAAAATGGGGCCACTCAGCCTGCGATTATCACCGGGCACGATGTGCAAAATAAGTCTATGGAGCTAACCCTGGAGAAGCTCCACAACCAGGACATGCGCCCCTGGGAAGGCAACGATCCCAAAGATCCGCTTGGGATTAAGACACATGTCAGTGATGCGGTGGGAATCCACTAAGCATTACAGAGACACTGAGAGTTTTCCGTACACTCAGCGAGTCGAAGGGGGACGGGGTTTCGTGACAACACGAGGCCCCGTCCCTGTTTTTTGGGGAGAGTCCGAAGTAGAGTTGCCCATTAAACGGAAGACATCATCGGCGGCAGTGAGTGCGGCAAGGTTGTCCTGCTGAACTTCCTCCAAAGCATCTCGGCGCTGGATGATCAGGCTACGCGGGGCTTTGATCGCCAGACGAACCTGATCGCCACGGATGCCAATGACCACAACCTCGATATCATCGCCGATTAAAATGGACTGACCCGATTTACGTGCAACAACCAGCATCCGCTCGCCTCAAACTTTCTCTACCGGCTGACGCATGGCCAAGGTATGGCGGCAGGTGTAGTTGCTTCCATGTTGGACAATCTGAGTGCCAACACGCTCTTCATGGTTTATAGCCAGTGGACCTAGTAAGTTCGTACAAACCTGGCTATGATCCGCCGCCATAGAGATCGTGGTGTAGAGAGTCAGATCCGACGGATCTTTGGCACGCAGAAGCTCCACTTGGCTATCGGGAATCTCGACCTCGTATTCAGGGATATGGCGAAAGGGGTCGGTGACAATTAAGGCGACGGCAGGGTCCTGAAGCGACTGGAGCCAGTAGAAGCCAGCCATATTGTCGTGCTCCAGGAGACAGTAGTCATGCCGATTGTCTAGTCCCAGAAGGGCTACCGGGAAGTGGATGACCGCTTCTTCAGGAAGGCTTAGACGCCCAAAACGGGTTGTATCAAACTCTTTCACGCTCACCTCAGTTTTTACGCTCACTTCAGTTGGACTCACTTTACCGTAAATAATCAAGAAGGGACATACCCCCGATCTTGCTTGCCATTGCCAGCGCTGCTTGCTGGCCGTTCTCCGCTAGTTTTGCCGTGACGATTGCCTCGGCCAGATCCACATCGCGCAGATCGGACTGCCTGGTCTGTAGTAAGATAACTTCCTTATCAATGCCATCTTGGGCCATCTCTAAGTAGTTGAGGCGGGATCCCATATCTCCGCGCAGGTTGATCACGCGGTCACGATCCCCATCCAGCTTATCTATCCCCACACGGATGGCAGCGCTATCTCCTGCACGAACTGCTTGTTCCAGCGCCGTAAGGTTTGCAAACAGGTCACTGCCTGCTTGACCACCACGAATCTGCTCCCCCGTGACACTGATCTCAATGGGATTGCCATCGGTGACATCGATCTTGAGAGCACGTGTATTGCCCGCATAGGTGACAGAATCTCCGGTGAAGGGCTGAACATCGCTCTTGGTGCCACTATAGAGATAGCGCTGGTCCACTTTCAGGTTCGCTTGCTGGAGCACCGTGCGCTTTGCCGCTTGAATCTGCGCTGCGAGCGCCGCACGATCCGCATCGCTACCGGTGGCGGTATTGGCGGCTCGAAGCGCCGCGTTGCGAGCGCTGAGGAGGGCATTGGAGATGTCCCCAAGCGATGACTCGGTTGCCTTCATCAGAGGAAGGGCACCCTTGATACTCGCCCCTTGCTGCTCACGCTCGGTGAGCCTTGTTTGAATCGTGAGTAGCTCGACAGCCCCTGTGGGGTTATCGGAGGTGCGCTCCAGCTTCCGACCCGAGCTGACCTGGTTCTGGGCCTTGTTGAGACGCGCTTCTGTACTCTGTAGATTTGCCAGTCGCTGCTGGTGGGTCATCCAAGTGGTGATTCTCATGATGGTTTTCTCTCCGTTAGTTTATTTAAACACCGGTGCGCTGAATCAAGGTGTCCAGCATCTGATCGTAGGTGGAAAGGAGGCGGGCGGAGGCGGCATAGATATGCTGCTGTGCAACCATGGTGGCCAGCTCTTCATCTAAGTTCACACCACTCTCCGACGACTGCATGGTCTCTAGCTGGGTCAGGCTGGCCTGGGTCATCTCCAGGCGCTGCTTGGCAAAGCTGACGCGTGTGCCGACTTCCCCAACTAGGGTCTGGTAGGCGGGCAGAATGCTGGGCTGGTTACGGAGCTGAGAGATCGTCCCCGCAACGGCCCCATCGCCTGCAGTTCCATCGCCAATGGCCAGACGATTCGAGTCGCCTTGAAGCACTGCACTCACGGACATCGTGCCGCCTGAGTCAAAGACAAAGACTGGGCCGCCTGCTGCACCCGTTCTGTCGGTGCCTGTTGCGTGGAGCTGGTTGACCTGGGTGGCGAGCGTGTCACGGATCGCCATCAGGCGGCTCTTGTGGCTGGGAATCTCTTGCTGCACCGCTTTCAGCCGATAACCGAGCTCTCCCGCGCTGGCAACCAGCTTGGTGCCATCAGTCAGGCTGGGGGAGCCATCTGGGCCGAGCTGGATTGTCTGCGCTTCGCCGTCTTGTACCAGCGTGATGCCACCCACACTGACCACAAGATCGCCGCCGTCTCTGCCCGAGACTTGTGCGCCTGTGAGCTGGGTAAGCTGGTTGAGAAGCTGATCCCGCTGGTCCAGGAGCTCGCTGGCAGGCTGACCAACCGCTTGGGCAGACCCAATCGTGCGGCTCAGACCGGCGATCTGCTGAGTGAGGCTATTGAGCTGATGGATATTACTCTCGACACCATCCTGAACTTCGCTCTGAACCGCATCCAGATCGAAGAAGGCCTGCTGGAAGCGATCCGCGACCTGGGTGGCGGAACGGACGGCTGCGGTGCGGAGTGTGGAGTCGTTGGGACGATCTGCGACGGCTTGAAAGGCAGTGAAGAAGCGGTCTAAGCTGGCCTGGAGGCCCGTGTCGCTGGGCTCACCCGTCACGCCCTCAATGCGGGTGGCAAGCTGACTGGCAATCGCCGCATCGCCCACTTGAGCGCGGAGAGAGTCAGTGGAGCGATCCAGCCAGGAGGCATGGCTGCGGAGGATAATACTAGCATCCACTCCGCCTCCAACCCCATTGCTGACTCCCGCGAGGGTAGTACTATCAGCAGAGCTGACCGAGCGGAGCGCCGTGACCTGTCGGGAGTAGCCTGGTGTGTTGACATTGGCGATATTCTGCCCGGTGGTTTCCAGAGCGCGCTGGTGGGCATTGAGTGCTCGGCTGGCGAGATAGATTCCTTGTAGTGACATTTTGTGTGATTTCCTTAACTCTCTTTGCTTAAACTCAAACTTTTAAATTTTCAAACTTTCTCGCTCAGCAGCACCGAGGTCATGCTCGGGTTTTCTGCAAGCGAGGCGGCAAAATGATCCGTGACTGCCAGGCCGTTTTCCAGCAGGAGTCGGTTGGTGCGCATCTGTTGGCGGAGCTGGTCGAGAGCGGTACGTGCCTCAAAACTGCTCTCACGAGCCAGATGACCGCGCAGTGTCGTCAGGATCTTGGCGATTGCCTCATGGTAGCGCTCCACCCGAAGGACATCCCCCTGGATCAGCGCGTCTTGCTGGCGACGGAGCAGATCACGGGCAATCTCCACTAAACGGGGGAGGGAGACCAGATCCTCGGCGCTCCACTCGGCCTGACGTATTCCCATCGAGGAAGCTGTCATGTTTAGGGATGTGACTCCAGAAGCTTCTCCGCCAGAGCGTCCTCATCTACCTGAAACGTGCCTTGCTCAATCTGGGTGCGTAGCTCCGCCACTTCGTCGGTGCGAACATCGGGGGCGGTTTTGAGGGCATCAAAAGCCGTCTGGATGTCCTCCGCACGCTGGGAGATCACGGTGGCATCAGGACCCTCTGCCGAGGATTCGATCGTACGGTTTTTGGCTCCCCGTAGCGCCGCGATTGCACTGACACTCAGTCCACTATCAACTCGCATGGCTATTTCCCTTCTCCGTCGAACTGCTGAACCAGGATCTCACCGATTCCCAGACCGCCACGCTGTGCGATTCTCTGAGAGATTTCCTGATCAAACATCTGGCGGAACATCTCTTCGCCGCTACCGTGCTGAATCGCACCCCCTTTGGGAGCGGTGCGGTGCATGGCCTCTAGGAGCTGCCCGACAAAGAGACTCTCAAACTGCTCGGCTGCTTCTTTAACGGTGGTAAGCTTCGTCCCGGCCTGAGCCATAGAAGTCATTGAGGCCGTCGAAGCACCTGGTAGATTTACTTGCATCTTACTGTACCTCAACCTCGGCAAAGAGTGCCCCCGCATTTTTAATGGCTAAGATAATGGCGATCACATCACGCGGGCTCACCCGGAGGGCATTGAGCGCCCGAACCAGCTCGGCCAGAGTGGCCCCAGGCTTTAGCTCGACAAGCGATGCCCGGTTCTCTCCGGCAGCCACATCAGTTTGGCCGGTGACCACGGTCTCCCCCACACGGGAAAGAGGGCCGGGCTGGGAGATCAGGGTCTCCGACGTAATCTCAACGGTCAGTGCGCCATGCGCCACTGCGACCGGCGCGATTCGGACATTGCCGCCGATAATCACCGTTCCCGTGCGCTCATTCAGCACGACTTTGGCAGGCACAGAGGGCTGAACCATCAGGGCACCCACCTCGGCGATCAGGCGCACGGGATCATCGTAGCCTGCGGGAGGCTGCACCCGAATCGTGGTGGAGTCGAGAGCACTCGCCGTGCCTGCCCCCAGCTTTTCATTGATCGTTAGAGCGATCTTCGTGGTGTTTTCAAAGTCCGGCGTGGAGAGGTTGATGCGCACCGAGCCATCGCTGGCAGTGAGCTTGGTGGGAATCTCGCGCTCGACAATGGCACCTTCCGGGACACGCCCTGCGGTGGGGTGGTTTTTGGTGGCGCTGTTGCCGCCTCCTCCCGCGGCGAAGCCCCCGATCATGAGGCCGCCCTGCGCCACGGCGTAGACATTTTCATCCGCTCCAATTAGCGGAGTCTGCAGTAGGACGCCACCTTGGAGAGACATAGCATCTCCCACGGAAGAGACCGTAACATCGAGCTTACTGCCGTTCTTGGCAAAGGCGGAAATCTCGGCGGTAATCATGACGGCAGCGACGTTCCTCGTGCGGAGCACTCTGGGGTCTACGGTCACGCCAAAGCGCTGGAGCATGGCGACCACGGCTTGGATCGTAAACGGAGACTGCTGCGTGTCGCCGGTTCCATTGAGGCCAACCACGAGGCCATAGCCAACCAACTGGTTGGAGCGAACGCTCTCCACACGGGCAATGTCTCGGATTCGGACTGTGGGAATGGGGAAGCCGCCAGGGCTAAAGACACTCGCATTGGGGCGTGCAGCGGAATCGGTAGTAATAGGGCGCAGCACGGGTTTGGCAGAGGGTTTGATCACCACGGGAACGGGTTTTAGCTCTGCGGGGCTAGGCTTGGTCTCTTTGGCTTGAGGAGTCTTCTTTGCGTCTTTGTTGCCCGCTATCTCGGTTACTTCCAGCTTGGCGGGGGGCTGCTTACCCGGCGCTTGGTTGGTAGTGGGCTCCAGATCGGCTGCACGGCCTGTGCTCACCAGAATCAGGGCACTGAGGCTGACCACACTGGCTGTGGCTATGTTTTTATAATTTTGACGAAACACCTTAAATACGTTCCTCCTCTCTATCTTTCGACAGAAGAGGAGGATAATGAAAGGGTTATTTGTGGGAGAGATTTAAAACAAAAACTCAAAGACACGACCGAGTAGGCCGGGTTTCGTATGGCGATCCACCGGGCCTTTTCCAAAGACCTCGATCTGGGCATCGGCGATAACATTGGAGGAGATTGAGTTGTCCTGCATCACGTCCTCAAAGCGCGCAATCCCCGAGAAGCGCAGGGTCTGCACATCCTCGTTGATCTTCACGGTCCGATCTCCTCGAATCACAAGTTGTCCAGTGCTGGTGACCTCAATGACACGGCAGGTGATGGTGGTCGTGAGCCGGGAGTTGCGCGTGGTGGAGCCGGAGCCTTTTTGCGCGGTCGAGCCGCCTAAAGACGCACGTGGGATAAGCTTCATGAGCCCCCAGAGCCCCTCACCTCCCTTGGCACTGGCCTCCCCGCTACGCTTCATGTCCACATCGGCAGACTGGATCGCCGTGGTGCTCTCGGCGATAATCACGGTGACCACATCCCCGGTTGTGTGGGCGCGACGGTCAGCGAACATGCTGCGTTTTTTATCCGTGGGGTAGATCGTGTCGGCGAGGGCGTAGGAGGCAATCGGGAGAGTGAGAGCTGCTAGGACGAGCTGTTTTAGGCGTTTCATAAGAGTTTCCTTAGGTTTTTAAAAGACCATCTCCAGCTCGTCTGGCCCGATAACACGGGCGCTAAAATCGAGCTGGCTGATGACATTGCGAATACGAATGGTCTGGCCCATCGTGCCATCTTGCTGGGCCTCGCCCGTGCAGGCAAGCGCGACAGAGCCACTGCGGCAGGTCACTTTTACCCGTGCCCCTCGGTGCACTAGGGGAATCAGGCGGAGCTGCGTTGACAGAACCGGTGAACCTTCACGGAGGGCCACACTGAGCTGCCGTCCGAGTGCCTGGGTTGCATCCAAGAGAAAAGTCGTGCCTGGGTTTGCGGGAATCTCGGTGAATGCGAGATCGGCTTCGGTAAGAATGGTGCCTGCGGCCAGAGGATGGCGGGCGACGAGCGCCCGTGTACGCTGCACAACACGCAGGTTGAGGGTGATCGTGCTCTCGACCTGTTGATCCACGCAGATTTCGACGATCACACTGGCCGAGGTACTCGTCAGGCGGGGCTCACGAGCACGAAGACTGAGTGCACCCGGAGCGACCCGGACTTCCTGTGGTGGTGTGCCAGGCTGAAGTACGCCGTCGGTGAGCTTGGGCTCAATGGCTTCTACTGCGAATTGGAGCAGTGCATCGCCGGAGACACTCTGGAATACCCGTGTAATGGCGACGTTTTCCGGGCCGGTGTACTGCACTTGCTCATCGCGCACCCCGAGGCTCTTGACCCGCAGGCGGGCATAGGCCACTGAGACCGTGCGCTTGGTGCCAAAAAGAGGGGACGAGCCAATATCGAGCTGGCATAGGGCTTCGGTGAGCTTTGTATCGGCACACTGAATCTCGGCAATATCGCTTAGGTGGATGACACTTCTGCCGACATCGGCGCTGGTACGAAACGTCAGTTGAACGGGCACCCCGCCTGCCGTGAAGGCAGGCAGGGGAGCCAGTGTCGAGATCAGAAGCGCACTCAGCAGGCTTCGTCGGTTCATAGAGATTACCGTCGCAGACCGTTGGCGATCTGGAGCATCTCGTCGGATGCCTGGATGCTCTTGGAGTTGACTTCGTAGGCGCGCTGGGCGGTGATCATGTTGACCATCTCCTCCACTACTTTCACATTGGACATCTCCACCATTCCCTGACGAATCGTCCCACGCCCGTCGGTGCCCGCGTTTCCAAGTACTTCCGCTCCTGAGGCAGGTGTGATGGTGAGCAGGTTGCGGCCAATCGCAGAAAGTCCCGCTGGGTTGGCGAAGTTTGCAACCTGGAGCTGACCCACCGCTGATTGGGTACCATCGCCTAGTGAGACGGTAACGGTGCCGTCCTGAGAGATACTGATTCCTGTAGCTCCTGCGGGAATCGTGATCTGAGGCTGTAGCATGTAGCCATCATTGGTGACCATCTGTCCCTGGTTATCAACCTGAAACGCCCCATCACGGGTATAGCCGAACTGTCCGTTGGGGAGCTGGACTTTGAAGAAGCCATTGCCTTCAATGGCCAGATCATTAGGTTTTCCCGCTTTCGGATCTCCTTGGGTGTGGATACGGTCTACGCCCACGGCCCGGACACCGAGACCTACCTCAAGCCCGGTGGGAGCCTGGGAGCCTTGGCCTGTGGAGGAGCCTGCGGCGCGGGTGGTCTGGTACATCAAGTCTTGGAAAGTTGCCTGGCCGCGCTTGAAGCCATTCGTATTGACGTTGGCAAGGTTGTTGGCGATAACATCCATGTTGAGCTGTTGGGCATTCATTCCCGTTGCGGCGGTGTAGAGAGATCGGATCATTTTGGTTTTCCTTAGGTTTTAAGAGAGCTAGCGAAGAAGGGTGAAGAGATTCTCCAGGGTCTGATCCTGGGCTTGGATGGACTTCTGATTTGCCTCGTAGGCACGCATCCCGCTGATCATGTCCACCATCTCGCGGACGGGGTCTACGTTAGAGCGCTCCAGGTGACCGGAGAGCACGTTCACGGTGCCAGGGGCAAGCTCACGGACTTCGGCAGCGGCACTCATGCCATTTCCGACAGGCGTAAGAGGGGTATTGGGCATCACAAGGCGCAGGCGTCCCAGAACCTGTCCATTTCGGTTCGTAATCGTCCCGGACTCCGAGATCTTCCAGTCTGAGTTCCCCACAGGAATGGGGGTTCCACTCGCACCGAGAACAGGCTCACCCGTGGGGAGAGCGACCTCGCCGCGTGCATTGAGTGTCAAGGAGGCACTGCGTACCAAGCGAACCTCTTTATCGGACTGCACCATCATGTAGCCGGGGCCAGAGAGAGCCACATCGTGTGGGTTGCTGGTAGGCTGCACCAATCCTGGCGTGGTGTCGCGTGTGGCGATAGGCTCCGTGGCAAAAGCAGTGTTAAACGGAGAGGGGTTACTGGCTCGCTTCTCTTCTGTGAGAGCATAGCTACCATGAAGTGCAACCACTTGACGCTGAAAACCAGTGGAGTTGACATTGGCGAGGTTATTGGCCGTCACATCCTGAAGGAGTTGCCGCGCCCGCATTCCCGTCGCACTTTCGTAGAGTCCTCTTAACATACTCAGTCTTTCGACCTCGTGTCTGAACAATGAAAGGGTTATTTTTGTGGCTTTGGGTGGTAAAATCAGAAGGCAATGGCTGCCTATAACTCCTCCCAACGAAACTACCTACCACTTCTGTTTTTGCTCGCACTGGGTGGCGTTGCTCTAACAAGCTGGGGAACCTGGCGCAGTCGCCAACCCACAATGCAGATTCCGCTCGCCCCAAGAGCCATTCGTTCGGCACTGAGCACTAGTGAGAACTGGCGACTCTCGGGGACACAGCACCAGGTCTACGGGCGCTGGCAGCAGTATCTCAACCCTCGCAGTCGCCCTCAGTTTTCCGCCGATGGACGCTACATCGCGGTGGGGTTAGGCCTTTCTCTGCACCTCTATAGCACTGAGACCGGCAAGCTTTTAGCCCACTGCGAGATTCCCCCCGCAAAACCTCTTCCCAACACAATCCTTCACTCTCCGCGGCTGAGGATTTATTCCGTATATGGAGAGAACGCCTGGTATGTCTGGCACGGCGATCAAGGTGAGCGGGCACAGGTCTATCGTCTGACCCCGGAGAACTGGGATGCAGGAGAGCCACTCCCCGGATTTACCTCGGTCGGGCTAATTTCTCCTGACGCTCGCTTTGTCTTTGGTTACGGCCAAAAGGGAGCACGACTGGGCTGGGATCGCAAGACAGGGAAAGTCGTGAAGTTCTCGGAGAAACTCGCGATTTCCTGGGAGCAGGCACGAATAGACCCACGCTCCGGGGCAGTCTATGGAGTCTTTCTCTCCTTCAAAAAGCCCATTCAAAACCGCGCTGTTTTCCTCGACCCCGAGACAGGAAAAGAGCTTCCGACACCTGCGTACCTACAAGATAAAACCTTGGTTGCCTTTCGCCTGAACAAGTACGGAGTTGTAACCGGACATCAAAATGGAACAATTACAGTACGTCCTCTCTTATCGCCCGAAACCTATAAATTGACCTACAAGACAAAACTTCACTCCATTGACTGGGTTTCGCTTTCGGGTGAGCGAAGGATCTGGGCAGGGGGACTTGTTCCCGCAACAGGCAAGAAGGGTAGCTTTCGGATGGCAGTCGAGTGCCTGGACCGCGAGGGTAGCGAGGGAAAGCTTTTCACACAACCAGACTTCACTGACGATGAGAGAGGGGATGAGGCACAGTGGGGGGAGTTCATCGATCGCTGGGGTAAGACCCGGCTCTATGCGCTGGGGCGCACCTGGTACAAAAACAAAACCAGTACGCGGCATGAAGCCTGGATTGGTGATTCGGTAAGCGGGAAACAGGTACTCATTCCGTGGGAGGTCTCCGCCACCGATATCTCGCTCTCGCCTCAGGAAGACTTTGTTGCCTGGATTGACAAGTCCGGCACCCTAAATCTCTGGCGGGTGCCGCTTTAGTAGGAGAGTTTCATGCGTGTTTTGATCATGTCGGACATGGAAGGCGTCAGTGGGATCGTGACGTGGAAGCAGGTGGAAGGCGGCTCTCCGATGTTTGAGGAGGGCCGTCGGCTCTACACGGAAGAGATCAATGCCGCCGTGCGTGGCGCTGTTGCGGCAGGGGCCACGGAGATTGTGGCGGTGGACTGCCACGGTGCGGGCGGCGACTGGACCTTTAACTCCTACATCCCCGAGCTGCTCCACCCTGCTTGTGAGTGGGTGGCGCACCATACCTGGAGCCGCTACACCGAGCTCTTGGAGTAGGGCTGCGATGCCGCGCTGATGGTGGGGATGCACGCACGCGCCGGAACCCCCGATGGGGTGATGTGTCACACGATCTCCACGGTTACCTGGCGCAATCTCTGGTTCAACGACGACTTGGTAGGCGAGCTAGGAATCAATGCGGCACTCTGTGGGCACTTTGGCTGCCCCGTCGCGCTGGTCACGGGCGACGAGGCGACCTGCCGTGAGGGCCGCGAGATCCTCGGCGATGATCCGGTCTATGTCGCCGTGAAGCGCGGCCTCTCACGCTACTCCGCCCGCCAGATTCCTCCCGTGCGTGCCCGCCAGATGATCGAGGACGGTGCTCGCGAGGCGCTCTCGCGGGTGAAGAAAGGCCATGTCTACACCGTCGGCTCCCCGACCACGATCACCATTGAAGTGGAGACGGTAGATAAAGTCGGGCAGTTTCGCAATAAACGCGGGGTCGAGGTGATCGAGCCGCTCAAGGTGCAGAGCAAGGCGGAGAACTGGATGGCGGCCTGGGATCAGATCTGGCCCCAAGCGGAGAAATAACCCCTCCAAATGGGTGCATACCAGACGGGCGGCTAAAGCGGCCCGCTGGTGCGGCAAGCAGGCTAAAGCCCGCTGGGGAGTTTTTGTGGGATGGCAAATCGAGCGTATCTGACCACACACGATCTACTGGGAGTTAATAAAACGACTCTCCTGCTCGCCGCCGACTGCCGTTACTTCGACTCCCGCTGGACGATACCCCTCGCCTGGCTATTTTTCTTCCGACCCGAGGAACTGGTCGTGATAGACGAGGATGGCTGGGGGCCAATGTTGCGCTTGGTTGCGGATCGGCTGTCTGCTTGCGATTACTTCACCCAAAAGCGTCCCTTACTTGAAGCACTTGCGGGTAATATGGAGTTCATGCTCCCTCTGGATAGGCTGTATTCGCGTGTCCGGGACTGGCGACAGGGGAAGTACCTGATCTTAATTCCTG
>NZ_JANNYP010000920.1:0-1999 GCF_031410135.1 Armatimonas sp. | reverse complement strand
GCGCCAGCCGCGATTACCCCGGATAACGGAAAGATCAAATTATGCAAGACACCACGCTTCGACTCGAAAAATCGTCCCGAGAGCCCTACACCGTCCGCTACGGCAAGCACGTCGAGTTCTCTCCCGGCGGGCGCTACGTCGCGACCCTCGGAAGACACGAGCATAAGGTCTGGGAAGTGAAGACAGGCAAGCTCGTCTTCCGCTCCAGCATCGACAGCTACCTGGACGATAGCCCCACGCAATGGAACATGGCCCGGCCCCCGTTCTCGTTCGTCAACGATGTGGTTATCTTTGACGGGGAAACCTCGAAGGGAAATACATCCCGCTCGCCTATTCTCGTTGACTTAGAGAACAATATCGGGGAAGAGGCTGCGCTGATGACCACTATTGATATCAGCAATCCCGGTTTCATCCCGATTGATTCCGAGCATTTTCTTCGTTTCGATATCTACAGTGTCAGTCTTTACAATCGAAAGGCCAAGATCGAGCTATGGCGAGTGGATGCGAAAAAGTTGCCGAATGCACGCGGCCAGAATCCACGGGTCGGGTCTGTCATTTGGGACGAGGCGAGCAACCGGGTTCGATTCGGGTGGTCGGACTATCCTAAAAAAGGCAAGCAAGCGGAGCGCATTGCTTCGCTTGCGATGGATGGCACAGACTATCGCGTCGAGTACGAAGAGAAACCGAGTCCACATGATATACGCTTCTTGCCAAGTGGCGATTACATCATAAAAATCCCCATTCGATTCGATATGGCGACGACGGACAAAATAAATTTGGTGCCGCCGATTATCATCGATGTCAAACGAAAGCGACAGGCACCTATCCCCGAAGGCATCGGCTTCTATAATTTCGACGGCTTTCTCCCGGAGAACCAATTCTCACTTTCCCGGCAACTTGCTGACGGCTTGGTCGAGACGATTCAGTGCGATTTAACAACCGGAAAAATAATCCAGAAAACGACGATTCACGGCGTGCCCTACTGGTACAACTCCCCCTTCGCCTGGTCGCTGGATCGTCAGACGATTGCGGTGATGCGGCAGGCACGCGATAAATCTTTCCAGACCGTGACGCTCTACGATGCGCGTGGCAAGTGGCTGATGGATCTGGACGACACGCAGCAGACCATCGCCTTCGACCAGACCCAGAACGCACTCGCCAGCCGCGCCAAAGCCTTCGAAGCCGCGTCTAAAGAAGCGTGGTCTGCCTACGAGCGCCAGATGCGCGACAAGCGCTTTGAAGAAAAGCGGCATGAGATTCCAAGCGAGGCGGAGCTGCAAAAACAAAAGAAAAAAGTGGAGCCAGATGATCCTCGCAGCTACGTCACCTGCTCGTTTTGCAAAGGCAAAGGGGCGTATCGTTTTGAGAACAACCGAAGCGTCGGCGAGTCCTATACCTCGGTTGCGCCTCAGTACGATCTCACCGGGAAAATGGTAGTAGGCCCGCAGTACGGCGTCCGTAGCTCGGCAATCGTAGGCTCGACCGACACCTGGGCCTGCCCCTGCTGTCACGGTACAGGGAAAGTGAAGCGTCGCTAAAGATGAATCCGACATTGACGCTCGTGAAAAGTCCTCCTCCGGCGGTCGCAAGAGTCCCACTTCCCATCTATTCTCAGAAGAATACAAACTACAATCCCAAGTATGTTGTCGCCTGGTTCCTGAAAGCGACGTTTCTCACTCCTGATGGGACGGTCTACCTGCGGTAGTGCGTACCGGAGAAAAATCAGGGAGGAGATGATTTCCTGGAGGTCTTCACACCCGATGGAAAGCGCCTCCAAAGCCTGCGCAACGGCCCGCTTACCAGCAAGTTTCTGCCCACACGGCTTTCCGCCCGCTGGCTCGCGCAGCGAGAGCACAAAGGCCCGCTTCTCTATTTTGAGCAGACATTTCACGATGACAAACAGCCCAAGCCGATCTTTATTGCGTTTCCCGACGGTGTCACCGGTTTTTGCAGCATCAGCCGCGCATACGAGCACAACAAAAAAATGTTTGGAACGGAT
>NZ_JANNYP010000919.1:0-2476 GCF_031410135.1 Armatimonas sp. | reverse complement strand
CGGAACTTGTCAATATAAATGAGACAGTTTGTTGTAGGTAAATTGGTGACGAGATCGAATTTCATTTCCTTCCTTTTGATGCGGGCACTTCCTCGGCGATGAGTAGATCCTCCAACTGGTTCAACACCGATTCCACTTCCTCCTGCCGCTGGCTAAACATTTCGCCGCGCTCACTGTCTTGCCAAGACAAGGAACGAGACTCGCCATAGGATTGCATCTCCTGGTTGACCTGCTCAACCAACAGATGAGCCGCGCTTAAGGCTTGATTCCAACGAGCATGACCGGCAATACTGGGAATCGAAGGCAGAGCAGGAAGACCCTTGGCAGCCTGTTCTGAAGAGCGTGACAAGGCTTGTCGCTCACGAAAGCGTTGCTGGCGTAGAGCCGCTTGAGAACGTCGCTTCTGGGCACCATCCACTGGGGAAGCTGACTGCTCCCTTTGAGAACTTTGTTGCTCCATCATTGCTGTTGCACCACTTGCTCAAGAGAGCCTGGTTCGCTAGGATTTGGGCTGTCAGAGCCAGGGATTGGACTCTCTAAAACTGCGTTACGTACTGGGCTTTCGTTACGTAACGCGGTTGGTTCATCACGCAACGCGACCGAGTCATTCAAGAGGGTCACAGGACTCAAGAGGGCGACCGGCAAAGACGTTGGCACCGGCAAAGACGTTGGCACTGGTGGATTTATCCAGACGGCATCAGGCAAGCAGGCATGCAGAGGAGCATGATTGACAAAGCGAGCACGGTGGCAGTCATAGGCTTGGTCCAGGCAAGCTTGACGACGCTCTATCACGAGAGAGGCTTGTCCAAAATGAACCATCTGGGGAGTCAAGAGCGCGATGCCACCGTGGTGATGCTCTCCGTTGTACCAACGCATCAATTGGCAACATAGCTCACGAGCAGACTCGATACTGCCGAAACGCTCGGGAAACTCAGGACGGTACTTGAGAGTCTTGAACTGCGATTCCGAATAGGGATTGTCATTGGAGACATGGGGGCGAGAGTGGGTTTTGACCACCCCCAGGTCACTGAGCAGCAGAGCCACGCTCTTGCTCGTCATGGCAGAGCCACGATCCGCATGCAGGGTGAGCTGTCCCACAGGGATGTTGTGTTTGGCCAAAGTCTCATCGATAAAGTGCTTTGCCAGCTCCTGGCTTTCTCGGTAGGCCAACATCCACCCCACGACATAGCGACTGTAGACATCAATAATGACATACAGGTGGAAATACGTCCAGGTTGCTGGCCCCTTGAGTTTGGTAATGTCCCAGCTCCAGACTTGGTTTGGCCCCGTGGCCAGCAGTTCTGGTTTGGCATAGTGGGTGTGTTTTCGTGCCCTTGTGCGCGGAGTGTCAGCTCTATCTGCCTTGAGAAGGCGATAGAGGGTGCGCTGTGAGCACAGGTAGATTCCTTCGTCCAGTAGAGTTGCATAGACCTCGCTTGGGGTCAGATCCACAAAGCGGGGCTCGTAAAGGTGTTGATAGATCGCCTCTCGCTCCTGAGGAGTGAGTGCCCTTCCTGGCACGCGGCACCGACTAGGGGCCAAAGGATCATTGGCTAAGACCAGGTCTTGACCGCCCAGAACCGAATCTTGACTGTCCAAAGGCTCTGCTGTGCCCAAAGGCTCCGGAGATTCTTTTGAGGGTGATGTCGTGGCTCGCCTACTGCGATAATAGGTGGCCCGGCTGAGGCCAAGCCCCTTCAAGAGAGGAGCTAGAGCGGGTTTGGGATCTTGCGCTTGGACAATCATGTGTAGTTGTGCCCTGAACTCTCTGGCTGGATTCTTTAATTCTCCGGCTTGTCTAAGGAGATCTCCAAGAGGTATGAGACTTTTTTTTGGATCTCCAGGATCGCTTCTGCCTGTTGGAGCTTGCGCTGGAGTTGGCGATTTTGCCTCTCTAGATCCATGACTCTTGCTGCCTGGTCTCGGCTCTGTGCTGCCTGATCCATATCTGGTGTTGCTTGGTCCTGGTTTGTTTTCGCTATTTTCTGGTTTGTTTTCGCTATTTTCTTGTTTGTGCGGGGGGATTGAGGGGTGTCCGCGGATTGAGGAGCGTCAGTGACCTCCAGAGTGCCTGTAATGTTCAAAGTGCCTGCAGCTCGTTGCTTTCGGAAGCCAGTAAGTGTCGCGTGGGTGAGTCCTGCTTGTCTGAGGAATTGTCCCAGTTCTCCGGGTTTGGTGCAGGCATCGCTCTCTTGGAGGATTTTGATCTTGTAGGTTCTTGGATAGCGATTTCCAAACTCGGTGTTTCCAGCAATGACTTGGGGATCTGGTATTTCTTGTGGAGCCTGTAGGGACGAGGAAGCCTGTAGGGATTGGCTCAATGGAGGCTCTTCATATCGTGCTGTAACGTCCTTGGTTCTGGATCCTTGAGCTTTGGTTTTGGGTGATTGGGACACGGTGATTTCTTCCTTCCCGCGCGTCTGGCGGGTAGAGTGTACCTACACCGGACTGTCTCACTCCATATTGACACAAAGGG
>NZ_JANNYP010000918.1:0-1373 GCF_031410135.1 Armatimonas sp. | reverse complement strand
GATCCATCGCACGGATCGTTGCGACTGGAGTTTGTTTCATCTGGGTCTGAATTGGATAGAGCATTGCCTCAACGAGGGGCTCCCCCTCAGGACGCGTTTTCCACGTTCGGAACGGAGACGAAAATGTGTCGGGTAGTGAGGCCAATAAAGGACTATTCGCCGAGTACCTGGTAATGAGTGACTTCGAGTTCTGGCTGGATTTCATAGACGCATGGGGGCCAGAGGATGATGCTGGTTCCGATGATGAGCACGAACTTTTCCAGATGGCAGGTATTCCCTTCATCGAGCCGGAGCTTCGGGATTGGCCAGATGTGATCGAGCTTGCCAAGGCGGGCAAGCTGCCCAAGCTCATCACGGAGGCGGATTTTAAGGCCCAGCTTCACGAGCACACGACCTGGTCGGATGGGACGGCGTCGGTGCGGGAGATGGCAGAGGCGGCGCTGGAGCGGGGCTACGAATATCTGGCGATCACCGACCACTCGCCGCTGCTGGCGATTGCCAATGGGCTGAGCCGCGAGCGCGTCTTGGCGCAGCTCGACGAGATCGAGGCGCTGCGTCCGGAGTTTGCGGCGCGGGGGCTGGCGATTCTTTCCGGGCTGGAGGTGGATATCCTCAAAGACGGGACGCTGGACATGGACGACGAGGTTTTGGCGAAGCTAGATATTGTCGTGGCGTCGGTGCACATGCGCTACAAGGAGGACGAGGCGGCGATGACGCAACGCATCTGCAAGGCACTCGCCAGCCCGCACGTGGACATTCTCGGGCACCCGACCGGGCGGATCATGGGCCAGCGCGAGGGCTATCCGCTGGATATAGATGCCGTGATCGCGGCGGCGGCAAAGTACGGGAAAGCGCTGGAGATCAACTCGTCACCCGAGCGCATGGACCTGTGTGACGAGCACGTGAAGAAGGCAAAAGCTGCGGGCGTGAAGATTGCGATCAACTGCGACGCGCACTCGGTCAAGAGCCTGGGAAACCTCTCGTGGGGGCTGTGTATCGCCCGCCGCGCGGGGCTGGAAGTCGGCGATGTGCTCAACTGCTGGGACGAAAAAGCGCTGCGCGGGTGGCTGGGGTAAAAATCGGTTTAGTCGTTTTTGCATGAATCTTGCATTCACGTGTAGATACCATGTCTCAAAAAACGAGTTCTTCTCCCCTTCACTTGCCTTTCCTGGAAGGAATGCGGGCACTGTGTATGATCATCGTGCTCGTCTTTCATGTCTTTGGAATGTGGCCTGACTCGCCAAACCTACCGATTGGCTCTTGGATTGGGGACTGTGTTTTACACGGCCAAGTAGGCGTTGTGGGATTTATTGTTCTCTCGGGATATTGCTTGATGCTCCCTGTCCTCTCTTCCAAAGAGGGGCAGCTGCGTG
>NZ_JANNYP010000917.1:0-2039 GCF_031410135.1 Armatimonas sp. | reverse complement strand
AGGGCGTTGGGCTCGGTGTCGGCGTTGCACCCGGCACCGGGGTCGGCGTCGCGCCGGGTACGGGTGATGGTGATGGCGTCGCACCGGGGACGGGTGTTGCGCCCGGGACGGGAGTGGGTGTGGAGACAGGTACGGGTGTTGGAGTGGGAGCGACAGAGCCGCCCCCTCCGCCCCCGCAGCCCAGCGTTGCCAGGGTAAGCGCTTGCAGGCCCAGAGTAGCCGAGATCACGAAGCGACGACGAGGAGCGAGCAAGTTTTTTGTGTCCATAGTGGCCTCAGGGTAAATCCGAGTCGTGAAGAAGTCATGAAGCGAACCCACCCCGCAAAAATCACCGGAAGAACGAGTCTTCCGGCTTAAGAGGGCGACGGCTGCCTTCGCAGCCAAATCGAGTTTACTGGGCACGAAGGTGCCCGTCGCCCTCTTAAGCCCAGAGACTCGTTCTCAGGGGCTTGACGTTGCAAGGAGGGTACAATGGCAACCATGAACGACAAGCGCTGCTACGAGCTTCGTATTTACACGGCGGGGGAGGGCAAGCTCGATGCTCTCAATGCCCGCTTCCGCAACCATACCCTCAAGCTCTTTGAGAAGCATGGGATGACCAGTATGGGCTACTGGCTTCCGGCAAACAACCCGGAGCGCAAGCTCTACTACGTGCTCTCGTACCCGAATCGTGAGTTTCGCAACGCGGCGTTTAAGGCCTTCGGGGCCGATCCGGAGTGGCAGACGGTGTTTAAAGAGTCCGAAAAAGACGGCAGGCTGGCAATCAAAGTCGAGTCGCAGTTTCTGCACACGCTGGATTTCTCGCCCAAGCTCCCCGCTAAGTCCGCACGGCAGCCACGGGCCTTTGAGCTTCGCACCTACTACGCCTCGCCGGGGAACTTAGCGCGGCTCCAGAATCGTTTTCGGCAGCATACCGTCAAGCTCTTTGAGAAGCATAAGATGACCAATATCGCCTACTGGGAGCTCGATCCCGATCAAAAAGGCGCGGACAACACGCTGATCTATCTCATGGCCTATCCCAATGAAATGGCTCGGAAAGCGTCGTGGGACAGCTTCCGCACCGACCCGGCGTGGCAAGCGGCGCGAGAGGCATCGGAGAAAGAGGCGGGAGGAGCGCTGACGCTGAAAGAAAAGGGCGTGATTTCCGTGCCTCTGGTTCCCACGGACTACTCGCCGCTGGTGTAGGCGGACGGTATAATGCGGGTCATGAGCGAGACTGAGCAAGCACAAATCGAGGCACTGCGTCGGCGAGAAGATGCCGGGGAAGTTCTCAGCCTTCCTGAGGCGGCACAGCTCGCGGCGTTTTATGCTCAGGTTGAGGCAGAGGAGGAGGCGCGGCTTGCTCCTCGCCGGGAAGCGGAGAGAGAGAAGCGTCGCCGCTACCTGGCAGAGCTGGAGGCGATCCTCACGCAAAAACGCGAGTCGCTTCAGAGGCTTGAGCTACTTGTCCGTGAAATTGAGACCCTCGACCAGAAGGAATCCCGGCTTCGGGCTACTGTTCAGGGCTGATGGCACTCTCGCCCACTGAGCTTGTCGTATTCCTCGCGAGTAGCCCCAACACTACTCGCCGCTGATCTAGGCGGGTGCGGCACGACAAAGCGCCTTGACTCGGGCCTGAGTCAAGGCGCTTCTTAAGGGAAGCCGAGGCGAATCCTACTTGCGCCGTCGCTTGACGATCACCAGCGTCCCCCCCAGTGCCAGAAGCGCCAGCGTGCCCGGCTCGGGAGCGGCTGAGGAGCCGTAGATCAGCACGATACGCCCGTTGCCGCCATTTTGGCCGTTGCCGCCGCCCCTTCCCACGCCGGCGGCATAGTCTACTATGTCACCTGCACCGCCGGGGGCCACGCCAGAAGAACCGCTGCCGTTGCTACCGGCTTGACTTAGAGGTCGCCAAAGATTAAATTATCCATTTTTGCCAGCCATTTTAGATGATGGCAGGCACTGTGAACAGACAAGTTATTTTCTGAAAAGCCCTTACTACCATTGCTCCGCTGTTAAACGCAAAGGCCGGGTCGCTGAAGTACGACGAGCCGCCGCC
>NZ_JANNYP010000916.1:0-7448 GCF_031410135.1 Armatimonas sp. | reverse complement strand
TTCGCAGATTGATCGCCTTCCCCACATAGATAATCTGCCCCTCCACATCTTTGTAGAGATAGCACCCCGGATTGGTAGGCAGGTTCTTGAGCTTCTCCTCAAGTGTCAGCGGCACAGACGAAGACATGGTGAACTATTGTATCAATAATGAAAGTCCCGCGAGCAACTCGTTGCCATTTGACCAGCGAATTTGCTTCCCTTGGTCAGGTTGCCACCCTCGCTGGAGAGCACTTTGAATCAGTGCAGTAACTACGGCGGGGCGATTGAGATTGTAGGTATCCTCGTTGAGATAAGCAAAGCCAAATCCCCCGTCCCGAAAGATGACCTCTAAGAAGCCTGGTGCCTTCTCGGCATAGATTCTCAGGGCAGCACTAAATGGCTCGGTATACCAGGCGAAAACCTGGCCGTCTACAACGATGTGTCGGGCTTTACGTTTCATTGGGAGAAACCTCTTTCGCGTCTCTTGGAACCCAGGCAGTGATTTGGTAGTAATCGGGATGTGGCTCGGAGAGATCGCTCGGTGCCTTCGACAGTGCCAGAAGCTCGATGCCATTTTGCCAAAGAAGTGTTTTGTTGTTCCAGCCATTTTGAAGTGCGTAGCGAATCAGAGCCGCAATCACAGCGGGGCGATTCAGGTTGTAGGTTTCTTCATGCTCGAACCAATAAATGACTCCGCTCTGGTCACTGCCCACTATGGTCTCTTGGTCGCCTTGCCAGAATTCAATCTGGAGAAAGCTCCTTTTGTTGGTTCCAGGGAAGACTCGCAAGCGTTCGACACAGCATTGTTCAATGTGAATGTGGCCCCGGTACCAGAGAAAAATCTGGCCATCTATGTAAAGGCGACGAAGGTAGTTTTTCACCCGAGGAATTCCAGGCCGTCGTAGATTTGTGCTAAGGGGACTTGGAGACCGAGTGCCTCGATCTCCATAATCTCGCTCAAAGTTTCCCACTCTTGCGCTTGCCAGGCATCGTCTTTGCGGCTCCAGCACTCCACTAAAATTCGATCTTGTGAGACAAAGATAATGGCTTTCAGGCTCGACAGGCTCCGGTAGCGCCGGAACTTTTCTCCTCTGTCAAAGGCTTCCGTGGACTCGGAGAGAATCTCAAAGACAACAGTCGGATTGAGAATCGTATCTCGACGGGCATTAAAGAAAAGTGGGGGCGAGCAGAGAATCATGGCATCGGGATAGAGAAACGTAGCCCCGATCTGCACCTTCAGCCCTTCCGCCCGGACACGGCATGGTGGAGCAAGATGCATCGCGCAAGCCGTGACAAGATTGGTCGAGAGCTGATTGTGCTCGTCGGACATCCCTGCCATCGCGTAGATGCTCCCTGCGACATACTCATAGCGCTCGGCCTGAGCCTTCTCCCAGGCCAGGAACTCCTCAAGACTCAGTAACTTTTCCGCCGTCGCCATGATGTTATTTTACCTCAACGAGACTGGGCAATAAGCTTGGCGATGAGAGCCGTGCCCCCGATCTGATCTGATTCAGCGACCAGGGCTTGGGACGTGGATTCTCGTTCGTATTATAAAACCACTACCGTCGGCGTAGCGCAGCTCAAAGCCGCTTCCGCCTGACGTCGAGGATAGGATTGCCGCTGCGAGATCGGGCTTTTGCTGGAAATTATGTGCGACGGCTTTTCCCAGGAGCGCATCCCCGATCTGCTCTAGTTCTCTGAAGATTAAGGTATCGGTGAGGCCGACTTTTTGCACGGGTGTGAGGTTTGCAACCCGCAGCGACTCTTTGTCGCCTAGGGCCTTGGCGACAACCTCGTAGCCTTTTTGAAGGCGGCTGTTGCTCTTTTGCATGAGATCCGACATGATCTTTCCCATCGAAGGAGGAAGGTCGGGGTAGCGGGGATTAATCGTGTCCTCAGGGTAGCGTGCGGAGAGATAGCGCTGGATGCTCGTCGGAAGTGTCTGGAAGATTGCCTTGCCTAGGCTCTCTCGGGTGACGGTGGGGAGGGCCGGTCGCCGAAGAAGAATCTCCTGCTTCTCTCCCTCGCCACGGCGTTGGAGTTGCCAGCCATTGCATTTAACGAGAGCGCGAAGAAGGGGGAGCGTGGGCTCTTTGGCGATAAAAAATGCGGGATGTTGGGTCAGTTCCGGGGTTACTCGAAGCCCTGTCGTGGTGCTCAAGGTTTGAGTAAAGCGCTCCCAAGTGATCAGTGCGGGCTGCTCCGGGCTCTCCTGTGGCCAAGCGGGACTGGCAATGGGGCGTGATTTTCCCAGGTAAGGCGAGATCGCACCACGCGATTTAGGCAGATCACGATTGACCCAGATCACCCCCAGGGTTGCTAACTGAAGCGTGGCAGTCGGAAGAGCACTCAGCGTCTGTTCTAGCTGGTTTGCTTTGAAAAGAATAGAGCTAAAGCTCCTCTGAAAGAGAAGCGCTTCAAACTGCTTACGGTGCTCGGGGCTGAGCTGGTGAAGGGGGAGGCCCGTGGCGTTGAGGAGCGCTTGCTGTGGCTGAGGGAGCGTGAGGACAAAGCTCTGGAGCGATCTCGTAAAGCTCGTTTGTGCTGGAGCCGCATCGAGCGCGGCCCCCAGCTTCAGAATATCCCGCAGGCTCGCGGCAAACTCATCGGCGGAAATCTCTGGGGTGCTCTCGGGCCGCTTAAACTGCTGGACAAAGACCAAGATGCCGTTCTCATCGCTCCAGGTGAAGTCAAACTCTCTCGCCAGCGTATCTAGCACTTGGGGCAGTGGGCCCGTCGCGAGCTTGAGTGTCTTCTCGCGGGGAATGCCCTCCACCACGAGGGCTCGCCCTGTCTGTTTGTGCACCTGAAGCAAAACATCCAGAAAGCTCTGCTCCGTCGCCGGAAGGGTGAGTGTCTCACTCTGCGCCTGTGCGGAAATCGAACTGCTAAAAATCAAGGCTCCCAGAAAGCCTGTAGCGAGAGAACGACGGTATACTTTCATAGAGATATTTTACCTGTCATTGTTCACGATGACTGAGCGATAAGCTTGGCGATGAGAGCCGTCCAGCCGGTCTGGTGGTTTGCGCCGAGGCCTGCGCCACTATCGCCGTGGAAGTACTCGTGGAAGAGGTAGTGGGGGTGATCTGGTTCGCGCTGGATAAGGGAGATCAGGCGGTGCGAGAGATCCGTTGCGACTCCCCAGAGGTCGGTGCCGCCGATCTGGAAGTTGGTGCCGTAGGCGTAGTCGAACTTTTGCAGCGACTCGATCAGCAGATAGTTGAGCGGCAGCCAGACCGGGCCCCGCCAGTTGGAGTTGCCCCCAAACATCCCGCTGGTAGACTCCGCGGGGTCGTAGGCGACCCGGTACTCCTGGTTGTCCACGGTGAGCGCGAAGGGATGAAAGCGGTGCCATGCAGAGAGCGAGCGGATACCGTGAGGGGAGAGAAACTCGGCCGGGTCAAGGGTGCGGGTGAGGATGCGGCGCAGGCGCTCGGGGCCGACCAGTGAGAAGATCGCCCGCTCGTTCTGACCCGGCGACGCGAGGTGCGCGGCCTCGGCGCTGAGCTCGGGCTTGTTCGCCAGAAACCACTTGATGCGCTTGGTGAAGTTGGGCACGCCCTCTAGCGTCTTGCTGTCGAACACTTCTACGGCAAAGAGCGGGATCAGCCCCACGATGGAGCGCACGGGCAGGCGACGGGTCGAGCCATCGGGCAGGCGCAGGGCATCGTAGAACCAGCCATCGGCCTCGTCCCAGAGCACGCCGGAGTGGTTGAGGGCATGGGCGATATAGACAAAGTGCTCCGCGAACTTGATGGCCACGTCTTCATAGGCCAGGTTGGTTTTGCACAGCTCTAAAGCGATCGCGAGCATGTTCAGAGAGAACATCGCCATCCACGCCGTGCCGTCGCACTGCTCCAGCGAGCCACCCGTCGGAAGCGGCGCACTCCGATCAAAGACCCCGATATTGTCCAGCCCTAAGAAGCCGCCCTCGAATAAGTTGTTGCCCTGGGCGTCTTTGCGGTTCACCCACCAGGTGAAATTGAGCAGCAGTTTATGAAAAATGCGCTCTAAGAATGCCGTGTCGCCGGGCTCATCGCGGCGCTTGCCCTGCTGCTTGCGCTCGATCCGGTAGACCCGTAGCGCGGCCCAGGCATGGACGGGTGGGTTGACATCGCCAAAGGCCCACTCGTAGGCGGGGAGCTGGCCGTTGGGGTGCATGTACCACTCGCGGCAGAGCAAGAGCAGCTGGTGCTTGGCAAAGTCGGGGTCTATGAGCGCGAAGGGGATCATGTGGAAGGCGGTGTCCCAGGCGGCGAACCAGGGGTACTCCCACTTGTCGGGCATCGAGAGGATATCGGCAGCATTTACTGTGCGCCAGGTGCTGTTGCGCTGGGCCTCTCGCGTCTGAGGGGGAGGCGGTTGGAGCGGATCGCCCTCCAGCCAGCGCTCCACATCGAACTGGTAGTACTGCTTGGTCCAGATCAGCCCGGCAAAGGCCTCGCGCTGGATCTGGCGAGCCTCCGGGGTAGCCTCCGGCGGCGCGAGCGTGGCGTAGTAGTCATCCGCCTCTTGCTTGCGCTGCTGCATCACGAGCTTCATGGGTTCTGTGCTCGCCGAGGTTGCTTGTTTAAGGCGAAGCCACACAGACGTACTAGAGCCCGCAGGAACCATGCGCTGCTCCACAAAACACGCCTTTGTCCCCGTGTCTTGGATATCACAGCCGTTTAGAGTCTGGTGGATGAGCCTCTCATGAAAGGCATCTTTTTTATGGTGAGGGTTCTCTAAAGTCTTCCAGAGCTTATGCTTATTGCTCTCGTTCTCGGTCAACCAAAGCGCTGACTCCTGCTCGGTCTCAAGCGTGTACGTTCCTAGTTTCTGGTGCTCGGCTCGTACCAGAGAGCTGCTAAGCCGTGTGATCGTCGGGTGGTGTGTCTCGGGAGACCAGCTCCAGGTGTTGCGAAACCAGAGAGTGGGGAGAATCCAGAGCGGCGCGGGCTCCGGCCCGGCGTTGTGCGCCGTGATACAGATCACGAGGTCGTCTGTCCCCGCCTTGGCGTACTCCACCGTCACGTCAAAGTAGCGGTTTTCGTCAAAGATCCCGGTGTCGGTCAGCTCATACTCCGTGGAGTGCGGGTCGCGCTTACGCTGGGCGTTCTCGGCGAGCAGCTGTGCATACGGGAACGCACGCTGCGGGTAGCGGTAGACGTATTTTAAGTAGCTATGGCTAGGCGTGGCATCGGCGTACCAGTAGAGCTCTTTGACGTCCTCGCCGTGATTGCCCTCGCCGTTGGTGAGTCCAAAGAGGCGCTCTTTTAGGATCGGATCTTGCCCGTTCCAGAGTCCAACGGCAAAGCAGAGCTGCTGGCGGATGTCTGAGATCCCGGCGAGACCGTCCTCGCCCCACCGATACGCGCGGCTGCGGGCATGGTCGTGCGGAAAGTAGTCCCAGGCGTTGCCATTGGCGCTATAATCCTCGCGCACGGTTCCCCACTGGCGTTCTGCAAGATACGGCCCCCAGAGTCGCCATGTCCGCGGGGTGCCTGCCATCTCGGCGATGCGTTGTTGTTCGGGTGCCATGTGGAAAATTGTACCTTTATTCTGATGGGTTGCTAGGGAGGAGAAAAAATCGGTCTACCAATAATGGACTCACTATGTTTGAAGGCATTAACCACTTTGGTCTGAGACTTCTGGCAGCTCTGATAGAACAGAAAGGCTTTGAGGATATCTCTGTCTCACCGCCTGCTATCTATCTGCCACTGGCGATGCTACGTGGTGCTGCCTCAGGGGCCACCCGAGCAGGGCTTTCACGACTACTGGGAAGTAGTGAGTCGCTCACGGACGAGGAGCGTGAGCGCAAGATTCGGGCACTCCGAAGTATTCTCACCCTGGAGCACACCACGTTTGAGGTGAGTGTTAAGACGCGGGGCCAGCGACCTTTTTCTCCGACATTTCTCCGACGTGCCCAAGAGAGCTATGGTGCGCAGCTCTACCCCGATGATAGTAACTTACCTTTGCGGCTTCTCTCGCAACTCAACGCCTCCCTGAACCTAGACGGCACCGTGGCTCAGGTTGAAGCAGATCCCCTTGTAGGGTTTCGTTTACCGAGCGTAGGAGGAAGGCGCTCTCTCTCTCTCTTGGTGCCGCGCAAGGCCCGCTTCTGGCAGGGTAAAAACCGGCCGCTTCAGGATCTTTTTGAGCGCCTGAACGATGATTTTTTCGCAAGCTGGCAAGGGCAGCTCATGAAGGCAGCTCCTGAGAAACGGCCTGCCATGCTGCTGCTCCCCGCACTTCCCTTGATCGTCGAGGCGGAGGATCTCTTGCCCCACTTGAAGGAACTCGATATGGGACCTGCAATTACTCCCTCGGCAGACTTTTCTCTCATGATGGTCTCGGGGGAAGCGCCCCATATTGCCACGCTACGTCACACGCTCCAAGTGCCACTCAGTGGGTTTGAGACCGGGCCAGACCTATGCCCCCTTTTTTGGTGGATCACCGATGAGCCCAGCGAGCTGATTGTTGCTCTAGGAGTGCGCTGGAGCTCTACAGGCTAAGTCCCGACTCAACCAGGCGCTGGACGGTTCCTACCGCTTTCTCTAGCTCTTCGGCGGTGGTATGCCGTCCTAACGAGAACCGTACCGCACCGAGAGCACGCTCACGGGGGACACCCATGGCCGTGAGCACGTGCGACGGATCAATGCTCCCCGACGAGCACGCCGACCCCGACGATGCACAGATTCCCCAGAGGTCTAGGGCTAGGAGCATCGTCTCGCCGTCGGGCTTGACAAACGAGAGATTGATATTGCTGGCCAGCCGCTGAGTGGGGTGACCATTGAGAAAGCCTTGCGGGAAGCTTGCAATAAACGAGTCCCGCAGTGGCAGTAGCCGCGCCGTTGTTGCCTCGCGCCACTCGGGGAGCAAAGAAACTGCCTTTCCAAAACCAACAATGCCGGGCACGTTCTCGGTGCCGGGGCGTTTCTGGCGCTCCTGGCTGCCACCATGAAAGAGCGGGGAGCACTTCACGCCGCTTTTAATATAGAGCGCTCCGGCGCCCTTGGGGCCGTAGATCTTGTGCGACGACACGCTCATCAAGTCCACTCCGAGCGCCTTGACGTCTAGTGGCAGCGCCCCCAGGGTCTGCACCGCATCGGTGTGAAAGAGCGCCCCACGCTCATGAGTGAGCTTTGCCAGCTCTACAATCGGGTTGATCGTCCCCACTTCGTTGTTGGCATGCATCACCGAGACCAGCGCCGTTTTATCCGTCAGTGCCTCGGCGAGCGCTTCGGGGTGCACCATACCAAACTCGTCCACGGGAACGACCGTGACCTCAAAGCCCAGCTCGCGGGCAAAGAGCGCGGCATCGAGAACGGCGTGGTGCTCGGCGGGGTTGGTGATGAGATGGTTGCGGCCCTGCTCTTTAGCGGCCATCAGCACCCCAAAAAGCGCGAGGTTATTTGCCTCGGTGCCGCCTGACGTAAAGTAAACCTCTCCGGACTCCGCACCAATTGCCGCCGCCAGCACATCGCGGG
>NZ_JANNYP010000915.1:0-4155 GCF_031410135.1 Armatimonas sp. | reverse complement strand
GTGTACATTCGCCTGGTGGAGCAATCTGTTTTACCGCCACAAAAAATGAGCGAACCATGAGGTTTTAAGCGCCCCGTAACCAAATCTGCTGGTCTTGCGTTAGTAGCATCATGAGCACAGATAAACGCTTCACACGCTCCGAGCGTGCCCTGATCGCCGTCGGGATTCTGATTCCCTCGCTGGTGTTGGCCGGAGTCGCGATCAACGCCCGCCTCAACGATGTCCCGCCGCTGGCCTTGCCCCAGCACGCGATGCCCGTTCCCAACGCTCACGACACGCTAAGAGTTGCTAAGACCCTGCTTGTCTCCAAGCTCGCTGAGGCGGAGCTATCGCCGCGCGACGACAAGAAAGAGCAGCCTTTAGAGACGCGAAAGGCGCTGCTTATGGCCAATGAGAAAGCACTCGCCACGGTGCGCGAGGCACTCACGCAAGAGTACCGCCAGCCGATGACCTACGATATCAACCAAAACTTCCCCGAGTACGCCGAGCAGCGTGAGCTTGCCCGGATGCTCTCGTTTGCATCGCACACCTACGCCGATCTGGGCAATTACTCCGAGGCCGCCCGGTGCGCCACAGATGCCATCGCGCTGGGAGTGAAGATCGCACGAGGCGGGCCGCTCATTGGGGAGCTGGTGGGGATTGCCTGCGAGGCCATCGGACGAAAAGCACTCGCCGACTGTAAAGAAAAACTAGATACCCCGACGCTTAAAACCACGCTGGAGCGGCTCGATGCGCTGGAGCAAGAGCGCTGGCCTCTCAGTGAGACCATGGAAGTCGAACACCTCTGGAGCCAGAAAACCATCCGGGACTTGAGCCAACGCAATCTCTCAGAGATTCTGCCTGCTATTGGTGCGGGAGACTGGGAAGGCCAGAATCGCTGGCTCGCGCTACGGATACTGTTCACTCCAAAGCGCTTGGCGGCTGGGAATAACGATCGGTACTACACAAAGCTCATTGTCGCAGTCAAGCAGCCCTACCGTAAAGATGGCGTTTCACTACCTGAGCCAACTGATGCTATCAACGAGATGCTCCTGCCGGTCTTTGCGCAAGCACACTTTACCGAAGCAAAAAACCGCACTGAGATGAATCTCCTGCGTGCCCAAATCACCCTGCGGCTCACCGGCACGCCCGACCCGCGCTTCACCGATCCTTTTGGGCAAGACCAGCCGCTTCGGTACAAAAAAGACGGTGCAAAATACACGCTCTATAGTGTCGGGCCGGATGGCGACGATGACGGTGGGCGTGCCGGGGTGCCTAGAGAGATAGCATTAGCAAAGCGGGAGCGGGGGCGTACACTCAACGCAGACGATGAGGGGGATCTCGTCGCAGGCATCAACACGTACTAGAAGAGCCTATCCGACGCCTTGGGCTCTTTGGAGTGACTTGCCTTCATTGGGAAGGCTGGGCGCGACAAACATCTCGACGTGCTGCATCTCCTTGATGTTGTGCGCTCCGAGTGAGCCCATAGAGAGCTTGAGAGCCCCGACAAGGTTCATCGTGCCGTCGTCTTTGTGGGCCGGGCCGTGAAGAATCTCTTTCAGCGTGCCAGAGATGCCCACTTTGATGCGCGTGCCGCGGGGCAGGTCGGGGCTCATGGCGGCCATGCCCCAGGAGTAGCCCGGCGCAGGAGCTTCGTTGGCGGCGGCGATGGTGGAGCCTAGCATCACGGCATCGGCACCGGCGGCAATGGCCTTGGCGATATCGCCGCCGTTGCGGATGCCGCCATCGGTGATAATCGGAACATAGCGGCCCGTTTTCTCGAAGAAGTCGTCGCGGGCGGCGGCGCAGTCGGCGGTGGCGGTGATCTGCGGGACGCCGATTCCCAGGACTTTCCGGCTGGTGCAGATATGGCCCGGCCCGACGCCCACTAAGATTGCAGCGACTCCCGCTTCCATGAGCTCCATCGTTGCCTGATAACCGACCGTGTTGCCCACGATCACGGGGATGGGGCAGTTTTTGCAGAACTCGGCGACAGGGAACTCGGGCACGATGGAAGACTCAAAGCTCACACTGCCGACAGTGCTCTGGATAAAGAAGAAGTCGGCTCCGGCGGGGATGGCAGCCTCGGCGGCTTTCTGCGCGGAGTGTGGCGCGGCGGCCACAGCGACAATTCCGCCCGCGTCTTTGATCTCTTTGATACGCCTTGCGATGAGATCGGGGCGCACGGGAGCGGCGTTGTAGAGGCTCTGGATGTAGGCGATTACGCCCTCACCGTCGTGGTCCGCGATGCTCTGGAGGATCTCTTCGGCGTTCTCGTAGCGGGTCTGGATGCCGTCCAAGTTGAGCACGGCGATTCCGCCCTGCTTGCTGAACTCGGCGGCGAGGCGCGGATTGACCGCACCATCGAGCGCGGATGCGAGAATCGGAATCGTGATCTTGTGTCCCGCCAGCTCCCAGGAAACGTCTACATCCCGCGCATCAATCACCAGTGGCCCTGGTGCCAGTGCCACCTCATCGAACCCATATGCCCGTCGCGCTTTCCGACGTCCGCCCAGAACAATCTCCAAAATATCGCCTCCCGAATAATTAGGACTATCCTATCACACCGCCGGTTGGAGCGGCGGTGCTGGAGAGCGTCGCAGGCTCCGCTACAAAGGGCGTGTCGCCCATAAGAAATCGGGATGGCCGGAACGGCCTTTGTCGCTTTAGCTCTCTAGTCCCGCCGCTCCAACCGGCGGGACTCTCCGAGAAAGGCAAGCGCCCCAAGATGCCCTTGGGTCGCCGCCTTTCGCATCCAGAGAGTCGCCCAGCGTCGGTTTTTCGCCACGCCGGCTCCTTCGTCGTAGCAGATTCCTAAGTTATACTGCGCCTTTGAATCGCCTCGCTGAGCGGCGTAGCGCGTCCAGTGAATGGCCTCGGTGAGGTTCACCTCGGTGCCTTGGCCCAGCTCATACATCACCCCAAGGTTGCATGCCGCAGGAACATCACCAAGCGCCGCTGCTCGTTTGTAGAGTTCCAAGGCTCTCTCCAAGTCACGCGCAACCCCTTTGCCTATCTCATAGCATCGTGCGAGATTGAACAGAGCCACTTGATGGTCGTTCGCTGCCGCTTGCTCGTACCAGAAGAGCGCTTGGGTAACGTCTTTGCCTACGCCATAGCCGCTATTGTAGCAAAAGCCAACGACGTTCTGGCAGTGAATATGCCCGAGTTCTGCAGCTTGTAGGAGCAAAGGAAACGCCTTGCGGTAGTTTTTCCGCACGCCGATGCCATAGAAGAGATTTTGCCCGAGCTCTGCGGGATCAGGATGAGGAACCGTGGACATATGCATTACCCCAGTGAGAAAAAGGGCTCCCCTAGGTGGAGAGCCCATAAAGTTCTGTATGGCCCGAAGTGGCCTTCGTAGCGCGAAGCGCTTTACAGTCCCCTCGTTCCAATCGAGGGGACTCCAACCGACGGGCTTACTTGTCGTCGAGCGCCTCGACGCCGGGGAGCTTCTTGCCTTCTAAAAACTCCAGGCTCGCGCCGCCGCCGGTGGAGATATGGCTCATCTTGTCGGCAAAGCCCAGCAGCTCGACGGCGGCGGCGGAGTCGCCGCCCCCGACAATGGTGATGGCGCCGTTTGCGGTTGCAGCGGCCATGGCCTCCGCGACAGCTTTTGTTCCTGCGGCGAAGTTGGGGAACTCAAAGACCCCCATCGGGCCGTTCCAGATCACGGTCTTTGCGGTGGCGATCACCTTGGCGAACGCCGCCGCGCTCGCGGGACCAATGTCGAGGCCCTCACGGTCGGCAGGAATGGCCTCGACACTAACCGTGATGCGCTCGGCATCGTTGGAGAACTCCGTGACCGTGACACAGTCCGTCGGCAGGGCGATCTTTTCGTTGCCTAAAAGGCTCTTGCAGAACTCCAGCGAATCGGCGTCGAGGAGGCTCTTGCCTATCTCAAAGCCCGCCGCTTTCGCGAACGTGTAGCCCATTCCGCCGCCGATAATCAGGCTGTCGACTTGGGGAAGCAGGTTCTCGATCACCGGAATCTTATCCGCGACTTTCTTGCCGCCTAGAATCGCGACAAACGGGCGGGCGGGATTGATTACCGCACCCCCGAGATAGTCCAGCTCTTTTTGCATCAGCAGACCACTCACACACGGCTTGCTCTGTGATTTACAGGCCGTCGCCACGCCCTCCGTGGAGGCATGCGCTCGGTGGGCAGCCCCAAAG
>NZ_JANNYP010000914.1:0-3772 GCF_031410135.1 Armatimonas sp. | reverse complement strand
ATGAGAGAATATCGCGTTGTTTTCGGGGTATCCGTGGCTTCCATCAATGGGGTGAGGCCCTCCTGAGCCAAGTGCATTTTGGCTCAGAATACCTCGGATTTTATATGCAATCGCCCTTCTAGAAATGGATTTAAGATAGGAGCCTTTTGCGCGAATCAAAGCGGATAATCTAAGATTTCCCCATTTCTCGGAAGCGAAAATGATTCGTGCAAAAGGCTCAGAAAAGAGTAAGTTTAAGACATTGAAAGAATGCCCTATAAGGCATTAAAAAGCCTTAAAATGCTTTACGTTAGGACAACTTGAAGCCGTCCTAGCCGAACGTCAATCTCACTCCGGAGGGCTTTGGGATCACTGAGCGACTCCCCTGTCGCGTTCAAACGAAGTGTGGTCAGCCAAGAAGCGCTCTGTTTATCAAAGACAGGAATGAGCCAGATACCGCTACGATGTTGAGGCTCCCCTGCCTGAAAACTCTCTCCCAGATTGAGAGTGGTCCAACGAGATGCATAGGTATGGACAGCGTAGGCAGCCAGTGTCTTCCAAAGCCGTCGGCATGTCTCCTGACGAAACTGAGCACTGATAAGCTCTTCCGCAACTTCCGCAACCTGACGCGCCTGACCGTCTAGGGATAGCTGGGGACGGAGCGCACTGATATTTTCTTCAACGTGCACATCAATCCAGCTCTCCAGATGCTCCCGTTGCGTTTTTACCCAGCGGGCAAACCCATTGCGACGATCATTGACAGCCTCAGGCAGACGCAGAGTCTCCGTGTAGAGCTGAATCGCAAGCTCATCCTGGATCGCCATCCGCCGCCGCACGAAGCAAGGTTAAAAAGACCTGCATTTGTGCATCAATCGGGGCACTGTCATTCATGTCCAGCAGAGCATCCGGAATCTCAAGGGTTATTTGCATCGCTTTATCCTCGTAATCGTGCGAGTTAATCTATGAGATATTTAGCCCGTAATTCGCCAAGCTGTTAGTTTTTCTATACGGTGTGATGGCCATATCACATCTATCCTGTCGCGGATGCTGTATTATCCTGATGAAGGCACGGTGTTTTTTGCGTTATTTGACGTTAAGGCATTAATGTTGCAGTAGTGCACATCATGAACGACTGTGTATTTCACGATGCGGAGACAAGGCAATCCCGACCTGTCTTTTCGGCTCCTCGGCGAGGGCGCCCTACTGCCCATGTCGATGCGCATCTCCTCACGGTAAGCCAGAGCTGGCAGCCCGATGGGAGTCTCTCACTGACTGCACAGGGAAGGCTAGATGTCAATACGGTTCTCTCGTTTCGAGACACCATCTTTAGTGCTTTAGGCGAGCGCCCCCTGCACCTGACACTGGATCTGAGCCCACTTGAGTTTGTAGAGCCAGCGGGTGTCTCCACTCTCGTCACCTTTGCCCGCGTCGCGCAAATGGTAGGTGTCGCCTGGAATATCGAGCCCTCCCCCGACCTCAAAGTGACACTGGAAGAGACAGGGCTCACTCACCTGATGAATGCCCCACCTCCGACCGGTATCGAACTTGCGCAGAGGCTTCTGATTCCCTAGCCTCTGTGCCACCCATTTCTCTAGTATCCTCCTCTCCATTCCTCCTCTAAGCCACCTGGCGTTGTCAGGTGGCATTTTTTTGCTGAACTTCTCGCCTAAGTTCTCGTCCTAAGCCCCATGAAACGACACTACACTCTCTTGGCACTGGCGCTGGGAGTGGCTGCGCAGGCCCTCCCTGCTGACAAGCCTCTCACGGAGGAGCAACGCATTGTCCACACGCTCAACCGCCTGGGATTTGGACCGCGCCCGGGAGATATTGAGCGCGTCCAGAAGCTGGGTCTGAAGACGTATATTGACCAGCAGCTCCACCCCGAAGCGCTCCAGGACCAAGCAATCGAGGCGAAGACAGCCACTTTTTCGGCCCTTGCACTAACGCCTCGTGCTCTGAATCGCCTCGAAGCCGAAGCGCGTCAGGGCGGCAAGCAGATCAAAAAGAAGCTCCAACAAAAAGCCACGCAAGTCGGTAAAGAGCTGAGTAAGAAAGAGATGCGCGAGCAGCTCACGGAGAAGCAGCGCACGGCCCTGAAAGAGTCGGTGGAGGCCAAAGAGCAAGTGGCGCAGGCAAGCCAGCAGACGATGGACAATAAGCTGGTGCGGGCCATGGAGAGTGAGAAGCAGCTTCAGGAAGTGTTAGTGGACTTCTGGAGCAACCACTTTAATATTGATGTCTCGAAAGTCCGAACCGCAAAGATCATTGATGAGCAGCAGGTGATCCGGCCCCACGTGCTAGGCAAGTTTAGCGAGCTGCTTAATGCCTCCGCACACTCCGCGGCGATGATGCTCTACCTAGACAACGATCAATCCACAGCAGCTGTCGCGACGGCGGGCAGGGGAAAAGCCAAAAAGCAGGCTGGTGGTCTGAACGAGAACTATGCCCGTGAGGTGATGGAGCTTCACACGCTTGGCGTTGATGGCGGCTACACCCAAAAGGACGTCACCGAGCTGGCACGTTGTCTCACCGGCTGGGGCGTGCGCGGTGGAAAGTACAGTGCGGAATTCGAGTACCACGACAGCCGCCATGATAAGAAAGCCAAGGAAGTGCTGGGCCTGCGCCTGCCTGCGGGCGGCGATCAGAGCGATGGCGATGCCGCTCTTACACTGCTCGCACGGCATCCCTCCACGATGCGCTTTATCTCGACCAAGCTCTGCCGCCGGTTCGTGTCTGACAATCCCCCCGCGAGCCTGGTGGACAAGTGCGTGGCGACCTGGAAGAAGACCGACGGCGACATCCGCGAGATTTTAGCGACGATCACCAGCAGCCCCGAGTTCTTCAGCACTACGGCGTATAAAAGCAAAGTCAAGTCGCCCTTTGAGTTTGTTGTCTCCGCAGCAAGAGCACTCGGCGCGACCTACAAGGTAGGGGAGAAGACCAAAGGCGCAGATCAAGGCTTTGGTAAGAAGACGGGTGTGGGTAGTGAGACGCGCACGGCGGGCCAGATCAGCCTCCTAGGGCAGCCTCTTTTTCGCTACGCCTTCCCGACCGGCTACCCCGAGGACTCCAGCAAGTGGGTGTCCAGTGGCGCACTGATCGGGCGCATCAACTACGCGCTCAAGCTCACGGCAGGCAAGCTTGATGACCTGGCGCTCCCCCCGATCTCGGAGGAGAAGCCCGATGTGCTGGCACTGCGTCTGCTCGGGCACCCGCTCTCGCCCGCGACCCGCGCCACGATCCAGAAACAGGGCGCGACGGGCACCAAAGCCGTGGCTTTGCTCCTAGGCTCCCCCGAGTTCCAGCGCCGCTAGACTGAACATTGGACAGGGAAAGACGTCGAAAACTCTATGAAACTCTCTTACTCACTCTTAGCACTGACGCTGGGGATTGTGGCCCCGGCCCTCCCTGCTGACAAGCCTCTCACGGAAGAGCAGCGCATTGTCCACACGCTCAATCGCTTGGGGTTTGGCCCGCGCCCGGGAGATATTGAGCAGGTCAAGAAGCTCGGGCTCAAGACGTACATTAACCAGCAGCTTCACCCCGAGACGCTGAAAGACACTGCAGTGAGCGCCAAGACGGCAAGCTACGCGGCCCTCAAGCTGACGGGGCTTGACCTTGCGGAGATGGAGCGCAATGTCCAGATGAACAATGCGCGCTTGATTCAGCTCCAGGGTAAGCTCTCCCAGCGCGGAGCCACCAGTGCATCAGAAGCCCTTCAGAATGGGGTCACGGCTGCACAAACCGGCACCCCGCCCCCCCCTCAACAGCAAGCCCAAGGATTTCTTGAGAT
>NZ_JANNYP010000913.1:0-12261 GCF_031410135.1 Armatimonas sp. | reverse complement strand
GTGAGGTGGCGACACGCTCCACATGCGAGCGCCGCCATGTCGGGGCGGTGATCGTGCGGGACAAGCGGATTCTCACGACCGGCTATAACGGCTCGCCGCCCGGACAAAAACACTGCACAGAAGTCGGGTGCTTGCTGGAAGATGGGCGCTGCATTCGGACACTGCACGCCGAGCAGAACGCGATTGCGCAGGCGGCACTGCATGGCGTGCATACCAAAGGCGCGACAATCTACACCACGTGCCGCCCGTGCCATGTCTGTGCCCGAATGATCGTCGGATCGGGCATTGTCAGAGTTGTCTTCTTTGGCGAGTCGCCGGAGGGCTGGGCACACGAGGTGCTTGAAGCCGCAGGGGTAGAAATTGTTTGCCTGCCAGAGCCCCCGCGTCGTAACGCCAGCGACTGGGACACGGTATTATTGCAATAGATGAATCTTCTAGGCCCGATGGGATATGCAGCGCTCCTCGCGAGTGCTGTTACCATCCTACTTACCCCCAGCGTTAAGAAACTTGCCTTCCGGGCAAAAGCAATCAAGATTCCTCGTGTGCGCGATGTCCACAGCGAGGTCACCGCGTCCTGGGGGGGAATCGCGATGGTCGTGGGGTTCTTTGCCGCCTTTGTAGGACTGCGTCTCTTTGGCAACCTCCCCAGCCCCATCGTGAGCGATACCCGGCCCCATGTCCAGCCACTCTTTGGTATCCCCACCCACCCCATCCTCGGCATCCTGCTAGGTGCTCTGATCGTCTCTTTCATTGGGGCGCTGGATGATTTAACAACCATCGGGGCTAAAGATGTCGAGGGTAAGAGCCTGGGACTCTCGCCAAAGCTCCAGACACTTGGGCTTTGTTTCGCGGGCTTTGTTGCGGCACTCTTTGGGGCACGCATCGAGGGAGTAACCAACCCTCTTCCTAGCCTTATCCATGTGGGGCCGTATCTCTCGCTGGGCTGGTTTTCGGTACCACTGACAATGCTCTGGGTTTTCTTCGCCACCAAGTTTTTTGACTTTCTGGATGGGCTTGATGGGCTTGCGGCAGGAGTGAGCGCGATTGCGGCGATGACGATGGGAATCATGGCTGCCTTCTCACGAAACCCGGAGCCAACGGTAGCACTGCTGGCAGCCGCCACGTTTGGCGCGGCAATCGGTTTCTTGCGCCACAACTACAACCCAGCCTCAATCTTTATGGGCACAGTGGGCTCGTATTTTCTGGGGTTCATGCTCTCCATGTTGGCGGTTGTCGGAGCGTTCAAGGTTCCTGTGGCAGCAGCGGTCTTGCTGCCTCTGATCGTGCTGGGTGTCCCACTGCTTGATGCCTTTTATGTGATTGGACGACGAGTGGCTCAGGGAAAAAAACCCACAGAAGCGGACAATACCCATATCCACCACCGGCTTACGGAGCGCGGCCTGACGGTCAAGCAGGCGGTCTGGACAATCTACGGCCTGACAGCGCTGACATGTTTCATTGCCTTGGTGCTGGTCTGGTTGGGCAGGAAGCCGTAAAATGAGGATCTATGCAGGCACTGCTCTCAAAGCTCACGTTCTGGCGAGCCAAGATAAGTCCCCCGCTCGTGGCAATCGAGCTGGTGGGCGAGCGTGTTCTACTGCGCCCGGTGGCGCTGGGTGATGCGGAGGATATGCTGGTCTTTGTGGGCGATCCAGAGGTGGTGCACTTTCTCCCCTGGAAGCCCGCCACAGAGATTAGGGGTGTCGACGCCTTTCTGGAGCAGCAGCAGGCACGGCGAAAAGGCGGTGAGTCGCTGGCCTTTTCGGTGATCTTGCGCGAGACAAATACCGTGATCGGCTCCACGGACTTGATGCAGCTTTTGTCGCGGGACAAACACGTCGAGCTGGGTTATATTCTCGGGCGGGAGTACTGGGGGCAGGGGCTTATGACCGAGGCGGCAGCACTTAGTCGAGACTATGCCTTTGCGACCTTCAAGTGCAGGAAGCTGGTCGCTTTTGCCGATCATGAGAATATCGGCTCGCGGCGCGTGCTAGAAAAAATCGGTCTGCAAGAGCAAGGCAGTGAGTGGCGCATGGTCAAAGAGAACAACCGCCTCTATATCCGCTACGAGCAGACACGTGAAAACTGGGAGAAATTAGTTCATTGAGTAAGCTGACGGTTGCCTGTATCTTCGGGACGCGCCCCGATGCCGTGAAGATGGCCCCTGTGGTCAAAGAGTTACTTCGTTTCCCGGAGCAAATCCGAACCGTCGCGATCTCCACCGGTCAGCACCGGGAGATGCTGGATCAGGTGCTCCAAGTTTTCGACCTCAAGCCAGACTATGATCTGGGCCTGATGAAGCCCGGGCAGTCGCTCTCGGAGCTGACGAGCCGCGCCCTGATGGCTCTGGAGCCGGTGCTGGAAAAGGAAAAGCCCCAGCTGGTGATCGCGCAGGGTGACACGACCACCACATTTGCCGCGAGTCTCGCTGCGTTCTATGCACAAGCGGACTTTGGCCATGTCGAGGCGGGCCTGCGCACCGATGATAAGTTCGACCCGTTTCCCGAGGAGATGAACCGGCGGTTAACCACAAGGCTTACCAACTTCCACTACGCGCCCACGGAGCTCTCAAGAGAGAACCTCCTGCGTGAGGGTGTCGCTGATGAGACCATTCGTGTGACGGGCAACACGGTCGTGGATGCACTTCGTACTGTCTCACAGCTTAACTACGAATTTGAAGACCCGTCACTCGCCGCGTTTGTGGCACGGCCCGGGCGGCTGATCTTGGTTACGGCGCATCGCAGAGAGAACTGGGGCGAGCGCATGGCCAGTGCCTGTCGCGCGATTCGACGATTGGTCGAAGAGTTCCCCGATGTCCGTGTGGTTTTTCCCATGCACCGCAACCCTTTAGTGCGTGAGGTAGTCATACCGTTATTGGAGAACCATGAGCGCATCTTGCTCACCGAGCCACTGGACTACTTCCCCTTTGTGCACGTGATGAAGGCAAGCCACTTCCTGCTCACCGACTCGGGAGGAGCCCAGGAAGAAGCGCCAGGCCTCGGCAAGCCCGTGCTGATTCTGCGCCTGACCACGGAGCGTCCTGAGGGCGTCCACTCGGGAAATGCAAAGCTGGTGGGCACCGATGAAAATATCGTCTTTAATACCGCAAGCGACCTGCTTTCCAACGAGGCAGCCTACGTGGCGATGTCCAAGGCAGCAAGCCCCTACGGCGACGGTGACGCATCCCGGCGTATCCGGGAATGGATATTTGAGGCCTATCGGCTATGAATGAAAAAGAAAAGGCACAAGCTTGGTTTGATGCAGGATTTTCCTCCCTCGGCAAGCGCCTCCTGCGCCTAGGGGCTCTGGCGATCCTGGGCTACGTGATCTACCGTAGTCACACCATTGTCGTCACTCTGATCATGGCAGGAATCCTCGCGTGTGCCGCCAGTGGCCCTGTAGAGACGCTCTACCGCCAGCCCTGGCTCAAGTTCCTCAAGCCACATGGCCGCCGTGCCCTAGCTGCCGCACTTATCCTGGTGGCTATCGTCGGGATGACGGCAGGGGCGGTCACGCTTTTCCTACACCCCATCCAGGCGGAGCTGCGCAATCTTCAGAACAACTGGCCCACCAAGTACCAGCCAGAGCTGACCAAAAAGCTAGAAGATACCAAGCGCTGGTACGCCTCACAGCCCGAGTGGCTCCATAAACAAGTGCCGGACTGGATAGATAACGCCCTCGCCCCTCGTCAAGAGGACCTGTTAGACGACCCCGAGCTCTCCCCCATCACCGAGCCCACTACCTCCCCGACAGCCCTACCTCAGGAAGAAAAGTCAAATCCCGCGATGGCAAGTGCGGGCAGCATGATGCTCGGCTTTCTCGGAAAGCTTGGCGGGCTTCTCAATGGTATTGTCGAGCTGATTCTGCTGCCCGTGCTGGCGTTTTACTTTCTCGTGGAGGGCCATGCGCTTCGCAATGAGCTGGTGCGCTTCGTCCCACAGAGCAAGCGTCGCATTACCTTAGCGCTACTCCGTGAGAGCGCCGGGATCATGCGCTCCTATCTCATCGCGCAGCTCTTACTGGCCAGCATTGCTGGAATCTTCGTGGGGACGATGCTAGGCGTTGCGCACATTCCCTATGCTCTGGTGCTGGCGCTCATCGCCGCAGTCACCCGCGCCATCCCGGTTATTGGGCCGCTCCTCGGTGGGATTCCCGTGGGCCTGATTGTCTTTTTAGAGTGCAGCCGCCAGGGAAACTACACGCTCCTCTGGATTGTCCTGCCCCTCTTTACCCTGATGCACCTGCTGGAGAGCAAGCTCCTCACCCCGATCATTCTAGGAAAAGGGCTGAACTTGCACCCAATTATCGTGATTATCGCGCTCCTCATCGGCGGCGAGTTCTTCGGCCTCCTCGGCATGTTCCTGGCCGCTCCCGTAACCGCTCTGGTACGCACCTTCCTGATGCACCTCTACATCCACCCCAAGCGCCCGCGCTCGCACACTGCTTCCCGCCTCACCCGTGCGCTGGAAAAACAGAAAGACTAAGTTTCACCTTTGGAATTATTAAAAGCCATTGTCCTAGGCATCATCCAGGGCCTCACTGAGTTTCTGCCCGTCTCATCGTCGGCGCACCTGGATCTCATTCCCCGCATGCTGGGCTGGGGCGATGCGGGCGTTGCCTTCACCGCTGTGATCCAGCTCGGGACGCTCTTGGCCGTCTTTGTCTACTTCCGCAAGCGCATCTGGCAGACCCTCACGGGAATTTGGAAGGCGCTCCAGAAAGCCCCGCCCGCGCCTGGTGAGGAGCGAACAACATCGTGGGAAGTACAGCTCTTATTGGCGGTGATTGTGGGAACTATCCCCCTAGCCGTAGTGGCGCTTGCACTCAAGAAGTACATTGAGACGACACTTCGAGAGCCGACTCCCGTGGCGATCATGCTGATTCTGATGGGCCTCGCGCTCTATCTGGTGGAGCGTGGGACAGAGAAGCTGCGCAACCGCCCACTCACGGACATCACCTGGAAAGACGGTGTGCTGGTCGGGCTGATGCAGGCCTTTGCCGCAGTGCCTGGCTCGTCGCGCTCGGGCTCCACGCTGATCGGGGCGTTTCTCTCCAAACTCGACCGAGAAGCCGCGCTGGAGTTCTCGTTCCTACTTTCGCTGCCCGCCGTGCTGCTCTCCGGGCTCTTTGAGATCAAGGATCTCCTCAAGCCACAAGAAGCACCGCTGCCGGGCACGCTACACTTCACCACCACTGAGACCCTAGTGGCGACCGTCGTCGCCTTTTTTGTCGGGTACGCCTCCATTGCCTGGATGCTGAAGTACTTAACAAAGAACTCCACCCTGGTCTTTGTGATCTGGCGCGTGGTACTGGGCGTGGTGGTTTTAGCAATGCACGGCATGGGCAAGATCTAGCCCATGCCCCAGCTGGCCCTCTGGCAGTGGGCGCTGCTGGCCCTCGGTGCGTTCTCTGTCGGAGTCTCCAAGACCGGTGTGCCAGGGCTGGGGATTGTCAGCGTCGTGATCTTCACCCTGCTACTGCCCACCAAGTTCTCCGTGGGAGCCGCGCTTCTGGTGCTGATCTGTGCGGACTTGCTCGCGGTGGCAGTGCACCGCAAGAACGGTGATCTCAAGCAAGTCCTGCGGCTGCTCCCTTGGACCGTCGCGGGGATCGCGCTGGGGGCGCAGTTTTTAGGGAGAGTGGACGATAAACTGCTCAAGCCGGTGCTGGGCGGCGTGCTCTTTGTGATCTGCTTGCTGAGCATCTGGCGCGGCCAGCAAAAAGCTCCCCCCGAGGTGCCTGTCTGGGCCGCACCACTGGTCGGGCTGGCGGCGGGCTTTACCACCATGATCGCCAACGCCGCCGGGCCGGTCACGACGCTCTATCTTTTGGCCATGCGCCTGCCCAAAGAGGCGTTTCTGGGCACCGCCGCCGTCTTCTTCTTTTTTATTAACTGGATCAAGATCCCATTTGCTTTCTTCCAGAGCAAGATCATTGACCTCGACAGCCTGCGCTTTGCCATCCTGCTCTTCCCCGCCGCGATCTTAGGGGGCATCGTCGGCAAGCCCTTGGCCGAGCGCATCCCCCAGAAACGCTTCGAGCAGCTCGCACTCACGCTCACTGCTATTGGAAGCCTCTGGATGCTCGTCGGGGCCTTGCTTGCCGCTCGAATGAAGTAGGACTCAGCGGTAGGCGCACTTAATTGCCCGATCCTCAGGACGGTTGGCATAGCGCTCCAGAGTGACATCTACCTCAGCGTAGATCTCCCCGTAGCGCACGGTGGTAACAAAGTGCTCCGAAAAGACCGCAGGGTTCTGGGCAAAGGCGACGGACATCATGTAACCGTCTTCTACCATCGCAACCGCCCGCTCCAACGCCTCTCGAAGCTCCTGATCCTCTACCTCGCCTGTTGCCCGCTTCAAGTGCCCCACGAGCGAGAGTGGCTCGCCCTCGCGGGATCGCAACGAGGCGACCAAGCGACGGCACCACTCCCGCAGGGCAAGCTCGGTCATACCAGCAAGCCATGTCCACGCAAGACACCCAAGATCGCCTCGGACTCTTGAGCATTGCAGTCCACCAACGGCAGGCGCACGGGACCGACGTTCTTGCCGAGTGCCCGTAGCGCCTGCTTTGTCGGAGCGGGTGAGGGCACCGAGAACATGGTCTTTGCGACAGGCAGTGTGCGCAAGAAAATCTCAGCGGCCTCGGCTTGTTTTCCGGCAAACCACGCCTGGTGCACGGCCTGAAGCTCCGGGCCAATCACATGGGAGATCACGCTGACTAGGCCACAGCCGCCCAGCGCCAGCAGCGACAGGATCGTGCCGTCGTCGCCGGAGTAGACATCGAAGCTCTCGGGGGTCTGGCGCAGGATCTCCCCCACTTGCTGTAAGTTCGCCGACGCCTCTTTAATAGCCACAATGGTCGGGCAGTCCGCCGCGAGGCGCACCACGGTGGCGGGCTCCAGGTTGGTGATGGTGCGTGCGGGGACATTGTAGAGCATCACGGGCAGGTCGGTGGCGCTAGCAACAGTCTTGAAGTGCTGGTACAAGCCCTCCTGGCTGGGCTTGTTGTAGTAGGGCACCACGGCCAAGAGTGCCCCTGCACCGGCGGCCTTGGCATCATGCGCGGCCTCGATCACCTCGGCGGTATTATTCCCTCCGACACCCGCGATCACTTTCTCCGCGCCAATCGCCTCGACAATCACCTTCACCAGCGCCGCTTTCTCTTTGGGCGAGGTGGTTGGAGACTCGCCCGTGGTGCCATTGATCACCAGTGCGTCCGAGCCATTGGCCAGCAGCCACTTCGCCAGCGCCACGGCCTCCGCAAAGTCCACTGCATTGTTCTGATCAAACGGCGTCACCATCGCCGTCACGATATACCCCCATCGGGGCTGCATTCCACGCATCTAAATCACTCCTCGCTGGATTAAAAGTTCCGCAATCTGGTAGCCGTTGAGGGCCGCGCCCTTGAGAATCTGGTCGCCGGCCACAAAAAGATCGAGTGCCTTGGGGTGAGAGAGATCCTCACGGATTCTTCCCACGAGGCACTCATCGCGGCCCGTGGCGTCAACGGGCATCGGGAAGGTGTTGTTCTCGCGGTCATCTACCAGGATCACGCCGGGAAACGCGGCAATGGCAGCACGTGCTTCGTCCACTGTGGGCCGCTCTCCCACGAACTCGATATTGACGCTCTCACTGTGCGCGCGGAGCACGGGAACCCGAACACACGTCGCAGTGATGGCAAGCTCAGGCGCATGCAGAATCTTGCGGGTCTCCTTGACCATCTTGAGCTCCTCTTCGTTGTAGCCTGTCTCGTTGATCGCCGTGTTGTGCGAGAACAAGTTAAACGCCACCTGGTGCGGGAAGATCTCTTTCGTCGGAGGCTTCCCGGCCAGCAGCTCGCCCGCCTGAATCTCCAGCTCGCGCATCGCCGCCGCGCCCGCGCCCGAGGCAGCTTGATACGTGCTGACCACCACGCGCTTCACGGGCCATTTCTGATGCAGAGGAGTCAGCACCATCAGCAGGATAATGGTCGAACAGTTCGGGTTGGCGATAATGCCTTTGTGCGCCAGGACATCGTCAGGGTTGACCTCGGGGACGATCAGGGGCACCTCGGGGTCCATACGAAACGCCGATGAGTTATCAATCACCACGGCTCCCGCTTTCACCGCCGCCTGCGCGTACTGTTTCGAGCGCCCGCCGCCCGCCGAGAAGAACGCGATATCGCAGCCCTGAAACGAGTCCTCGGTCAGCTCGGTGACGGGAAGCTCCTCGCCCTTAAACGTAATCGTCTTGCCCACCGAGCGCGCCGACGCCAGCAAGGTCAGGGAGGCGAGCGGAAAGTCCCGCTCCTCCAGTAACTTCAAAAACTCCGCCCCGACCGCGCCCGTCGCGCCCGCCAGAGCCACATGGTATTGCTTCATTGCATCCCATGATACCGCGCCCCAAAACGTCGGGCGAGGGGCCGGGGATTGAAATCCCCGTCTCTGAAAAAAGAGCGTCCCGAGGACGCGCAAAACATCCTTCGTCGCCTACGAATACAGCTCGGCTTCGGAGAGGCGACGAAGTTCAAGAGCCGCAGGGATGGCAACCGTCCCAACCCACTTTTGAAAATCCATCGGGTCTCGCTCAGACCAATACACTCCTTCACTTATTGCAGAAAAAACATCACAAAGAACCTCAGCCGCATCTTTGGACGCGGCAGTCCTTGCAAATCGTGCGGTCTGAGCAGCAGCACTCGCGATAGGCTCTGCACGGCAAGTATCACAGTCCATAATCACTCGCCCTTTCCGTCGGGCTTGGGCAGGAGTGGTGAGAAGTTGCCAGTCCCTAGGTTGGATTCCTTCCTGAACCCACTTGGAGACCGCCTCAATAGTTTGGCTAGGAAGATCGCTCTCGCACTCCAGAGCCGCCCATCCATAGAGCACTTTCTGCGAGGCAAGCACACAGAGCCATGTGGCACAGCGATGAGCATCATCACCTATTTCCTGAATCCCAAACGCATCTATGAGCTGAGTTTCGGCCTCAAAGTCTTCATAGCCCATTTCATCGTCATCCAGCGTGGCCACATAGCTCTCTGCCGCTGCCAAAACGAGCTCAATAGTATCTTTATCCATAAACCACCTATGCCACCTGTGAGAGCTGATGACAAAGCCGCATTAGCTCAGCGGCAGGAACAATTGCCATTGCGTAGGTTTTCCCCTGTGTGTCAGAAAACTCCACATCGAAGATGCTAGGCGCATATTCGTCCACAATGGCCCCGACCTGCCCACGCACAAGCCCCTCTTCCGGTCGGTCTTTTAGAAGTGCAACCACATCGAAAAGTTTGAGTGTATCCATCGCAGTTCCCGCATAATACCGCGCCTGTCCCAAAGGCGGTATAGTTCTCCCACCATGCATCTGATCCACTTCAGTCCCAGGTTTCACCGTGAGTTCCTCGAAGCCGCACTCACAGCTTTTATCGCGGCGGAGGGTCAGCCCGCCTCCTCGGTGCAGGATTTGAAGAGCGTCCCAACAACCACCGGAAGCCTCCGTGCGCTCCACGGGGCACGACGGGGCGAGCAACCCGAGGTCACGGTCGAGTTTCCCAGTGGGACGCTCTACCGGGAGGCACTGATCCAGAAAGCACAGCTTCTCGCCGAGCGCTTCACCTGGGCACTCTGCGCCTGGAACTTCAGCTACAGCGAACACATCACCACCTTTGTCACGGAGGACGCAGCCCTCGCAGATGCGCTTGCGGCCCACTGCGCCGCGCAGGAGCAGACCCGAGCGTGGAAGAAGCGCAAGACACTCGACCACCTCGTTCTGGCTCGATATGACAACCTGACGAATCTGGAAGAACAGCTCAAAGGCGCAATCTTCTTTGACCGTGGGGTTGAGGGTGAGTGGGCATGGCGGCGGAGCGAGATTGAGCAAAACTCGCCGTACGTACTTCTGCATTGGCTAGCCGATCCTTCAGAGGAACAGAAAATCGAAGGGCTGCGCTGGTGCCAGGAACAGGGCAGGAAAACATGGACAGATTGCTACGGACGGACAAACTACGCCCTCCTTGTCTCTTGTAAATCTCGGGCGGCATTTCATACACTCTGCGGAACCGGACAGGACGACGATCCTATCTACGGCTACATCCTCTCTGGCTTGGCAAACCCCAAAGCAATTCTGCGGCAGATTATCGACCGGAGTGAGCCTCCTCTCAAGCACCCTGAAGGGGAGCGGGAGTATGTTAACCACAGCGACCTACAGGAGTTAGTGCGCCTAGGTGAGGTGGCGGGCTGGGCCTACACCTGGGACTGGGGCGGTGGGGCGGGCGAGTACCACGCGAGCTTCTGGGCACGGGAGCCCTTGCTTGCCTACGATCTGTGGCAAGAAATCAAAACGCTCTCGGAGACGCAGAGCGGAGTGAAGCCGCTGGCGCGGTTCTGAAGCAGGTACAATCCTGCCATGAACTTGCCGCCTAATCAAAGACTCGCCGCGCCGGGGAAGTGGCCCGTGGTCGGGGAGAAAGCGCCGCGTGAAGGGGATTCGTCGCCGTGGACGGTGACGGTGCACGGGTTGGTGACCGAGCGGCGGGTGTTTGGTTTGGACGAGCTTTTCAACCTGCCGCAGGTGACACAGCCCCACGACATTCACTGCGTCACGCGCTGGAGCAAGCTGGGCGTGACGTTTACGGGAATTCTGCTCGCTGACCTGCTCGCGCTCTGTGGCGGCCCGCTGCACGACGCAAAATTCATCTCGTTTATCGCCCGCTCGGATCGGGAGCATAGCACGTCACTGGTGCTCTCCGAGGCGCTGGAGCTGGGCTGTTTGATTGCCTTCACCGCCGATGGTGCGCCGCTCGACGAGATTCACGGCGGGCCGGTGCGAATCGTCACGCCAGGGCGGTATTTCTACAAGTCGGTCAAGTGGCTGGAGCGCATTGAGCTGCTCTCGGAAGATCGCCTCGGCTACTGGGAGGGCGAGATCGGCTACCACAACACCGCCGATCCGTGGCGCGAGGAGCGCTACATCGCTGCAAATACCAACCCTAAGGTGCTGGAGCGTGCCCTTGCGAGTCGTAACTTCTCGGGGCTGGATTTGCGCGGCGTGGACTTGCGCGGTCGCGATCTAACGGGACTGAACGCCTTTGGTGCCCGGCTCCGCGATGCGCACTTTGAGGGTGCGAACCTCACCGACGCCGACTTTACCCGTGCCAATCTCTCCAACGCGCACCTCGAAAACGCCAACTGTACCCGCGCTATCTTCACCGACGGCGATTTAGAGGGAGCCGCTTTCGAGGGCGCAACGCTCACCGACGCGGATCTTACCGGCGCTTCGCTCTTTGGCACGACGTTTTCACCAGGTAGCCTCCCCCAAGCCCCAGTACGAGCAGGACAAGTGTTCCAGGCTCAGGCAGATCTTGCGTCGGGGTAGGTGGGTTGGCTTCCTTATTGGAGAGCTTTTGTGCAAAAAGCCAGTCCATAAAACCAGGTTCCTGATAGACGCGCCCCTCCTCCGCCACGATATAGTGCCCCCCGTCCGCATACTCCGTGTAGCGGATATTGCCGCCCTCAGCCTGTATCGCGGAAACTATCGTGCGTGCCGCATCGGGATAGAGAGCCGTATCCTCGGCTCCCTGGAAAACCCAGAGTGGGGTACTAGCAAGCTGAGCCGCATGCGTCGGATCTCCCACACCCGCAATCGGGGCTCCGGCAGCAAAGAGCCCCGGGTTGCGCGCCAGAAGATCCCAGGTACCATCCCCCCCCATAGACCACCCCGTAGCGTAGAGGCGCGACGAATCAATCGAGAACTCGTTTAAGAGTGTGGGAATGAGATTAGTAACAGCACTCAAGCTCGCCGAGACAGGGTAGTCCGCAGTGCTGTACGAAGTCCACGAAAAGCCGGGATGTGGTGTTCCATCGGGATAGGTCTCAAAGTTATTGACCCAGAACTCTCCACGCGGATCACCGCCTGTCACTTCCAGAGGGCATTGGGGCACCAGGAAGAAGCTCGGATAGGCAGTCTGCACCTCAGGAGAATAAAACGTCTGAGCAAACTGCCCGATGTCAAGAGGTAGCCGATTATCCGTTCCACGCTCCCCGCTCCCGTGGAGATAGAGCACGAGAGGATACTTTTCATTGGGGTCGTAGTTCGCCGGGACAAAAAGCCGATACGGCAAGTTCAGCCCTGATGTATCGGTGAAGGTTCGGTCTTGAAGCGCGCTCTGTAAATCTTGCGCTTGAGCGCTCACAGTGAGAAGAAGCCCTCCTGGCCTGTACCCCTGATTTGGTCCATCGAGTGAGTTAGTCTTCGTTGGTCGTTGTGGGTTTCCCCGGCGGCGAAGCCG
>NZ_JANNYP010000912.1:0-9114 GCF_031410135.1 Armatimonas sp. | reverse complement strand
TTAACATCCGCGATCTCAGACAATATCCTATTAGATTTTGTTCCGCAACACTGTCTCTAGGAGGCGCGTCACTTTCAGCCCCTCTTCGCCCGTGACGTGGTCTGACTCGCCGCACATTAGGGCTTGGACAAACGGCAGGTGGGTGGGACTCGGTGTCTCAAAGCGCCGCTCCTCGCCGTTTATCGTAAAGGCCGCACCGTCAAATGGATCGCAGGTGAGTGTCGCCTCAGAGCCGAAGATCTCCAAAATGTCTTTCTGGGGCCGCGTGTGAAAATGAAAGCCCGCCGAGGCGAGCACGCCGCTGGCAAAGCGCAAAGAGAAGACCGTATCGTTCTCAGCTTGGTGATGCGCGAGGCGATTCTGCGCAAAGCCCTGCACTTCGGCGACATCTCCCAGAAGAAAGCACAGCATGTCGAGCCGATGCGAGCCCACATCCACCACGTGGCCCCCGCCCGAGATCGCCGGGTCTACGCGCCAGCCACTCGCTGGGGCCGGAGTGCAGAGCTGGAGCCGCGCTCCCAGTACCGTGCCCAGCTCGCCCGCCTCCAGCGTGGCTTTGATCGCCTGGAACTTGGGCCAATAGCGCCGGTAGTAGGCCACGTGGAGCGAGACACTGTGTGCCTTACACGCCGCGATCATCTGCTCGCCCTCGGCAACACTCAGCGCCATGGGTTTCTCCACCAAGACATGCTTGCCCGCCGCCGCCGCTAGAAGTGTCTGCTGGCAGTGGAGATGCGGGGGCGTGGCGATATAGACCGCGTCGATTTCGGGGTCAGCGAGCAGTGCCTCAGTAGTATCGTAGGCGCGTTTGGCCCCATGTCGCTGTGCAAAGTCTTCGGCTTTTGTTAAGTCCCGCCGCATCACCGCGATCAGCTCCGAGCCCTCTGCTTGGTAGAGCGCAGGGCCGCCTTTTTTCTCTGCCACATCACCACACCCAATAATCCCCCAACGAACTAAACTCATAGATATAACTCATTTCGTGTAATTTAATTCTTGCTTAACAATTCTTTTACCTAGAGCATCTAAGATAGTTTCGCTATGAAACGTGCTTTTACCTTGATTGAACTTCTTGTCGTTATCGCCATTATCGCGATTCTCGCCGCCATTCTCTTTCCCGTCTTCGCCCAGGCTCGTGAGAAAGCCCGCCAGACTTCCTGTCTCTCTAATCAGAAGCAGATTGGTACGGCTTTTATGATGTACGCACAGGACTACGATGAGACTTGGCCTGGGGATGCTCTCCCTGATGTTGGCGAGGCGAGCCGCTGGGGGACTTACTACTGGCCATTTTTGGTGAATGCCTACGTAAAAGGTGCGCCTCAGTCCTATAATAGAACGAAGGGCGGCATTTTTGTCTGCCCCACGGATCCTTCAACAGGACAAGAGCTTGCGGGGGCTCGTACGACCAAAGTATGGCCGGAGCCCGCGACGTCTTGGGGGCTTCAGCGTGACCCCGCCCGTGGAAACAACCTCTGGTACTGGTGTAGCTACTCCATCAACGAGCTTGTCAGCGACACGGCGCCTTCACTTGCCGCCTGGGAGACTCCTGCGGAGTCTTTCCTAATGCTAGAGGCCAATGACAGTGAGATTGAAGGCGACGAGCTTAATGAGCTTCAAGGAGTCCCGGTCGCCAATAGTGGCCCCGGAGGGAGCGCCCACTCCGGAGGACTGAACTTCCTCTACCAGGATGGCCACGCCAAGTGGAGCCGACTCTCTTTCACAGCCGCCGCAGGAACCGCTCGCAACTGGGCATGGCGCTTCCCGCCAAGCGATGGCGGTGGTGCAAATGCACGTGGCCCTTGGAGCCCGGCGGGGAATGACTAGCGCTTTGCGCATTATTGACCTCAAGCCCACGGTTGCCACTGAGCCCGTGGGCACCGATCCCGACGATCCCGCGATCTGGGTGCACCCGCGCCAGCCCGAAAAGAGCCTGGTTCTGGGAACCAATAAGACCTCGGCGGCAGAAGGCGGGGCGCTCTATGTCTTTGGGCTGGATGGCAAGATCCGCCAGGTTTTTGGCGGGCTGGATCGCCCCAATAATGTCGCTGTCAGTGGCTCACTGGCCGTTGCGACGGAGCGCCTGAAGTCCCGCCTGCGCTTCTTTCGCATCACAGACACTCCCAAGCCCCTCACCGACGCTGGGGCTCTACCCGTTTTTATAGGCGAGAAAGACGACTTCGCGGCCCCGATGGGCGTGGCCTTCTATCTCCGCCCGCGCGACAAAGCCTTGTTTGTGATTGTAGGGCGTAAAAATGGCCCGGCAAGCGGCTATCTGGAGCAGTGGCTTCTTCAAACCAACGGCCCCAATGTGACGGGCAAGCTGGTGCGGCGCTTTGGGAGCTACTCGGGCAAGAAAGAGATCGAGTCTATTGCTGTAGACAGTGCCGCCGGGCTGGTCTACTACTCTGATGAGGGCTTTGGCGTGCGCTGCTGGAGCGCTGATCCAGACGCACCGGATGCCAGCCGCGAGCGGCGCGTCTTTGCCAAGTCCGGCTGGAAAGGCGACCACGAAGGAATTGCTTTCTGGGGCAAGTACGTTGTCTGCACCGATCAAATCACAGGCGGCAGCCTCTACTACGGCTTTGAAAAAAACAACCCCGACATGCCCCGCTTTGTGATCCGTGGTGGTGCCGATGAGACCGATGGAATCGAGATCTGCGACAAGCCGCTGGGAAAGCGCTTCCCCCATGGCTTGCTTGTCGCGATGAACAGCGGCCCAAAAAACTTTCTATTCTACGCTCTCCCCAAAATAAACTCTCTCTGAGAGCACCTACTTGTAAGTACCGTAAAAATATGACACGACGTGAGCTTCTTCGGGCGGCGGGAGGGCTGAGCTTCCTTGCCCTGGTTCCTGCTGAGCGTGGCTTTGCCTTACCCAGTGAGACGAGCCAGCCGCCACCGCTACTCTTTACCGCGCTTCCCTACCTCCAGCCTGGCCCCCACAATGATACTTCGCTGGTGATCGCCTGGCAGACAGAGCACCGACCTGCGGCCTTTCAGGTGCAGGTGGAGGGTGTCACAGAGCGCCTCGTTCCCAAGCGTACTGAGCGTATCTCGGGCGAGCTGGGCGATGAGGAGCTACGGTTTAACTATGCCGTCTCTGTTCCTACCCTCGCGGCGGGAAAGCGCTTTGGCTATCAGGTGTTTCTCGACGGAAAACGCATCGCCGAAGGGTGGTTCACCACACGGAAGCCGCGTGGCGCGAAAACGCGCTTTGTGGCCTTTGGCGACAACTCCTACGGCGATATCTCAGATCGCATGATCGCCTACCAGGCCTTCAAAGCCCTCCCCGACTTTGTCCTCAACACCGGCGATAATGTCTACGAAGATGGCACCGACGATGAGTACGCGCGGCACTTTTTCCCGGTCTACAATGCCGAGACGGCGGGGCCACGGATCGGGGCACCACTCCTGCGCTCCGTGCCGTTCTACACTGTGCTCGCCAACCACGATGTACACGGCAAGGACGCCCAAAAGCACCCGGTCGCGGACTTCAATCTCTACCCCGACTCGCTGGCCTACTTCACCAACATGTACCTGCCCGAGAACGGTCTGACGGGGACATTTGCACCGCCACTGATAGGGCCCGACGAGCCCATCACGCACTTCAAGGCCTGTGCAGGGAGTCGCTTCCCGACAATGAGTACCTACAGCTTTGACTACGGTGATGGGCACTTTCTCTGTCTCGACTCCAATCTCTATGTTGACCCTAACAATGCTGCGCTCCAGAGCTATATCGAGCGGGATCTAAAATCTACCAATGCGGTCTGGAAGTTTGTGGTCTTTCACCATCCGAGCTTCAATGTGGGGGCAGATCACTACACCCAGCAGCACATGCGCGTGCTTGCCCCGATCTTCGAGCGTTGCGGCGTCGCGATTGTCTGGCACGGTCATGAGCACAACTACCAGAGAACGATGCCGCTGCGTTTCGCTCCGAGCGACACGAAAGGCGCGTCGAACGTCGGAACCAAGGCCCGGCTGGTGCCGGGTAAGTTCACGCTCGACACACGCTTTGATGGCAAGGCCGTCACCAAGCCTGAGGGCGTGATCTACATCACTACGGGAGCAGGTGGCAAGCACCTCTACGACACGGAGTGGGGGCAGAAGGCAAAGACCCATCCTGAAGACGGCAATATAGACTACATCGCCCGTTTTATCGCCGACCGGCACTCGCTGACCGTGATCGAGATGGACTCTAAGGCGCTTGAGATCAAGCAATTAGATCAGTGGGGTGAGACAGTGGATCGCCTCAAGATCACTACTGCGTGATACCATATTCGTCATGACAACACAGATTGCTGAGGCGGCGCAGCGTGAGCTACTTGCTGCCTGGGAGCCCGTGAGCAAGCGAACTGCCATTATGGAAGCGCGGCCCCGAACCGTGATCCTGGCTTCCGTGAATCCGCCACGCACCCTAGGGCTCTGGGAAAAAGAGCTTCTGATCGCAGCAGGGGGCGCAGGGCTTGCCAATTCTGAGGCGCACGATGTCTCTGCCGAGGAGCTTGTGGCCTTTGCCCCCGAGATTATTATCATTGCGGGCGATAATCTGGAGGGACTTACCGAGCTGGAAGGCTGGTTGACGCTCCCGGCAGTGACGGGCCACGAGGTCTATCTGGTCGAGCCTGCGTATCTTTCCGAAGTGGGGGAGGGGCTGGCCGAGGCGGCTCGCGTGCTTGCCACGATCCTGCACCCATCACGCTTTACGGAGATGCTGCCGACATTTTCGGTACAGCTTGCCCCCATGAGCCTCTTCACCGGTGTGCCCGATGAAGAAGACGAGGACGACGAAGAAGAGAACGCGAACGACGCGGAGCAAGATGACTCTAACGGATGATCTTGGGCGAAGGCTGACTCTTACCCGCCCTGCTCGTCGCATTGTCTCGCTCTCGCCGGTCACGACGGAGAACCTTTTTGCCATTGGGGCCGGGAAGCTTGTTGTCGGTGTGACCAGCGCCTGTGATTTTCCGGAGGAGACAAAAAAACTCCCCCGCATCGGGGACTTTACGCGGCCTTCCTACGAGCGTATTCTCGCCCTCAAGCCCGAGCTGATCGTCTTTGACTCCGCCACGGTGAAGCGCGCCGATGTCGAGAGCTTTGCCGCACGTGTCAAAATCCCTATTTTTGTGCAGTCATCCCGAAAAGTCGCCGATGTATCCCGGCACTTAGGCGAGCTCGCGCAGCTCACCGGGAGCCGCTACGACACGCGCCGCCTCGCCCTCCAGCCAAGCAAGGTCACCCGTCGAATCCCGGTCTTTATCGAGATCAGCGCCTCACCGCTCTATGCCGTGGGGCCAGGCTCGTTTGTGGATGAGCTGATCGGCTATGCGGGCGGTATAAACGTTGTCACGGAGGGTGGCGAGTTTCCCCAGCTCACGAAAGAGAAACTCCTCACTCTCAAGCCTGCGGTCTATGTGATCGCAACCAACCCCGGCCAGCCCGCCACGCCACCTGCTCTCCCCAACATCCGCGTGGTAAGAATCCCCGCCGACCTGCTCTTTCGCGCCACCCCACGCCTAGTAACCGGCTTGCGGATGCTGGTCGAGGCGCTAAAACATGCCTAATGTCGTTTTTGTGGATGTTGATGACACACTGGTGCGCTCGGTGGGGACGAAGCGAATTCCTATCGTGCGGACGATTCAGTATGTCCGTAGGCTCAAAGAAGAGGGTTGGGAGCTGTATTGTTGGAGCGCGGGCGGTGGAGAGTATGCAAGACAATCCGCAGAAGAGCTAGGAATTGTCGAGTGCTTTGAGGGTTTTTTGCCAAAACCAACTGTGATGCTGGATGATCTTCCGCCAAACTCGTGGCGCGGTTTTCACGTCCTTCACCCGTCCTCCCTCCCCGACCCTCCTTCGAAGAGGGAGGGTGGCGAAGCGAGGGACGAGTGAAGCCGGGTGGGTTCAGGCTAGCTTTTTTTCGTAGATGATCCAGGCGGGTTGTTTTTCAAAGCCGAGCGCCTCGTTGATGGAGAGCATGGCGCGGTTGATCTGGGCATTGTCGGTGCGGATCTCGGGAACCCCGTGCGCGAGTGCGTACTCCACCGCCAGACACTTGAGCGCCAGCGCGATTCCTTGCCGTCGGTAGGCACGTCGAACGCCCGTCAGACCGGTGTCGAGGTAGTTGCCCGCCTTGGGGGGAAAGAGCATGGAAATCCCAACATACTGGCCATCGGTGGCGACAGCGATGAACTGGCACTCGGGCTTGAAGCGCACGCTCTTGTTGATGCGCTCGCGCCAGGCATCGTATGCCATCGGTGTGTGCTTCTCGCCCTCGGGCAAAGGCACATCGGCATCGCACTCCACCTCCATATCATGGAGCTTGACGTAGGCTTCTTCTCCCTCTTCGTCTAGGAGCGTCGTCAGATCCGTCAGACGAATCCCGTGGGTCAGTGGTTTCTGGCGTGCCTCGGCAAATGGAGCCAGGTCAACATCCGCGACTTTCAGGCGAGACTCCCAGGCGCGCATGCACTCCACAAAGCCGCGCTTGGTCAGAAATCCCACCGACTCGGGCTTGTCTTCGCGGGCATCGGCACCAAACTGGGTGGGGTTCGCGTCGGCGACTTTCTGCGAGAGAGTCTCCAGAAGCGCTTGGCCAATGCCGCGCTGCCGGAAGTCGGGATGGACATCCACTCCTACATAGAACTTCTGTGGATGATAAGACCACGACGACTGTCCGATCTTTCCCTGCGCGATCACCTGGCCGTCTTTCTCGGCGAGCAGGCGGTGGTGGCGGATCTTGGCCTCGCGCTGAGCATCGCTGGCCTTTAGCTCCTCGACTGTGATTTGGTAGTCCGGCCAGACGGCATTATGAAGGGCGGCGAGCTTCTCGTAGTCTTGCTCGGGGTTAAACTCACGGATTTGCATCTTGCAGTTTCTTTTCGTAGCTGATCCAGGCGGGGATTTTTTCAAAGCCCATTGCCTCGTTGATAGAGAGCATGGCGCGGTTCTCTTGCGCGTTCCAGGTGCGAACCTCCCGCTTGCCAGCGTCTTTGGCCCAACCCGTGGCGGCGAGCTTGAGCGCGGTGGCGATTCCCTTGCGCCGGTACTCGCGACGCACGCCGGTAGCGCCGACATAGAGAATCTCCGGGTCGCCCTCGCTCTTCCAGAGCGCACTCTCCCCGACCCAGTGGTCACCGTCGAGTGCAATAAACCAGGCATCGGGCAGAAAGCTGGGGTTGCCGAGTGTGGTCTTCTCGAAGTGCTCAAAGCCTGGATCCGTAAGCGTATCGGTGGTGGGCATGTCGAGCGTGATCGTCCAGTCCAGCTCTTTCAGGCGCTGCTTCCAGTCCGGGACGCTTTTTGAAAGCTCCGCAACACTGTGAACCGTGATTCCCGCATCCTGCGCCTTCTGTGCTGCCTCCGCAAGTAGAGTCGGGTCGAAGGTGGCTAGCGCCAGGCGGCTTTCCCAGTCCCGCATTGCCTCGGTGAAGCCCCGGTCGGTGAGAAAGCGCACGGAGCGCTCTTTATCCTCGCGGGCATTGGAGCGGATCAGAATTGGATTGTGGGGTGCAAGCGCGGCGAGCGCGTGCTCGTAGAGCGCCTTGCCAATTCCCTGTCCCTGGAACTCCGGGAGTACGTTCACGTTCACGCCAAATTTCTGCGGGTGGTACATGTCCATGCTCTGGCCGTAGCCGCCGGTCGCGACGGGCTGACCGTCTACTTCGGCGAGAAAGCGTGCCCACTTGATCTTCGGGTCGCGGTGGGCATCCGAGAAGCGCAGCTCCTCAACGGTGTCTACATAGTCGGGGAAGCAGGTGTTACCAATAAGAACGCGGGCGGCATAGTCCGCATCGCTGAGAGAGTCGGGTCGAATTGTCATGACAGTGTCCTATCGTCTGGGGGTGTTGTGTTGCTAAATATTCCGTCGGTCAGGCAGGGAGCAACAGCGAGAGAGTTGAGCTGGGCGGCGTAGTGCACATCGGCCTCAAGCCCTTTATCTCGCAGCTCGATGCCACTGCCGCAGGTCAGTAGCCGCGTGAGTAGCTTCGGTTTTGCGCCGAGAAACGCCGCGCGTGCCGTCTTAGCCTCGGGGGAGGAAGAAAGGTGGGGGAGCGCCGCGATAATCGCCCCCGCGCCGAGCAGATCCTCAAGCGCAAAGCGAAGCCCTCCTCCCCCTGCCCCTCCTCCCGATAACGGGAGGAGGGGAGAGAGGGGGGAAGAGAGCTCGCCGCAGGCTATGACCGTGATGGGAGTTTGAAGTGCGCGGGCTGCCGCCGCGACCGTGCTTGCATTGACCAAAGCCCCCGCAAAAACCGCCTTTGCCCCCAACGCACTCGCCGCTCGGCAACACATCGCGCCATTGGGTGATGCAAGTGCAATCGGCTCCCCTCTCTCCCCTCCTCCCGTTATCGGGAGGAGGGCAGTCGGAGAAAGTAAGGAAGTATCCGCGCCATCTTTCCAGTAGCGCGGCTCGACCGTGGCTCCAGCGGCGAGATGGGCGGCCACGGTGGTGGAGAAGCGCAGGGTGTCCACGATCACCACCACATCGCCACGGGCTCCGGCACGCGCCGCGCCGTCTTGGCCCCAGTCAAAGCGCACTTGGTAGCCCGCTTGCTCAAACCAAGTCGTCAGATCGCCCACGATAGACCCTTCGGCAAGAGATTTTCAGGCGCGAACTCGATGTGTAGCACTCTTCGGTGCTTGGGGCTAGCGGCGGGCGATGAGGCGTGCAAGAGGAGTGGGGATATGACCACAGCGCCCCCAATGGGGCTGGTGCAGGTCACTTCTGGAGCCTCTTTGCGAAGGGCGGCGATCTGCTCCTGGCTTAAAATCCCATGGCGGTGCGAGCCAGGGAGAACCCTAAGTGGGCCATTGGTTGCGTCGCAGTCGTCCAAATGGAGGCGAACCGTGACCATTTTCTCTAAAATCTCGGCGGGAGGAAGCACATGGAGCACGCCTGCTTTAACCGTCCACGGCCCCCAGCCCGAAAGCTCGATGCGCTCTGCAACGGCGATGGCACGATCCTGGTGCCAGCCCACGTGCCAGTTGGCTCCAGGGACTTTGTCAAAGAAGATCGCACGAGTGGGGATGGTCGCCGCGCCCGTGAGAGCGAGCACACGCGGATCGGCGGCAATAGCCTGCACGTCACTCAGGGCTAGGATATTGCGCCGGGCGTAGACA
>NZ_JANNYP010000911.1:0-4581 GCF_031410135.1 Armatimonas sp. | reverse complement strand
CTCCTCCCCGGCCCTCCTCCCAATCCTGGGAGGAGAGGGAAGAGGGAGTCTTATGGCCGGAACGGCCTTCGTAGCCATAGGCTCTCCCGCCCCCTCGTTCCAATCGGGGGGGCTTCTTGCGCTCTTTCTGGAGAGCCATAGTCCGACGACAATGGCGGCGTATCGGCGTGACCTTGAAGACTTTGCCGCGTTCTGTGAACTCCCCGTCGAGGAAGCGATTGCGACACTGCTCGCCCTGTCCGCGGGCGAGGCGAACCGATGGGCGCTGGCTTACCGAACGCAGCTGCGGCAGAAAAAGCTCTCTCCTGCGACGATCAACCGACGACTGGCGGCCCTGCGCTCCCTGAGTAAGCTCGCCCGGCTCCTGGGACAGAGCACATGGGTGCTGGAGGTCTCCAACCTCGCTAGTGAGGCCTACCGGGATACCCGTGGGCCAGGGCGAGAGAATGTCCAGAACATCATCGCACTTGCCGAAGCCGCGCCCCGTGACCATGCGATCCTGCGCCTCCTCTACGATCTGGGACTGCGCCGAGCGGAGGTCTGTGGGCTGGATGTCGCTGACCTTGAGGCCGAGCGACTCTGGGTGCTCGGAAAAGGCCGTCTGGAGAAGGTCCCACTCACGCTTCCTGAGCCCACACGACGTGCCCTGCGTGACTGGCTTGCAGTCCGAGGCAGTGCGGAAGGGGCGCTCTTTACAAGCCAGGATCGTAGCGGCAAAGGTAAAGGTGATGGCCGCCTGACGGGGCGCAGTGTCCATCGTATTGTGGCGCACTATGCCGAAACCTTAGGAATCTCCGCCCGCCCGCATGGGCTCCGGCACACTGCGATTACGGAAGCCTGTAAAGCGGCAACGGCGGCGGGGATTGGGATTGAGGAAGTGCTGGATTTCTCGCGCCACAAGAGCCTCGCCGTGCTCATGCGCTACCGAGATCGAGAGCGTAATGTTCAGGGAACCCTGGCGGCGCTTGTGGCGGCACCAAACCAGGTAGAATAGCGGCGTGTCACGCTTAACCAACATCGAAGATCTCTTGTGCTTTGAAGCACCTTCGTATCCACGGCTTTCCCCAAATGGAAAATGGGTAGCGTATCTCGTCAAAACGATTGACGAAAAGAAAAACCGCTACGATACCCAACTCTGGATTGCAACCACAGAAGATGAGTCTAAAGGCCCACGCCAGATAACTCACGGTGAGAGTGTCTCCCAGTTCTATTGGGCACCGAATAGTCAGCATCTGTATTTTGTTCGGAATGATAGTGAAAAAAAGCCCCAGCTTTGGGAGCTTGAATTGGGTTGGGGCGAAGCATGGCAATTGACACGACAGTCAAACGAAAAAGGAATGCTAGACTCGATAGCAATCCCATCAAGGGAGATGATTTTATATTCCTTAAAACCCACCAACGAAGCATGGACGGAGAAAGCAATTGAAACTCGTAAAAATGAGAATCAATCTTCACCTCCTCGCATGATAAATCGTCTCCGTTGGCGTTCCGAAGGGATAGGTTGGCTACCGCAAGGTAATTATACCCTTGTAAGTTCTGGTGGGTCTATCACTCGTGGTTTGCTATCGGATCGGGAGTTTGGAAACTTGTGCATATCACCTGGTGGACACCTTAACGCTTACACTCAGAACGTCGCGGATGATCCTGATCGCAAGGCGGGAGCAACTGCGATATTTACGGAAGATAGTTTAGGCGGTGATCATAAGCAAGTGGAGCACCTTGGCCCAGTTGCGGGGCTTTGTTGGTCACCTGATGGAAAGTATTTAGCGTTCCTGGGACATGATGATCCTGATGAAGTTTGGGGTACGAAAAACGCTCATGTCTGGGTTGTGGATGTGGAGACGGGCATAAGCCGTGATCTGACACCCGGATGGGACGTGACAGCAGGGGACTTGGCGCTCGGAGAGGTCTACGGGCGGGGCGATACGGGGCCAGTCTGGGAGAGTGAGACGAGCCTGCTTTTTGTTGCCTCAGATCGTGGCGAGGTCGGCGTCTATCGGATTGGGCTGGGTGGGGGAGTGCCTGAAAAAATCACCCCAGAAGGCTGCTCCGAAGTCGGGGTGAGTGTGGCCGCTGGGAAGATCGCCACGCTCCGAATGACCGGTAAAGATGAAGGAGCCGTTTTCGTCGATGGCAAGAGGGTCAGTTGGAATCTAGGCGGATTCTATGAGAAGTTGCTCTTTATCGAGCCGAAGGCGTTTTCGGTGGGGGAGGTGCCCTGCTTTGCGCTGATCCCCGAGGGCGACGGCCCATTCCCGACTATTCTCTATATCCACGGCGGCCCGCACTTGATGTACGGGCGCTGGCATCTCTTCCATGAGTACCAGGCGCTCGCTGCTGCCGGATTTGCCGTCCTCTATCCCAACCCGCGGGGCTCGAAGGGCTATGGCGAGGCGTGGACGGGGGCGATTCGGGATAACTGGGGCGCTCCCGCAATGGACGACTGCATGGCGTGCGTGGACTACGCGATTGCCCAAGGCTGGAGCGATCCGTCGCGCCTTGCCGTGATGGGGGGCAGCTACGGCGGCTATCTGACGGCCTGGATTGTCGGGCACACCGATCGGTTCGCCTGCGCCATCGCCGAGCGTGGCGTCTACAACCTCCAGAGCTTCGGCGGCACCACGGACTTCGTCCAGACCGACCACAGCTACTTTCTTTCCAACCACACCGACGACACGGAGAGCTTCCGCCGAAACTCCCCGATCACCTACGCGGGAAATGTCAAAACGCCGCTCTTGGTCGTCCACTCCGAAGGCGACCTGCGCTGCCCGGTCAGCCAGGGCGACGAGTACTTTAGAGCCGTCAAGCGCACCAGCTCCGCCGAGGTCAGCTATCTCCGGTTCGGCCCCGAAGCCAGTCACGAGCTAAGCCGAGGCGGCCCGCCCGACCTACGTATCGAGCGCCAAAAACGCTTCCACGAGTGGCTTAGAAAACACCTAATTTCTGACGTCTTATGTACATAAGACGATTGATGTATTTTTGGAAGATATAGACTTTTATTGTAAATACGAATGTTATTCAAAACGTATCAAGAACCGGTTTATTTCTTCTAAATAAGCCTCGTACCTGACACTCGTCAAAGTATTCTTTTTTTGCCTGCATTTAGATTTAAGATGTTTTGAAAATGATATTAGAAAAGATTTTTCAAGATGTAAATCACTTAATATTTCTCTGTAGGCATATCTTTCCGTTAATAGATTTATAATAATTCGCTGATTGTTTGGATTTAGAGATTCAAAAACAATGATGAAATCATTAATGTTGATATAATTAAATATCGGAACTCTCACAAACTGTTGATTTCCAGAACCTTTAATTGATATCTGACCTCTGAAATCAAAAAAATTATCTGGTATCAATGAAATTAGTGATTTTGCCTTAGCCGGTAATTCTTTCTTTTCTAAAGATTCAACTTTTTTATCAATGTAATCGCATAATTCAATGAATTCGGGGATTTTCTCACCACTAAAACTATAACTAAATTCCCCATTTCGCTCGGATTTTTTACATTCACTAATTTTGTGCATTACAGAATTTACATACCGCTTCCCTTTAGATAATAATATTTTATTTGTTGATTTGAACACTTTGACTCTTAACAGGGAAAATAATATACTGAATGCATGCTTTATGTCATTGATTTTAATTATTCTATGATTTTCTAGGTCATTAAGCAATATATTTATCCTTGTATTATATTCCTCATCCGATAGTTCGAAATAATTATAAATATATTTCCATGAAGGATTTTTATTTGTGTCTCCTTTAGCTGAATCCAATTCGTCTTTATGTTTGATAAATTGTTCAAAAGCATCTTTATTAATGATACCTTTGTCAAAAAAGTTAACAAGGTCTTCTTCTTCAAACATTAAGTTATACAAACTGAATTCTGAATATTTTTCAATTAGTTTTAAGATGGGGGTCAATTCAATCTTGTCTTGTTGGGAGTTTAGTGCAGACGTTGTCAATGCTGTTGATCTGGACTCCATGTATTCAGGAAGAATATCCCTGATATTATTAGGTGATATCTTCCCTTGGCGTATTTCTATCCCTAAACAAATAATCCTCGCAAAAACATATGTCATTTCATCATGTTTATGATATTTTTCATCAATCGAAGTGAATATCCTCTCAAAATCCCATAAGACATGCCGTAATACCCTTAGATTATTATATTCACTTAACTAATGGATTTGAACTATAATATTTCGGTTCCTGCTTAGAAATTCTCTATATGATAAATGTTCAGATTTTGCTACAAATGTTTCAAATGCTTCATCTATATTAGATTTAATCTCAAATGTCTTTCCTATCAATTTTTCCTTTATACTTTTGAATTTTGTATAGTCATCGATATTACCTTCCTCTTTATTTATTATTTTATCTTCATCTCCAATGAGAATTACTTTGTAATCACAATGCTCAATGAAATAATTGATATGGGTGTGACCCATTTTAGTTGAGAGGCCATTCATGCCACTTGATAGCCCCCTTGTGGCATCTTCATTTTTGAGTTTGCTCTCTCGATACAGAGAGAATCCCAAGCAGAGAAGGTTCCATAAAGCCGAGTTTGTTCACGTT
>NZ_JANNYP010000910.1:0-2208 GCF_031410135.1 Armatimonas sp. | reverse complement strand
TGGCGGCGCGGCGGGCCTGGCAGTGGGGGCAGTGCGCCTGGTGGTGGGCAATCTCCAGGGGAGTGTGCTCTTGTAGCCAGCAGAGAATGTTCATGATCGTTCCTCCGTCGTAAAAGTCCGCTCAACCCGCTCCCGCAGGCGGCGCAGGGCTCGTAGCGTTCGCATCTTGGCTCCAGGGCGCGTGCAGTCCAGCACTTGTGCAAGCTGCGAGTAGTCCAGCCCCTCTAAGAGATGTAGCACCAGCACCGTTCGGTCAGCGAGGGGGAGCCCGTCCAGCACACGAAGCAGTCGCTGGGTTGTCTCAGACTGCGCGGCAAGCTCCGCTGGATCGGGCTGAAGGGATGGGATTGGGAGCGCACTCTCCGCACTCTGGTGGCGGAGCTTCTGGCGCTGGTGGTCGTAGCAAAGATTGGTGCAGATGCGCAAGAGCCAAGTCTGGTGGCTACTGCGTGTGGCAAAGTTCCCGAGCGCTTTGTGTGCCCGCAGAAAGGTCTCCTGCAGAATGTCCTCGGCATCGTCGCGGCTGCCCAGAAGGAAGTAGGCGTGGCGGAACACCTGCGCCCCGTGGCGCGTGTAGAGCCCCTCCAGCGTCACGGTCTCTTTGGCTAGCACTCCGCTCCTTCTCGACATTGATTCCAGCATTCTAAACCTATGGACGAAGAGTACCACCAAAGCGGAACAAGGATTTTTACAAGAGCTGGTTTTGGAGAGAGTGCAGGAGTGAGAAGTCGTCGGTATCTAAGTCGTAGGCCTGCACTATCTTTACCCCTTCCGCCACCTCCGAGCCGTAGATCAGCTCCGTCATTCCCCCAGCTGCCAGCACCTTGTCGCGATGCATCACGATGCCCAAGCCGTGGTCGCGATCCCAGCCTGTTTGGAATTCGAAGGAACTGAACCCGTGGTCGTCTAGCCCACTATCTGTCAGCCCGATACCCACCAATTTAAAAAACTGGTCGACTGCTGCTGGTTCCTCCACGGCAACCTGCTGTGCAATCACTGTCCAATACTTCTGGTATTCCGGCACATGTGGCAAGTCTTCGTCGCGGAACTGCGCGAGTCGCTTCAGGTGCCAAGCGAACAACTTGCGGCGTAGGGCTATCTCGATCGTGGGAGCATGGGCAAGAATATAGTCCCACGCTCGTTCCTGGAAACTTCCATAACTGTTCCCACTCTGTGAGTACATCACCACCGCAACATCCGTACTGGGCAAACGGGCCGATGGGCAACTCGGGTCGCTGCTCGCCTCACGAGGTTTCTTCAGCTTCGGATACTCAGGGTAGTATGGAGCCACCGCGACCACCGCGTTTCGTAAGAGTGGCTTGTCCGTACTCCAAAGCCGATGTCCATCAAACTCAGGGTCGAGCTGGAATTGGTCAAGAAATGCGCTCATAAGCTCATGGCCTTTTCTCCTCTTACTCTTCAAATTATGCCACACGGTACCAAAAGATTCCAACCGTCACAACGCTGGAAGAACGGGCTTCCTCGCTCGCCGGACTACTTTCCCATCGGGGTGTGGCTTCAGTCGCCGGAGAATGCTTCACGGCGCTCTGGCAGGGTGACCATTTCGCCTGCTGGAGCGCCTAGACTCCCACCATGTCCGACGGATGGAAGCCGTTGCGGAGCTTGTAAAACGTCTGAGCCTAACACTAAGAGCTGCATGGAGCGCTACGCTATCCGTCCCCTCGGGTTTGCAGAATGAACGAAACGTTGAAGATCAGATCGTCCTGAGCTTCTATTCTCCCACCATGTGCAAGCTTGGCGAGTTCGCGCTCGCATAATCTGCTACCGTCGCATGGCTATATGTTGCAGGTCAACACAAACCCACCATCAAGTTCCCCACCGAGAGCGACGTATTTGAGATTGCTGTTGTAAACCTGGGAAATATTTAATAACACTGCTCAGCAGCCGGGGCCGCTAGAGCGACAATGACTCACGAAAAGCGAACACGTGGCCCCGGTCTGCCGCAGCGTTTGGTTCGGCATTACCTCCGCTTCAGGCCCTCGGGCAATTCCTTGAGTCGTGCCCATTCGATAATCTCGCTGAAGTACCACGGCTTCCCTGTCGCCTTCCTCAGTACAGGACAAAAAATACTGGTAATTTCTACAGGATGAAAGGCACCGCCTTGGTATGATACGACAAGGTCGCTTAAACACAGATCGCGACCAAAACGATGCCCAAAAAAAATTGTATCTCACAGAGCCAAAATGC
>NZ_JANNYP010000909.1:0-3565 GCF_031410135.1 Armatimonas sp. | reverse complement strand
TTGGCCCTCGCCTCGGCCAGCATGTCATGGGCATCGAGAACCCCAGCGTTGCCTTACTCTCCAATGGTGAGGAAGACACCAAGGGCAATGAGCTGGTGAAAAAATCTCGCCCGCTGATTCAGGCTCTCCCCGTGAACTTCGTCGGCAATATTGAGAGTAGCCATCTCTTTGAAGGTGGCGTGGATGTCATTGTCGCTGATGGCTTCGAGGGAAATATCTTGCTCAAGGCCGCTGAAGGCATGGGCAAGCTTGCCATTGTTCATGTCCAGCGCACCCTCGCCGAGGCCCAGACCGACGGCGAGCGAGCCGTCTTAAAATCCGCACTAAAAAAACTGATCGCGGCAGGAGACTACGCCGAGTACGGTGGAGCTCCCTTGCTTGGGGTCAATGGGCTCTCCCTCATCGCCCATGGCCGCTCCAACGCCCGTGCGATCTTCAGCGGTCTCCGGCTCGCCACACAGGCAGTACGCTCGGGCTATGTAAATGCGGTAAAATCCGCCCTAGAAGGAATACCGATAGAATGAGGACGCTGCGGCGGGCCACGATAGCAGGCATTGGCAAGTATACTCCTGAGCGGGTACTGACAAACGAGGATATCTCTAAGATCGTAGACACCAACGATGAGTGGATTGTCCAGCGCACCGGGATCCGGGAGCGACGGCTAGCAGCAGAGAACGAAGCGACATCGGACATGGCGGTCAAGGCGGCTCAAGAGGCACTGGAGCGCGCCGGAATCACCGCCGCACAGCTCGATGTGATCGTGGTTGCGACTTGTACGCCCGACTTTAACAACTTCCCCGCCACCGCGATGCTCGTCCAGAATGCACTGGGCGCTCCTAGAACCACCGCGTTTGATGTCTCCGTTGCCTGCGCGGGCTTTGCACACGGCCTGGATGTCGGCGCACAGTTTATCGAGACAGGCCGCGCTAAAAATGTCCTCGTGATCGGGGCAGAGAAGATGTCCAGCGTCGTGAACTGGGAAGACCGCGCCACGTGTATCCTCTTTGGAGATGCCGCCGGAGCCGTGCTCTTACAACCCAGCGACGATGAGAGTGGCCTGCTCGCCTCAGATCTCGGCGCGGACGGTAGCGGCGCGTGCCTGCTCAACCTCCCTGCGGGCGGAAGCCGTCATCCGATGACCCCCGAGCTGCTGGCGGGTAAAGAGAACACGGCGCACATGGACGGCAAGGCGGTCTTTAAGTTCGGCGTGAAGGTGATGGGCGAGACGGCGCTCAAGGCACTCAAGCGCGCCGGTCTGACGGAGGCCGATGTGGACGTGCTCGTCCCCCACCAGGCTAATATCCGCATCATCCAGGCCGCCGCCGAGCGCATGGGCTTGGTCGAAAGCGACGGCTCCCTGAGCCATAAAGTCGCGGTCAACATTGATCGCTACGGCAATACCAGCGCCGCCTCGGTTCCACTTGCCATGTACGAAGCGTGGCAGGAAGGCAAGATCGTCGAGGGCAGTATCGTCGTCACGATTGGCTTTGGAGCCGGGCTTGCTTGGGGTGCCAACGTGATCAAGTGGGGTAAGCTCAAGCCATGAAGCTAGTCTTTGTCTTTCCCGGCCAGGGCGCACAAGCCGTCGGGATGGGCCATGCGCTGTTCGAAAACTCTGCCGCCGCTCGTGCTGCTTTTGAGGCTGTAGACATCGCCTGTGGCGCTTCAATCTCCACACTTTGCTTTGAGGGGCCGGAAGCGGCCCTGAAAGAGACCAAGAACACCCAGCCGTGTCTGTTTGCCACCAGTGTTGCTGCGCTCGCTGCCTGCCGCGAGGCCGGACTGGAACCAGTAGCCGTCGCAGGGCACTCCGTGGGCGAGTACGCTGCGCTGGTCGCCGCCGGGGCATTTGATATCGCCACGGGTGCCAAGCTTGTCCAGCAGCGTGCGCTCGCGATGGCAGAAGCCGCCACGCAGAACCCCGGTTCGATGGCCGCTGTGCTTGGGCTGGATGCAAGCGTGGTGCAAGAAGTTTGCGACTCCCTTAAAAGCTCCCCCGTTATCGGGGGCGGGGGGGGCCCTATTGTGGTTCCTGCCAACGATAACTGTCCGGGCCAGGTGGTCATCTCCGGTGAGGTCGCTGCGCTGGAGGCCGTTGCGCCATTGCTCAAAGAGCGTGGCGCAAAGAGAGTTCTGCCACTGGAAGTTTCGGGGGCGTTCCACTCGCCCTTAATGGCATCTGCCGCCGAGGCGCTTAAGCCGATCATTGACAGTGCCGCGATCGCCGCGCCGCGCCTGCCGATTGTCGCCAATGTCACGGCGGACTATGAGACAACTTCCGACGAGATCAAAGCCAATCTTGCCGCGCAGGTCGCAGGGCCGGTGCGCTGGACAGAGACCATTCAGAAGCTCGCAGGCGATGGCTACACACACTTTGTCGAGTGCGGCAGTGGAAAAGTGCTCGCTGGGCTGATCAAGCGCATCGCCCCAGAGGCCATTGTTTTTTCCGTCGGCGATAGTGCAAGCCTGGCAGCGGCGGTTGAGGGGCTAAAAACATGAGTTTAGAAGGAAAGATCGCCATTGTCACCGGCGCGGGACGGGGCGGACGCGGGATCGGGCGCGGGATTGCACTGGCACTGGCGCAGGCAGGAGCGAATATCGCCATCACCTCACGTAGCAATATCGCCGATGCCGAGGCTGTCGCGGAGGCGGTGCGCGAGACGGGGCGTACGGCACTCGCGATTCAGTGCGATGTGAGCGATGCCGCGTCCGTCGAGAGCCTCTTTGCTACCGTAAAAGAGCAGCTGGGGCGCGTGGACATCTTGGTCAACAACGCCGGGATCACACGCGACACACTTCTCTTGCGTATGAGCGAGGACGACTGGGATGGCGTGCTGGATGCGAACCTCAAGGGGACGTTTCTGTGCACCCGTGCCGCCGCCAAAATCATGCTCAGGCAAAAATCCGGGCGCATTATCAATATTACTTCGGTCAATGGGCAGGTAGGAAGCCCCGGTCAGGCGAATTATTCTGCGTCGAAAGCGGGTATGATTGGCTTTACCAAGAGCGTGGCACGCGAGCTGGCCTCACGGAACATCACCGTGAACGCTGTCGCACCAGGCTTTATTGATACCCAGATGACCGATTTCGTCTCGGGCGACTCGCGAGAGAAGCTTTTAGAGAAAATTCCGCTGGGTCGGTTAGGCACAGCGGAGGACGTGGGCGCAGCAGTGGCGTTTCTGGCGTCGGAGGCCGCGTCGTATATCACCGGGCAGACACTCACTATTGATGGTGGATTAACTGTCTAACCCAAGCTTTTATTGAGGAGCATAAGGAAATGTCTACGTTTGAGCGTGTGAAGAAGGTTGTAGTGGAGCAGCTGGAAGTTGACGAGAAAGAAGTCACTCCGCAGGCTTCCTTTGTGGATGATCTAGGAGCTGACTCTCTAGATGTCGTGGAGCTTGTCATGGGCCTCGAAGAAGAGTTCGATATCGAGATCCCCGATGAGTCCGCTGAGAAGATCACCAATGTCCAGCAGGCAATTGACTACATCGAAGAGAAAACCAAGAGCTAATTTCGCCCCAAGTCGGCGGTATGGGACGAAGGTCCCATGCCGCCGCTTTTT
>NZ_JANNYP010000908.1:0-3209 GCF_031410135.1 Armatimonas sp. | reverse complement strand
TTCTTACTCGACGGCGCAGAAGATGGCGTGGCGGAGGCGACCGGCGAGTTTCTCAAGCGCTACTACCAGGATGCCAGCTACGTCCCCAGTGAGATCCTCCTGCCCGCACACGTCGAGGAGCTAGAGATCATCGAGAGCTGGCTGAGGCAGAAACGTGGCACAAAAGTGACCCTCTCCGTACCCGAGCGCGGCGAGAAAAAGCGCCTGATGGAGCTTGCCTCGGCCAATGCGGAGCAGGCCCTCACCCAGCTACGGGCAGCCTCGGCGGCGGAGCAGAGCCGCATTGACAGTGCGCTCCGTGAGCTGGCAGTGGCGCTCGGGATGCCCGAAAACTCCCTCAACCGAATCGAGGCCTACGACAACTCCAATATCCAAGGCCGCTTTGCCGTCGGCGGCATGGTGGTCTTTGAGCGGGGCAAGCCCAAGAAAAGTGAGTACCGGCGCTTTAAGATCGCAAGCCTGCCGGACAACACGCCCAACGACTTTGCCATGATGTTTGAGGTGCTCACCCGCCGCTTTGCCCAAATGTCCGAGGGCAATGTCAAGTTCACCCAGCGCCCGGACTTAATTATCGTGGACGGCGGCAAGGGCCAGCTCTCGGCGGCGCAAGATGCCATGAAGCAGTTCGGCTACGACTTTCCCATGATCGGCCTCGCCAAACAATTCGAGCAAGTTTTTCTCCCTGGTGCCCACGAGCCCATCGAGTTCCCCCGAAACGCCCCCGCCCTCTTTCTGCTCCAGCGCGTCCGCGATGAGGTGCACCGCTGGGCCATCACCTACCACCGCAATGTCCGAGGGAGCGCCGCCAACATGAGCATCCTCGACGAGATTCCCGGCATCGGCCCCCTACGGCGTAAGAACCTCCTGAAGTTCTTTGGGAGTGTCGCCAAGATGAAGAAAGCCAGCGCGGAGGAGCTTGCCAAAGCCCCCGGAATGAGCACCAAGCTCGCCCAAGAGGTCTTTGACTATCTGAAAGGGGCGTGAACCCATCCCCAGCCCCTTCCCTCAGGGCAAGGAAGGGGGTGAGAAAACCCTTCCAAACCCTCCCTGCCCTGAGGGAGGGTGGCCGTAGTGAGGAACGAGCGAAGGCCGGGTGGGTTCGAGCCGGGTGGATTCAGCAGGGTTCAGGCGCTCAGCACCGCCTTCAAATCTCCTCCCGCTCCCGGTGTGGCTTCAGAGAGATAGAGGGCGCAACGGATCAGCCCAGCCCAGGTCGAGAGGCGGGCGGCGTGGATGTTCCAGCCCTGTGCGGTGACGGTACGGAGCAGGGCGTGGATGGCACCGGGGCCACGGGGGACGACCACATCCAGAAGCGTTAGCTCGTCATCGGTGGGCTCTAGACGGAGGTTACGGGTGGTTCCCAGCGACGGCTCCGGGCGTCGGCGGCGCGTGAGCAGGTCATCCACGGTTTCTTCGCCGCCGAGCACTTTCCCTAGCGCCGTGGCTAGCTCGCCGCGCATCTGGCGATCCAGCGGGTGATCCCGGTGGTCAATGGTGAGTGTATCCACCACGATGGCACGCCCTGAGTCCATCGGGCGGGTGAAGACCTGGGCCGCATGAAGCCGAATATCGTAGGCATGGAGCACGCCCGTGACCTTGGCGAGCAAGCCCGGTTTGGGATCGTCGTAGGCGACTAGGGTGAGCTCGGTTTGTTGCGTGCCAGGAACGTTTCGCAGGTCGGTCACCACGCCACGCTCCGCCTCACCGCTGGTGAGGGCTCCGATCATCGCGAGGTGGAGACTCATAGTTTCCAGTGGGATATTGAGCAAGTAGGCAGCAGGCATGGCGCTGGCATGCGCCTGCACGGCATCGGCCTCGTCGTGGGTCGCTTTGGATGCCAGGCGGCGGCGAACCCGATCCCGCAGCCCATCCAGCCGCCGGGCTTCCTCGTCAGGATCGGCTTGCAAGGAGTCGCTCTCCAGAGCCCCCATCGTCCGCCCAAAAAGCTCTTCGAGCAGACGAGCCGTCATGTCCGTCCAGACCCCGGGACCGACGGCGGAGGTATCGGCCCAAGTGAAGAGATAGAGCATCTTGAGGTGCTCGGCATCGGGGAGCTGGCGCACGACCTCACGAATCGTCTCGGGGCGGCTCAAGTCACGCAGGCGGGAGATCTCGGCGAGAAGCAAGTGTTGGCGCACCAAGAAAACCGTGCTCTGGGTTCGCTGGGCATAGGCTCCTAGGCGCTCACAGATCGCTTCAGTACGCTCCGCTCCGGTGACTTCATGCGGAGCCCGTAAGCCCTCCAGAGTGTGTGGCCATTGTTTACCTAAATCATGGAGCAAGGCTCCCAAATAGAGAGTCGCCGGAGATTCGAGCGAGGAAAAGACCTCACGATACGCCTCCGGAAGGTCGGGGTCGGACGGAGCTTCGGGGCGCAGGCGCACCAGATTGCGCAACACACGGAGCGTGTGCTCGCCCACTGTCCAAGCATGTGCGGGGTCGTAGGGAACCAGGCCCATACAGGCCTCCAGCTCAGGCAAAAGCGCCTTGAGAAGCCCCGTGCGGTGCATCCGACGGAGGGTTTGCTCGATATCACCAGGCTGCATGAGTAGGTTGAGAAAACGCGTCCCCGCGTCCGTGGGAAGCCCTTCACGCTCGACAAGCTCCTCAATGGCTTCAATCGTGGCCGGAGCCAGCTCCAGCTCGTAGCGCTGGCAGAACTCAAGCGCGGTGAGGGGCCAGTGCGGATCGGCGGCCACCCGGCGAGGCTCCGCGACGATTACCATGCGGCGCAGCGATGCTAGCCCAGAGTCGGTGCCTAGGGTAAGAGGTGCCTCTAAGCAGCGCTGCATAATCTTATCCGAGAGCGCAAACGCATCCTGTGCACACGTATAGTGCTGGCGCATGAAAACCTCAACGGGCGGAATCGCACCATCCCCCAAAATCCCTAAACGTCCCGCGATCTCTTCCTGCCGGGTCGCACTCAGTCGCTCCCGACGCTCATCGGCGAGCAAGTGCAGCAAGTTGCGCACTTTGTAGAGATGCTCACGGGCCGCTTGCAACCGGGTTTTCTCCGTTGCTGTGAGAATATGGCGGCGCACCAGCTCCCGCCAGAGTGAGTCGCCCGTCTTATCAAAGCGTGCACGTGCCATCCAGAGGGCGGTCTGAATATCGCGCAGACCACCAGCTCCCTCTTTAAGATCTGGCTCAATCACAAATGGCGACTCCCCGATGCGCTGACGGATTCTTTCGCGCTCAGAAATTTTTCG
>NZ_JANNYP010000907.1:0-2082 GCF_031410135.1 Armatimonas sp. | reverse complement strand
AGAATGCTTATCGAGCTGTTCAAAATTATACGAGCAACACCGGCAACACCTACAACACCTGCCACAGAGGGAGCACTACCCCATACTCCTTGGAGTAGAGGCTCTGGAACTCAGTGATGGCTTTTGGAGATAGAGGCATTGAGAGAATGATGTGTGATGGATGGGAATGCTTGTGGCTCGGGAGGGTTGACTGAGGGATAGAAAAAGCCTGCACATCGACGTGTGTCATCGTGCAGGCAAGTTGTAGGGATCTATTTCTGTATCTCGGGATGTGTGTGCGTATCTCCGCATCTACGGGAATCCGTAGATGCGGAAGGTCTTTTAGGTAATTGGCTGTCCGATGAGCTTCTCAACCTCGGCGCGTGAGATTCTCCGCCACCTAGGTTTCTCGAAGCTGCCATCAGGCTTCCTGTCGAACTCGACTAAATCGAAGCTCTCAGGAAACTGCCAGCGATCTGTGTGGGTATTGTGCACTCCCCGGTTGGGATAGTGCTCGATCACGACCGGAGCCGCCTCAGGCTTTTGTAAAAACTCCCAGGCCAGAGTTGTCAGCACTTCGATTCGATTGGTAATCGACGTACCGGGATTTTGGTCAAGTTCAGTGAAGATGGCTATAGCTGGGCTGGATCCCTTTGGCTGGTAGAGCCTCAGGTAGCAGACCGACTTTACGCCGTGGTAGCCCTTGTAGTGCCAGGGGCCATCGTAGATGACCTCGGCAGGTATAGACTCTTTCAAGCTGCTACCTCATGGCTGACGCAGATGGAGCTTGGAAGCTGCTCGTCGAAGGATCGATCCTTCGACGGACGCTCCATGGGCTCCGCAGTCACCAACCTTTCCTGAATCGAGTAGATCACCTCCGTATCAGCAGTAAGCGATGCTGAAGGTGCTGGAGTATCTAAGGGCTCGCCCACCACGTCTTCCACGGCCTCACGGCAAAGGGGAGTCCAGTGGAGCAGGCGACGCTGACGAACCGCAGAGGCATTGTCTGCCGCCTTGGGCTTGCGCCGTCCCGTCCTCAGGTTCGTGGCGGGGCTGTTGCAGTTGGGCACGGTGTCCTTGAAGAGTACCAGCCCCAGCTCCTCGTCGAAGTCCATCAGGATGCTGCCCAGCTGGTACTTTCGACCGGCGTAGTGCTCGATGAGCAGGAAGTCCAGCTCACATTGCACATTGGCCAGTCCACCACGGAAACCAGAAACGATTGTCTCCAGCCAGGGGCCGGTGGGGAAGTCGGGCACTTGGGGTGCCCAGCTTACCAACACGACTGCCTCAGCCATCTGCTCGCCTTGCACGGGTACGAAGACCCGCACCCGACAATCGGCCTTGCGCTGCTTGCTGTCTTCCAACTCGAAGCGCTGATCTAAGCTCTTTCTCATACCGAATCTCCTTCCGGTGTCTCGGGTGTCAGGTGGTAGACCAGGCAACCTTCCGCGTCCTCGGCGTTTAGCCAGTAAGCGGGAAGCTCGGTGACTCCTGTTCTCACGGCTTTGAAAAGTCGCATCCAGCAACACAGAATCACGGTGCGATCTTCTAGGACAGCGACGATGTGGGGCACGGTGAGATCCAGACACATGGCCCGCTCCTCATCCATGTCCGGTCGCCACTGTCTGCAAAGCTCCTCGGTGATGCCGTACTCGGCCAGAACCAGCGGGCTTTGTGGCCGGGTGCTAGTCGTGACGATGTGTGCAGCATGGCCGACGTTCCAAAGGTACGTGTGGCCGAATAGATCTTCTCGTAGGATCACGTCGCCAAAGGCTCCGTACTCCTCGATCTTGGAGGCGATAAGTGCCTCGCTGTCTGAATATGTCTCGCGGTCAGTGGCTCCTAAAAGAGCCGGTATACCTTTCATGGCTAGTGCCACTGATTTCATGGCTTTCGCCGTCCTTTCTGGCCTTGTGGGCCTTTCTGTGTGTGAATTGGTGCCAGCTTCTGAGGCTTGGCCTTTGGCGGGATTTTCATGACGAGCACTTGCTTGGCTTCCTGTAGGGTGAGCTCGTGGCAGAGCAGGAAGGGGATGCCTTCCATGACTGCCCGCGCCGCCCTATGCCAGCCGTCTATGAGGACACTGGTTCCATTCCAGAACGG
>NZ_JANNYP010000906.1:0-1144 GCF_031410135.1 Armatimonas sp. | reverse complement strand
GTCCGGCTTTACCCAGGTGCCGAATGCCATCCTGAGAACGGCGAAGCTTTCTCCGGCAGCGAAATTGACCTACGCCATGTTGCTGTCCTACGCGTGGCAGAATGACTTCTGCTTTCCTGGGCAGGAGCGTCTGGCCTCGGACATCGGCGTGACCGACCGCTCTGTCCGAACCTACTTGAAAGAGCTTGAGACGAAGGGGCTTCTGTCCATCAAGCAGCAAGGGCAGGGGAGACCAAACGTTTACCATCTCGATCTGCAAGCCGAGTTGTTGATAACCGGAAAGGCTTCCAAACCAGACCGGAATAGTTTTCTGGTCAAGACCGGAAAGAAACGGCAGTTCTAGACCGGAAAGGTTTTCCTACTAAGAAGACACAGTTGAAAAGAAAGAGAAAATAATACTCAGTGGCTTTTAAAAAAAGGAGATGTGGAAAGGTGGGTTCGCAAACGTGAACGGTGGAAAGTGGCTTGTTGTTCGGTGCCAGGGAATAGCAAGGTTCCGCGTATCTTTTAGTTCGGTGTCCCTGGGAACGCGCGGATCGCGTTGAGTGCTTGGCGCAACTGCCGCTTCTGATCGTCAAAGTTCAGGGCCACGAGGGCAGCGATGAAGTCATGCTCGATGCGAGCGAGGCGCGGCAGGTGGGGATCGTCATCTGTCATCCCCGAGTGGTAGGTGTAGAACGCGGTATGCACCCAGGCCCGCTCATCGGTGATACCGGTACCAGAACATCAGCACGAAGGGCGACTCGGTGGACTTTGATCTACCCGAGGTGCCAGCCTCGTCGGCTTCGCCTCGGGTGCACTCGGGGAGCGAGGCGGTTTGCGTGGCGTGCGAGGGGTGAGAGGCCCTAGCCGCCCTGCTGCTGCGCCTTATGCCACTCTGCCACTTCCTTGCAGAACAAGCCGAGGAACGGCTCCCAGATGATCGACTCTGTCTCGCCCAGTGGGGTGAAACTGCAATGATCTTCTGCGTCGGCTGACCAAGTCCCGATCACTTCCCCGTCCTTGGTGTAAACGTCTCCGCTGTCGCGACCGGTCTCCCCGTATCCGTTCAACGTCACGTACCAATGATCCATTTCCGCCTGCGCCTCTCGCCTGTTGGCTCAGATTAGCGGTGGCAAGCTCGCTTAGCTACTTCCATCGAAAA
>NZ_JANNYP010000905.1:0-8541 GCF_031410135.1 Armatimonas sp. | reverse complement strand
CCGCAGCAGTGGCGACCATGATCTCAATGGAGGCAACACGTCCCCCACCGACCATCGGCAAGAGCTGCTGGGCAACCACAGCCTGAAGGGAGCTGGCAAACTGAACACGGATCTGGTCTTGCTGATCGGCAGGGAAGACGTCAATCACGCGGTCAACGGTCGCAGGAGCACTTCGGGTGTGGAGCGTTCCAAAGACTAAGTGGCCTGTCTCGGCAAGAGTAAGAGCAGCAGAGATGGTTTCTTTGTCGCGCATCTCACCGACGAGGATAATATCAGGGTCTTCACGAAGAGCGGCACGGATGGCGTTGCCAAAGCTCTCGGAGTCTTGGCCAATCTCACGCTGGTTGACCATGGCGACTTTGTGATTGTGAATGTACTCAATCGGGTCTTCCATCGTCAGGATGTGCAAGGGGCGCTCGGAGTTGATCGCATCAATCATTGAGGCAATGGTTGTGGACTTACCCGATCCCGTCGGCCCTGTCACCAGGATTATCCCCGAGTGCTTCTTGGTGAGCTCTTTCAGGATCGGAGGAAGACGGAGCGACTCTAGAGAGGGAATTTTGGCAGGGATCGCACGCATGGCACACCCAACCGAGTGACGCTGGCGGTAGACATTGAAACGGAAACGTCCCACCCCATGAACCCCGTAGGAGAAGTCCAGCTCCTTCGTGCGCTCGTAGCGCTCAATCTGGTCGGAGAGCAAAATATCGTAGACAAGCCGCTGCGCCTCGCGGGGAGTGACCACTTCCCAGGGCGTGGGCGTGAGCTTGCCGTCAATGCGGAGCATCGGGGGCAAGTTGACCGTGATATGGATATCCGATGCCTTCACCTGCTGGCTGTAGCGCAAGATATCATCAATATGGGTATCCACAAGAGGCGTGACGCTCGGGGAGGAGCGCACCTCGTCAAAGGTATCCGAACCGAGCGGACTTCCTCCCGCCATCCCCGGTGGCATCAGCAGTGCACCATCCTCAAGGAGCCCCTTTAGCATCTGATTGCTATCTAGTGGCTGTGGTGCTGTTGGTGCAAGTGTCCGCGCGGCCGAGTTCGTTGACATCAGAGGTGCCAAGTCGTCATCAGGAAGAATCGAGTTCATGCCTCAATTTTCGGATGCTAACCGTATTCTCCTCAGGGAAAATAATTCCTGGAAAAATTAACAGTCTCTGCCGACTATCTCAGACATAAGCCTATGTCTTCTCTTTTAGAAAAAGCGACTGCCATCCCACAGGAAACCCTGTTGCGCTGGCTCCAAGAGTATGCCCGTCGGCGCGGCACGGGAGATGGTCGTTCCTCAGGCGACCTCCCCTTGCCTGTGCTTAAAGAGAAGATAGCTCGTGCACACGGCCCCCTCGTTGAGTCCGTGGCGCGCAAGTTTCTCGGGACGACTGAGCCACTCGAAGATCTCGCTCAGGAAGGCTACCTAGGACTGCTTTCCGCTCTGGAGTACTACGACCCCAGCAAGGGGGTTCGTTTCTCCACCTACGCCACGCACTTTATTAGCGGCGCGATCCGTCACTTTTTGCGAGATCGCAGCCGTATGATCCGTGAGCCCGCCTGGCTCCAAGAAACCTCCAGCCGCATTGAGCGTGCGATCGAGAGTCTCACCGCCCAGCTTGAGCGCGAGCCTACCCCCAGCGAGATTGCTGCCGTTGTCGCCATTCCTGTCGAGACCGTTGAAGAGACCCTGGCATCACGCAATACGTTTCGTGTGCTCTCCTACGACGAAGTCTCTCAAGAAGAGAATAGTGATAGCACACTGGATCGCTTAGAGACGGTTGGAGAGTCTCTGATGGCAGTTCATGTGGAGAACCGCATCGTCCTTCGTGAGACCATGCAACGTCTGCGTCCTTTTGAGCAGCAAGTGATCTACGAGTTCTACTTCCGCAATCTGAACCAGACTGAGATCGCCACCAAGCTAGGCGTTTCATGCAACTATGTCTCCGTGACCCTACGCAAAGCGGTCGAGCGCCTCGGTAAGCTCATGGGCGAGGCGGAAGCCTACGACCGTCATCGCCGTCGTGAGTCCAGCGTGCTTGATTCCCTCACGGGTCTCTATACCAGGGAGCACCTCCATGCCCGCCTGGAGGAAGCCGTCTCACGAGCCGTCCGTGCGGGGATGCCCCTCTCGCTCATCCAGTTCCAGCTTCTGGAGGTTCCCACGCTTAGCCGAGCGCACGACGAAGTCTTGGAGCAGTGTGGCAGTCGCCTACGCTCTTCCATTCGTCGTATGGACATGGCAGGTCTGGGTGAGGGAAACTGTCTTCTGGCAGTTCTGCCCAACACGGGCCCTCAGGTTGAGCTCGCGGCAAATCGTCTTATCAAAGTGTTAGAAGACACTCGGCAGAGTGTCCATCGCTCTCTGCGTGTGGTTGCCGGAACTGCCTGGCACCCCGAGGAGGCGCGTACCGCTGAGGACTTACTGCGTGAGGCACAGCGCTCGCTTGATGAAGCACTCCAAAAAGACAGCCGTACCGCCAAAGCTGCCTGAAAAGAAAACCTGAGCCGGTATAATACGCCCAGGAGATGACCGAACGACACGAAATTGAGACGGCACTGTGGGAGGAGTTCCACCGGCTAAATGAGCTACACTTTGCGGGGGCACTGCGCCTCAGTGAGCTGCTGGTCTCGACGCGCAAGAAATACGGGGGCTACTGCCAGCCGCAGAAAAGGCGCATCGTGGTTTCCTGGCAGGCGTTCCTAGACCACGGCTGGGACGAGACACTTATCACGTTTCGCCACGAAGTCGCCCATTTAGTCCACCCCAACCACTCGGCGGCATTCTGGGCACTGGCGGAGAAGCTCGGCTGCCCCCCGGATCGCAAGAAGGCCCTCCCGCCCAAAGATAGAAGTGCCGCCTGGTGGCGCTATGCCTACGAGTGCCCGGCTTGTAGCACGCGTATCTACCGCCGCAAGCGCCTCACGCGTAGCTCCTGTGCCCGCTGCGACCGCAAGTTCAACCCCCAGTTCTTGCTCCGTGCTGTCGCCGTGGACTGTCCGCCGGTTGAAATCGGCGTGTGAGAGCCTCGTGCCTCGGCTAAGAAATCGCTCCGCGATTGGATTGGTTCTATGATTCTTAAACTCTGCATCTCGCCGTGCCCTAACGATGTATACATCTTTGCGGGGATTTTACTCGGGAAGGTGACGCACCCAGAGCTAGTCTTTGAGACGACCTATCTCGATGTCCAAGCGGCCAATGAGGCCGCCGTGACCGGTCAGTTCGACGTGATCAAGATCAGCTACGCCGCCTACCCCAAGCTCAGCCATCTCTATGACTTGCTCCCCTCGGGTGGGGCGCTGGGCCGGGGCTGTGGGCCGCTGCTCCTCAAAAACGGCGATGCGCCCTTTGATCCCACCCAGCCCAGCCTCGCCCCCGGTGCTCAGACCACGGCGAACTTCCTGCTGGATTTTTGGCTGGAAACCCTCCTCCCTAGCCCTCCTCCCAATCCTGGGAGGAGGGTTGGGGGAGGGGAAAATGCAAGATTCTCTCTCCCCTCCTTCCCCCACCTCCAAGGATTGGGAGGAGGGGCTGGGGGAGGAGGGCTGCGGCGCTTCCTGCCCTTCGATGCCCTCTACGAAGAGTTGAAAAGCACGCCGGGAACGCAAGGCGTAGTGATCCATGAGAAGCGCTTCACCTACGAGGCCGATGGGCTGACCCTGATACAAGATCTCGGGGAGCACTGGGAGGCAGAGACGGGCTACGCGATCCCGCTGGGGGCGATTCTGTGTCGCACGTCGCTCAAGCTCTCTGAGACAGTTGCGGACCTTATTCGTGAGAGCCTTGCCTGGGCCGATACCCACCGCGACGAAGCCCTTGCCCTCTGCCGTCAGCACGCGCAGGATCTGAGCGATGGCGTGATCGAGGCACATATCGGCCTCTATGTCAACGAGTACTCCCACGATCTGGGCAAAGAAGGCCGCGCCGCCGTCGAGTTTTTCTTCTCGCAGCAGACGGGTGAAGCCGTCGGATAAAGTGCCGTCGGATAAATCCAGCGGCTTCCGAGGGCTACGGGTACCTTCGTACCCAGTAAGCATGTTTACAGTTCCAGTAGACGATTCAGTGTGTGCTCACGGTGGTGCTCTTCCTGTTTTTGGATATAGTCTGTCACCCGCTCCAGCGCTTGAGGAGCCACAGGGAATACGCCGTAGCCACCTTGCCAACGGAACTCTCCCTCGCTATCTTGATTGAGAAGCCAGGATGAGGCTCCTTTGAGATCGTGCACAAGGTCTGCGATTGAGCTGGTCGTAGCAAGATGCAGCAAGATGTGCACATGATCCTCCATACCGTTGATCGCAACAATGGAGCAGCGTCTCGCTCCCGCTTTCCTTACCATCTCCTCAAAAGCACGCTCACGGCGCATCGGGCTAAGCAATGGCAGTCGATCCCAGGTGGCCCAAACCAGATGCAGATAGACTTCATTATGAACACTTGGCATTTTGTTTCTCCACTCTTAGAACGGTTCCTAAGTGCCCATTCTGATAAAATATAAGAACTATTTTTTCTGGCTACGAAGGTAGCCGTCGCCCTCGGAAGCCGCTGGATTTATCCGACGGCGTTTGGCGCTATAATCAGCTATGGAAACCCCCTCGCCCATTGCCCGCATCCGCGCCGATGCGAAGACCCTGACGTTTACGATCCGCCCCAACCAGCAGCTGCCCCGCCAGGTGTTTGGACAGGGAGTGGGAGCGACGGCGTGGGAGACGCTCACGGTGGAGCGCGTGGCGGGGAAGAACTTTACCCTACCCCGTTTCGACACCGCCGGGCACGATCGGCTTTTCTGGCGCTTTCGAGCAAGTGAGAGTGAGCCCGCGCAATGGGTGACGGAGATCATGGATTCGGCGGTGCGGACGAACCCACTGCCGTGGCCCAAGAGCATCAAAGGGGTTCAATGTGTCGTGGATCGTGCCGATGCGGTGGCGCTGGGGGCGAAGCACGTCGGCATGAACTTGAGTATCCGCGAGGTGCTCCTGCCCGCCATTGGGGCTCCCTACGGTGGCCCGATTGAGTTTATGGAAGTGGACGGTGAGCGCATCCCACTAGCCGGGGGAACGCTCGCCCGCTACGACGACGAGGTGCGTGAGTTCACCAAGGCCGGGATCTTAGTGACCGTGATCTTCCTCAACTACTTCCCTCGCGATGCCGCCGACGGCGACCTGCTTATTCACCCCAAGTGCGACAAGAAAGGCGCGGCCAACCCGCTCTCGGCGTTTAATCTGAGCAGTGAGAAAAGCGAGCGGCTCTACCGTGGGCTCTTGCAGTTTCTCGCCAAGCGCTGGACGGAGCCGGAGGGGCGATTTGGTCGGGTCGGGGGCTTTATCATTGGCAATGAGGTGCAGAGTCACTGGCACTGGTACAACCTGGGCAAGGCAACCGGCGAGACCGTGGTGCGCGAGTACGCCAATGCGCTGCGATTAGCCTGGCTCGCCGTGAAGAGCATTCATAAGGACCTGCGGGTCTATATCTCGATGGACTACTACTGGACGGATCGCCACGAAGCGCCAGATCGAACGATGCCAGGTCGGCAGTTAGTAGACGGCCTCAACACACTATCCAAAGCCGAGGGGGACTTTGACTGGCACATCGCGCAGCACCCCTACCCGCAGGGGCTTTTTGACCCCGTGTTCTGGGACGACGAAGACGCAGGCATGGGTTTTGACACGCCGATTATCACGTTCAAGAATCTCGAAGTCTTGCTTGCGTATCTGAATAAGCCAGGCCAAAAAGTCAATAATGCCGCCCGGCGGGTGATTCTCTCGGAGCAGGGCTTCAACTGCAAAGGCAGCGGCGAGCAGGCGGAGAAAATCCAGGCGGCGGCCTATGCATACGCCTTTGAGAAAGTGCGCCAGCTGCCCGGCATTGACGCCTTTATCCTCCACCGCCACCAAGACCACCCTGCCGAGGGTGGCCTAAAGCTCGGTCTACGCGATCTGGAGGGCCGTCGCCGCCCGATGTGGAGTGTCTGCCAGAAAGCCGAGACGCCCGAGTGGGCCGCCACCATCGCGCCACTCTTGCCGCTCACGGGTCTCAAGAGTTGGGACGAGGCAAAACCGACAACAAAGCGCATCAGCGAGAGATCCGGCGTCGGCACCGAGAGCCTCTACTCTGGCGAGGTGGTCTGGGATGGGGTCAAGCAGCTCTGGACGGCGACACCTACCAACTGCCTCGACTGGCGGCAAGCCAAAGAGAAAACCAGTACCGGCAAGCGCGTCCCTGGCCTTTTTCAGCACCCCAAAGCCGTCGGAGTCGCTGAGGCCAGCTTCCCCGTGACGCTCCCCAAAGCCGCGCGTCTGACGCTTCGTTTCGAGGTGCTCAACAGCGCCAAAGAGCCCGCGCCGAGCGGCATCACGTTCGGCGTCCGCGTGGAGGGCAAAGAAATCTGGAGCACCAAAGTCACCGACTGCGGCAAGCCCCACCCGCACGCGCTTGACCTCACATCCTACGCAGGCCGCACGATCCAGCTCACGCTCACCACGGACGCCAATGGGAAAGAAGCCTACTGCTGGGCCACCTGGCTCGCCCCCGCTATTTTGGCTGGTGTATAGTGGTCTTATGCAGGATGGTATCTTACCCCAAGCTAATGCAGCTGTTCAAACGGAAGTCGCGTAGCTTAAATCGCGCAAGCAAAACAGACCCTAGAGAACCTGTGCTCAAAAGCTTATTTACCCTGACTCTGCGTCGTCAGGCTCACCAATGATCCAAGAGAGTTCCGAGTCCTTTCCCACGTTGATCTCCAGCGGGAAGAGCGACGTCTCCCCATCCAGCGTCGCCTCCACCGTCCCGGTAAACTTGTTCGAGTTCTCTTTGGTAGGTATTAGAGAAATCTCCCCAATCGTAACACTCTTATGCTCAGGCCATTGCTTCTGTAGCTCGGGCCGTAGCGTCTCCACAACCATCTTGGGATCAATCTTCCCCATCTCCAGAACGGCGAAAATCATGATGACCACGACTCCGACTAAGAAGGGCGTGAAGCCTGCCAGTAAAGCACGTCCCCAGCGCTTTTTGGTGTAGCAATTCTCTAAAACATCCCGGAAGTGTGTCACCTGGTGTCGCGCTTGGCTACGGTACCAGGCAATAAATAAGCACAACCCGACGAGACGAAAAAGCGCGTCCAGGATACGTGGGTTGGGCAAGAACTCTGTCAGAAGCGCAAGGATTGTAAAGACGATACTCACCCAAAACCAGCTCTTATTCTCCGAAGCTCTCTGTGGCTCGTTTAGTGCTTGCCAGTTTGCAGCGTGCAGATACGCACCAAAAGCGGGGCTCAGAAGCAGACTCCAGCCAATCGCAGCACGCGGGTTCCAAAGCTCAGGGCTCTTATCTTGTGAGGGCGGCATATCTGTGTCCATCATGGGGCCTCTCTTTCAGAGACAATATGCCCGGCGGCTTCCAGCGCGGCGATGGCGGCGGTGAGCTGGGTCTCTTTTACCAGAATGTAGTCGGTGTCGAACGTGGAGAGGGCAAAGATCGGGATCTTGGCGTCGGCGAGGGGCACGGCGAGCGCGGCGAGAATCCCGGTGAGGGAAAAGTCCAGCGGCCCGGCCACTTTCATCGCACGCCAGCCCCGCTCGCAAGGCACGCCGCTCGGAGCCAGCGCCTCTTCTGTGACCAGTGAGAGTTCCTCACCTGTGCGGATCGCGGCGAAGAAAGGCACTTGTGGCAGAGGTGCTGTGGCGGGGAGCTTCCAGATCGCAAGAGTGACGGGGAGGAGGGTGAGGTTCATTACCTGTTGCCTTGACTTTGTCGCCACCAAGGGCCACCAGCGATTGGACTCTGAAACTGTGTGGACATTAGTTGCTGGGCAAAGGCATCACGATAGGCGATAGTGCCGAAGGCGCTGGGAGGAATACAGAAAGGCTCCGTCATGCCTTCAATCTTGATCTCCAGAAACCCCGCAGGAGTCAACACCACTGCCACCAGCTTTTCCCAAGCATACCAGTGCTCTGAACCATCCATAAGGAGGCGTAGCCCTGTCGGCTCAAGTATGAGGGTACAGGACTCCGATGGGTTAATACTTACCCGTGCCTCTTGCACCGCCTGCGCCACCGCACGAGGTGTGTGCCAGAGCAGATAGAGCTCCAGCAGCCCGTAGGTGACTCCCCCACCAAGAACCACTCCCAGCCACAGCTGCCACTTCCCTATGCCCGAGATACCCGCGACTAATAGACTAATCACCAATCCCACACCTGCATAGAAGCGTTGCCAGTTGCGGCATTTCTTCCGGTAGGTGTCGTCCTGGGCGTAGGCATTGCACCAGAGCGTGATATCATCGTCGCTCCATTGCCAAGTGACTCGGTTCATGATCACTCATTTTACCTGTAACTTTAGTAGTGACACCAAGAGTACGCTTCGTCAGCCCAAGCCCCCGGGGCAGCGACGGCCAAGAATGGCACTCGGGGCAACGACGCTGTGGTGTGGAGCTTCCAGATCGCAAAAGTCTCGGGGAGGAGGGTGAGGTTCATCCGCCGTTGCCCTGACTCTGTCGCCACCAAGGTGCCGTGGTTGGCGCGGCTCCTCCTGCAACTCTGGAGCGCTCCAGAGCTTCC
>NZ_JANNYP010000904.1:0-1538 GCF_031410135.1 Armatimonas sp. | reverse complement strand
AGCTCAGGATCTGGCTATCGAGATCCGCAACGGCGACCGTGCCACCAGGCCGTGTTGCTTTGATCATCTGCTGGAGGGCTTGCTGAGGCTCCTCAAGGTACTCAAAGAGCATTCGGGCGTAGGTCAGGTCGAAGTTTGCGGCGAAGGGGAGTGCGGTCGCTTGGGCTTGCGTGAAGGTGCAGGCGAGCTGCTCGGTTGCCGCGAATGCTTGGGCTTGCTCTAATCGTGATGCGCTGGCATCCACTCCCACCACACGTCCCAATGTTGCTAGTCGCGCGGCGGCTCGTGTAACTGCGCCCGTGCCACAGCCCACTTCGAGCACATCCAGACCCGGCGCAATCCCCATCCAGCGCAGCTCGCGCTCTACACGCTCCGCGTCGGTTTTCTCCTCCAAGCGCTTGCCCTCCGTGGGGCTATCCATGATGTAGGTCATACGAATCCAGGTTTCCTTTAAGTTGTAGTTGAAACGATCCCCCGAGGCTGGCTGTTGGCATGGGGAAAAATGAACCAAGGCAAAAATCGAGTGTGTCGCCTTCTTCTAAGGCTAGGCATACCGTGACGTGAACAGAGGAACTCATGCGGTTCGGCGATAAAGTCGTTCCATAAACCACGAACCAGTTGTGGAGAACGAAAAAATCAAGTGGTGAATCGTCGGGGAGTTCCTCATAAAAGAGGGAGAGGAGTAGTGAAGTATCCCCGTTAGATGGAGCAAGCCACTGAAGGATCGAAAATGCGCCCGAGCGAACAGGCGGAAAGGTCAACCGACCAGCGCGGGGGGAAAGCGAGGTGGCCAAGGGGCACGCGAAAGCGCCACGTCCAAGCGTGGATCGGTACCCGCTGAGCCAGTTGCCAGCCGCTCTCTGCCGTCCAATACTAACCATCCCAAGCTTCGTAGACGGAGAAAACCACTTGGTATTACCATGCTACAAAAACTCTGCCGAGGAAAAAATTAAGTGCGATGCTCAAAGAGCAAGTCCAGAATCTTCCCGAGCACTTCCGCATACTGGAAGCACCCCATTTCAGCCGGTCAGTCAACGGTCACACAAGATACTACCAACGGCCACACAACTTCGGCTTTAGGCGGCTACAAGCGTGTGCTCAGACTGGAGCAACTCCGCCCAAAGGCGATCCCTCCGCTCTCGAAGTGTCTGTGCGTAGGAGCGGGCTCGCTCGCGCAGGGTTTCGGGAGCATCAGCAGTGGCCGTGAGCTTGTCGCAGAGCTCCAGCGAGCGCAGGAAGTTACCCGCCTGGAACCAGCAACCCGCCGCGCTGAACTCGTGCCGCCAGACCTGCTCGGAGATCCCTTGCGCCGCGTAAGCTAGGGCGAGGGCTTCTTCCAACTCCGCCGCCTCTCCGAAGAGCTTCGCCGCATCATCGTGCTGGCCCACCTCTTTTGCTAAGCGCCCACAGAGCAGAAGCCCAGACTTGCTCCGCTCTTGCTCCTGCATCTCTTCCGTACGCACCCCCCGTCTCATGCTGCTCATTATCGTACTCTCCGCTCTCGTACTCTGTGGAAGGTGAACCATGCCTCCTGCGAG
>NZ_JANNYP010000903.1:0-4089 GCF_031410135.1 Armatimonas sp. | reverse complement strand
GATCCATCGCACGGATCGTTGCGACTGGAGTTTGTTTCATCTGGGTCTGAATTGGATAGAGCATTGCCTCAACGAGGGGCTCCCCCTCAGGACGCGTTTTCCACGTTCGGAACGGAGACGAAAATGTGTCGGGTAGTGAGTCCAATGAAGACAAGAATCCGTTTTTTTATCGACTTTTGTCTTTAAAATTAGGCCAGGAGATCCTGCACATAAAAGATTGACTAATGAATCACACGTGAATTTCTTTGCTCCAAATCCTTTGGCAAACTCCTTTATCCTTAGGTCATTACCAATACCATCATCGAGATACCAAGTTTCAGGCATTAATTTATCCATCTCATTGTGAGCAGGAATCACAATTCCTGATGCGATCGCAAGAACGGGAGTTTTTTTAGATTCTTCCTCTCGGTCTCGTGTTGGCCAGCACTTATCTTCCCTCAGTCTCTTGGTAATGCTATCTAGAAATTGGTGAGTTGCTGGCTCCGTAATTTCTTTTAACGCAAGAAAGCCATCTGCTCCTAGCCGCTCATACCAATCCCCCTTCAAAAGATCAAATACAAGATCCACAGCAGCAGTCAGAAGCCACTGATTCCACGGGTTGTTTCCCGGTGGTACAAGCTCACTCCGATTATTATTCATTTCAAAGGGAGCAGTCACACTGAGAGCTGTTCCGGTATGGCAGCCTCCCGCACCAATCGGATAATAAAATAGCCCCGGCTTATCGATAATCGGCTTGCCCCGTTTCGTTTGCAACGAGATCGAGAGACGAACCCGCCCCCCAGCAACCTTAAAGTACGAGGGATAGGCCTGCTGGCGAAACTCCTCAGGCACGAGTACATTTTTCCGCCACTCGAGTTCCTCGACAGTCTCAACAGTTGTGGTCTGTGAGTCATTCAGCCGCAGAGATCGCTTAACAAGATGGATACCTTGCTGGCGGCATGGCACCTCCTCAACCCGTTGTTTCCAAGTAATGGCTCGACCGCAGCGAGCGGAGATGATAATCAGCTCACGAAGGCTTTTTTCAGGTTTCCCAGGTTGGGCGAGCTTCAGCACCGTCTGAGTAAAATCGGCAACAATCCCATTGAGAGCTGCTTCTTCCTGCTCTTTAGCGAAGGGCTCCAGCTTGCTCGACTTCTGTGTTCGATAGGGCACATGGATAGCAACTCCTTTCTTTGCAGAGTAATCAGGATCCGTAACGGGTTGCTCATAGGCACCATGGAACCGATCTAGTAAGGTCCGTTGCCCATTGGAGCGAACATGGATCTGGTCCCCAAAAAGAAACAGGGATCGAAGCCCAAAGTTCTTGGAGCCGATCCCATTGGTCTTGGCAGCGATCTGCGTGCCACCGCCCGAAACTTCTCCCGTTCCCATCATGACACTTAGGCGCCGCCACCCTTCGTCTTCAATGGGCTTCCCAGTGCCCTGCACCTCAAGTGCTTGTTCGCCAAAGTTTACAGCCATCTTCTGGCCACCGGCATCGTATTCGTTCTGAACCAACTCTCGCAGGACGGCTGATGGATCGTGGCCAACAGCAAACTCCTCGATGATGCTAGTGCCGACCGCAAACTTCATTTTTGGTGCCTCTCCCTGCGGTGGGCTCCAGTTGTCTGGGATAGAGGAAGAAGACTGCTGACGAGAGATCACTTTGGACATAGGACTTTAAAACGACTCACTTTGGTAGGTTTTGCATCAAACGGCGCTTCTTCTAGGATACCTAACTTACCTTCTCCCAGGCCATCTCCCTTAAGCATAAAACCTTTCTCTGACTCCCTCCATCCCCATGCTCCAAGCCATCATCTGAAGGACTAACAAAGTTACTTACCGAATCAAAAATCACAACCTATTTTTACTCACAAAATAAACATGGCATAACTTCGGAAAAAACGATAAGATGATAATCACTTCAGAAAAATAAGGAGAAATCTATTTGCCAGAGAGTCTAAGTATTTTAACTCCCAGTGAGGTCGCAGAGATTTTGAAAGTTCCTGAGGAGGTTGTGATCGCCGAGTTTACCTCGGGCCGCCTCAAAGGCTTTCAGCTTGGAGGGCAGTGGAGAACCACCCTGGACTATCTCCGAGAGCTCGTTACCACTCCCATGAGCCCTCCCACCGAAGCACCTGCCCTCCCCGTTTCGTCGTCCCCCCGTCCGATCCCCTCGGACCCTGTCAAGAAGGAGATTCCTGAGTTGAAACAGTTCCAAGCCATGCAGTCGAACGTCATCGCCCCTTTTAGCTACCAGTGGCCGCACAATGCGGGAGCAGTGGGCACCAACCTGGAGAGCTATGATGAGGCGTACCAGTGCCATGTTGAGATAGCGGGCAATTCCATGCCCTTCGTCATCGCCTTTTGTGATCGCCCTGCTGCGGGGATGGCAAATCGGCGACGTGGGGTAATTTTCCGCGGTCAGGCAAAGAAGACCCTCTACCCGATGGTTGAGTTCACGGGGGCAAACGACTTCCAGGAGACGGGAAAGATGGCCAGCGTGATCCGTGTTGATGGTCGTAAGGCAGTTCGGCCTGGAAGCGAGCTCCCGACGGGCTACTCAGACATGCCCATCGGTATCTATAACGAGGTTGTTGTTGGCCCCAATGCCTGGCATGCCGTGGCGGTAGTAGCCCACAATACCGACTTCCCCGTGATGATCAAGCACGCCATGCTCCGTCAGAACAACTAACCGCCTCCGCAGGGCGAGAAGGATCTCACCGACTCGCCCTGTGAGCTACTCCGCGACCAATCCTTGAGCAAACGCCCGAATCGCCAGCAGCTTCTCCTCAGAGCTACTGTCTCCCTCAATCACCTCCAGCAGCCAGCTCCCCACACCCGACCGATCCAGCTTCCGCCGTTTCACCGGTGGCCGCCAAGCGGGTTCCTCTGCTCGTGGCAACAGCGCCTCGATGTCCACCCGCCGCACCCGCACGGTCCGGTGTCCCAGCTTCGTAGCAGGAATCTTCCCGAGGCGCACCTGGTCGCGCACCGTATGCTCCGACAGCTTCAAAATCTCTGCTGCTTCTTTAATCGTCAACCAATCTTCCATTGCCACCCCCTAGCCCCCGTCCAACGGGGGAATCTAACTGGTATGGGCCGGGGCTTCGCCCCCCGGCCCGCTTGCCTTTCCTATTCTCCGATCACCTCGCCGCGAAACACACGATTCTGCCCTGTAACGGACAGCAAGAGCACCTCCAGCCGTGGCGGCGACCACCACAGCACCGAGACCGCCCACACGCCAGGATTGGAACGCATCAGCTCTTGGAGTACTTCACGCGGTGGCCGAGGCGCATACACCTCCGGACAAGGCTCAAGCACATACTCCGCTCGATCTTCGTGCACCAGCACTTCCAGACCACCGGGGCGCAGCTCCCAAGCCGCACGGCACGCCAAACACACCCGAAACGTGCGCCACTGGCCATCGGCGCACAAAGTGCCGGCCAGTACCAACTGATCCTCTGTGCCGCAAAGATCACAAGCCACACCCAAGAGTTTTCCCAAGCTCTGGCTTGGGGCCGCCCCTTTCGGGGCGGCGAGACAAGCCGGGGCGCTCATAAAGAAGCCCCCGCAGGGATACGAACCCGACGGCGCGACAGATGCCACTGAGCACGGGATGAGATACGCACCTGAGGAACAGGAGGGACAGGGACAACCAGGGCGGCTTTAGCCGCTTCCAAGAGCCGAACCCGCTCCGCTTCTTCTTCAGCACGGCTGAGAAGCATAGGCACCATGAGCGCGTGCTTACAGATAAGAGGATCGATTTGCAAACCGAGATCAAACGCTTGGCCATTCACACGATCCAGCCTTTGTTGATCCGGGCAAGAACACCGCTTGGTTTCCCGGCAAACGACATACTGAGCCTGAGCGACAACCCCGGTTTTGGGATCTGCGACAACCGGAGCGATGATGCAGACAGATTCCTGCCGCACTTCCCCAAGGGCATACAAATACCAGCCTTGAGCGGCGCGAGCTTCGCGCATTTCCCGCTGTGTGGCAACGTGCGACAGCAGCGTGTTACAATCTAAATTGGTAGCCATTTCGGTGGCTTCCTTTCCAAGCGCCGGGGGACTTTACCAAGAGACCACCCCGGCGCTTTTCCCATTT
>NZ_JANNYP010000902.1:0-12658 GCF_031410135.1 Armatimonas sp. | reverse complement strand
TCCGGCGCGGGCGTCTACGGCAACATGAAACGCGGTGCGCATCGCCTCGGTGTTGTCTTGAACTTGCGCCGGGATGTTCAGCTCCTCCAGGCGCTCGGCCATCATCGGAACGGTGATAATGCCGCTGGCACGCCGGTTCATCAGGGTGATGATCTCTGGGGTGACAAACTGAGCGGCCATCACAAAGTCGCCCTCATTCTCCCGGTCTTCGTCGTCTACGAGAATAATGAGCTTGCCCGCCCGCAAGTCCTCAATGGCATCTTCGATCCGGTCAAAGCGAATCTCGGGCTCTACCATCGCTTAGATGCCTCGGGTTCGGGCTGGGTCTCGATGTAGCCGCTCCGAGCCAGCAGGTCCAAGGTCACGCCGCGTCCGCCACCCGGAGCGCCCCACTGTCCGCCCATGAGTTTTTCCACGTACTTACCAATGATATCGGTCTCGATATTGACCGAGTCGCCCGCTCGCCAGTCTTTGAGCGTGGTGTTCTCCCAGGTGTGGGGGATGATCGAGAGAGAGAACGCTTTGTCGTCTGCGTCCATCACCGTAAGCGAGATGCCATCCACGCAGACACTGCCCTTGGTTACCACATAGCGCAGCAGCTCCGGTGAGGCTTCCACATAGACAAACCACGAGTCGCCTGCGGGGCGAATCGAGGCAATGCGCCCCGTGCCGTCGACGTGGCCTTGGACAATATGCCCGCCAAAGCGCCCATCGGCCTTGAGAGCACGCTCTAGATTCACCGTTTCGCCGACTCTACGCTGACCCAGCGTCGTGCGGCGGAGCGTCTCGTAGACGGCTTCAAAGCTCACTTGTGGAGCCATGATCTCGACTACCGTGAGGCAGACCCCATTGATCGCCACCGAGTCGCCAATCGCCACATCTTCCGCGATCCGCGCCGCCGACACCGTGATCCGCACCGAGTCGCGCCCGGAGTCTAGCGCCGCGATCTTGCCGACCGCCTCCACGATTCCTGTGAACATGGCTCTATTGTACCGCGCACCTAGGTATACTCCGGTTCTATGCCCCGCGACCCCTATGCCGCTCTGCGCTCTGCCAACTACCGGCTCTTTGCGATTGGAGGTCTTGCCTCGGCGCTGGGAGGGCAGATCTTCTCGGTGGCACTGGGCTGGGAGCTCTACGAGCGCACCCATGACCCGGGTGCTTTAGGGCTGCTCGGGCTGCTCCAGGCGATTCCCATTGTGGCGCTAGCACTGCCCGCCGGTGATCTGGCGGATCGCAAAGACCGCCGGAAGATCCTCATTTTTACCCTGCCGTTTGTGTTTGTGTGCATGCTGATTCTGGCGTGGCTCTCGCACAGCAAAGCGCCGGTCTGGAGCCTCTACGCGATCTTACTCATCGAGTCGCTCTTTCAAGCCGTGGCGAACCCCGCTCGCTCTGCGCTTCTTCCTCAGCTAGTTCCCGAGGAGACGCTGGCCAATGCGATTGCCTGGAATACCTCGCGCTGGCAGCTTGCGTCGCTGGCGGGGCCTGCACTCGGTGGGGCGCTTCTGGCGGTCTTCAAAGTGGCCTGGCCCAGCTATGCCATTGCAGCAGGAGCGCTCTGGCTCTTCTGGTTCTGCATGCTCTTTCTACGCCCTGCCCCGATGACCGTCACGCCTGTTTTGGGGGAGGGAGTCTGGCAGCGCCTCGCCGCCGGGGCTGCGTTTGTGCGGAGCCAGCCGCTGATCTTAGCCGCGATCTCTCTGGACATGCTAGCGGTGCTCTTTGGGGGCGCAACGGCGCTCTTGCCGGTCTACGCCAAAGACATCCTACACGTCGGCCCTGTTGGACTGGGCTATCTACGCGCCGCGCCGGCCGTCGGTGCGCTGATCGTGAGCTTGACCATTGCCTACCATGCACCGATCAAAAAAGCGGGCGTAGCCCTGCTCTGGGCAGTGGCGGGCTTTGGCCTAGCGACCATTGTCTTCGGACTCTCCCAGAGCTTCTTTCTCTCCTTGATCGCGCTGGCACTCACTGGAGCCACGGACAACATCAGCGTCGTCGTGCGCCACACGCTGGTGCAGGCAACCACGCCGCGCCACATGCAGGGGCGCGTCTCCGCCGTCAATTCCGTGTTTATCGGAATCTCCAACGAGCTAGGGGCCGCCGAGTCGGGCTATCTGGCACGCTGGCTCGGGGCTGTTACCTCGGTCGTTGTCGGGGGGATCGGCACGGTCTTGGTCGTGGCAGGAGTCGGCCTGAAGTGGCCCCAGCTTCGCGGACTTGGGGCACTGGAGAGCCTTCGTGCCGAAAAAGAAGAGCCCGACTCCAAGGAGCCGGGCGTGTAACTAACGTCCGCCCTTAGCGGCCTTTTCGTCTTGAATGAGCTTGTCCATAGCCGCTTTGAACTTGACCGGGTCGCGCTCCATCTTACTGGGGTCAAGTCCGGTGACGAGGTTGCCTTGGGCATCTCGCTCAATATCGGGCTTGGTGAGCTGTCTTCCCAGCACAACTCCAACAACGATAACAAGAAGAGCAATCACCGCGACAATAATCCCCTTGGGAAGCTCTTGTTTCATGGGTTGAGCGGCTCCAGCACGAGGCGCACTAGATCCAGGAACTTGCCATTTTTGAACTTGGCGTGTCCATCGGCAAAGACTGCAAGAGTGGCCCCGTTGAGGTTCTCCCCTGTTCCGCCAAAGGCCGAGGGGATAACCTGGGCATCTTTGACCGCCGCGTGGGCTCCGTAGGAGTTGCAGAACATCATCACGACATCCGCGGGCCGACCAACCGCGGCGAGAGATTGGCCCGCAATGAAGTGATTTTGGGGGTTGTTGTCATTGTACGGAGCCCCGAGCGAAGGGCCGACGACGCGCAGGAAAAGTTCCAGCGGGGTGCCGCCACCTGGCGAGGGCGTTGCTCCAATTCCCCCATAGGAGTAGCCGTACGAGCCGTATTGGTTTAACGGAAGACCGCTGGCGTCTAGAACGGGCTTGGAGGGCTGGAGGGTCGGGCAGTTAAAGATTCCGAGGTTCTTGACATAGGGCTGAAGTGTGTAGTCCATAAAAAGACCGCGTACCCCATTGAGCACGGGGGAAGGAACCACAATCATATTTCGACTCAGTCCCGTGGTGTTATTGTTATTGCGCCCGTCTTGCATGAGCCAGGGATAGGTCTCATCATAGTCTTGGACATACATCAGCATGGAAGTGCCCATTTGTTTTAGATTGGAGAGACAGGTGGTCTTGCGAGCTTGCTCACGGGCTCGTGCAAAAACGGGGAAGAGAATTGCAGCAAGTATCGCGATAATCGCGATGACCACTAAAAGTTCGATCAGCGTGAATCCCCGCTGTCGTGAATGAGAACGTTGCATCAGAGTACTTCCTCCTGCCTGTAGGTTGATCATCCAGTTACAGGCAGGATTAAGTTGTATAAGCGACCCTATGATTCCTTCATGGCAATTAAACTTTTTCTCTGATACACTGCCGAGTGCTCCAAGCAGGTAGGGACCTTACCCGCTGGTATTCGAAACGACAGCTCCAGTAGATCGCTTTATATCCGTTCTCTCTGCTCCTTCTGTTTGCTCCGTGCTGCACAATAATTTCCAGGTCAAACAGGAGACGGTACGTCATGCGTATCTTTGTTGGGGGACTTCCCTACAGCGCGACTAACGATAGTCTGCGACAACTTTTCGAGTCGTCGGGTTCGGTTACCGATGTTCATATTGCCCAGGATCGCTTCAGCGGCGAGAGCAAAGGCTTCGCCTTTGTGGAAATGCCTGATGATTCCCAAGCACGTGCGGCTATCTCTGCTCTCAATGGTTCTATGATGGGCGGACGCAGCCTGACCGTTAACGAAGCTCGCCCTCGTGTTGAGCGTAGCAGCGGCGGCGGTGGCGGTGGCTACGACCGTGGTGGCGGCGGCGGTGGCGGTGGTTATGGCGGCGGCGGCGGTGGACGAGGCGGGCGTTACTAATTGAGTAACCCACCCTTCTTGGGCGGGCGACGTGAGATCGTGGTGGTCTGTCCCGCTTGTGAGTTCCGATCCACGGTGCCTCCTGCTGCTATTGGACGAAACGCTTACTTCTGCTCACGCTGTGGAAAAGCACTAGATCTCCAAGCACAGCTTAGGCAGCAGCTTCCGACGGGCGATGGTGGTGTTCCTGCCCCCCGCCGTGACAAAGGTACTTCGCGCTATAAAAGTGCGAGGAAAGGACGCCGGTAGAACGGCTTGCCCGTACTACCTGGCAAGGACGCCACCATGCCTGCACCTACTCCTGCTCCCATCCTCGCCGGTGTGGGGGCGACGAGCGCCTCGGCGCGAAAGCTCTACCTCCCGTATAGTTATCTACCAACCCAGGCAGGGCCGGGACGTGGAAAGATCACGTTCCACTGGTTCTGTGTGGGACGGCAAGAGTCCATTGGTGACTATGCCAGCTTGCTTCTCGGCTATCGTGGGCTTGCCCGTGATGCTCAGGAAAAAGCGGAACACTTGGTAGATGAGTTTTTTCGCGAGGAAGAGTTCCATCTCCTGCGGAGCTACTTAGAGTCTCGCCACGGGGTGGAGGTGCGAACAGCCATGCTCACTACCCCGCTCGCCGCGATCAAACCCGACACGGCGACACGCTTAGGGACGCTGCGTCCCTTCTACATGGAGCCCCCCGAGCAACAGACCGAAGTACTGCTGCATCCACTGGCCAATGAGGAAGGGTACACCCTGCCGTTTACGGTCTGGGGAGCCTATCTTAATCCGTCGCGGCCGGGACGTTAGCCAAGAGCGCCGCTCCTAGCTCTGCAAACGCTGTGATTCGGGCCTCCTCAGAGTCGTATCCCGCACAGAGCTGGCCTTGAGTCTCTACGTAGCGCTCAGGGCCGCTCTGGTGTGCGACAATCACGCGTGCCCCCTCGGTGAAGATCTCTTGTAGCATGTCAGGGATCGGGGTGCCTCCCAGGCAGGTGGGCACCAGTGGGTCAAGTGCCGGGGTGTTGTGCTCCGTCCCCGCAGTGACGATCAGCCCCGCCTCGCGCATGGCCAGCACATAGCGCGTTAAGACTTCCGGTGTATTGCGGGTTGGAATCACTTCAGCGGCGTAGATCCCATGAGCTTTCAGTGCCGCGATCAAGCTTTCCACGGGCTCCTCAAAACCACAGATCGGGCTTGTGCCATCGGCGAGGGTGGGGTAGCACGGGATGCCTCCGAGCGCTAGAATCAGGCGAAAGGCATGGTCAAACCCGACAAATGTCTCCTCCACATACCCCGGCTTCCCTGCTTTCATCCACTGGGAACGAACCGCGTTCGGGTCAAGGCCAAGCGTATCGGCGAAGGCTTGCGCGACATGGCGCTCCTGAAGGTAAACCGTCGCCACATCGCAGCCGTGGCGCTGGGCAATCTCGTTCTTGGTCTGCTCCGCTGTCAGGGAAACCCCTAGAACTTCGGAGAGCTTTGTCACTACTTGGGCCATGCGCTCGGAATCACTGCGCCGAATGGTAGACAAGAGCGCCTCAGCGTCGTCGGAGAGGGGCGAGAACTTGGTGAGCCCTTTACCGCAGAGATAGAACTTGCCGGGGTTTCCGGGGTCGTTGATCTTGACGTTCTGTGCCTGAAGCTCGGGCACCAGGCAGATCACCTCCAGCCCAAAGAGCGGGAAGATACCATGCGCCGTGGCCTTCTGGGCGAACGCTTCATAGACACTCCAGTCGTAGTAGTTGCTCGCTCCTAATACCGTGATCCCTTGCTCTGTGGCAAGCGTGATGGCTTGGTCTACCGACGTAAAAGCGGAGTAGTTGGGGGGAAGATGGATGTGGGCATTGATCGAAGGGGTCATGCGCTTACTTTACCCTATTTTCAAAAGGGTATAATGGAGGCGCTATGCCCGTCGCTGCCCTCACCACCCTTGGCTGCAAAGTCAACCAGTACGAGACCGAGAAAATCGCCGAAGACTTTGCGAATGCTGGTTTCTTGCTCACCGACTTCGATGCTCCTGCCGATGTCTATGTGATCAACTCCTGCTCAGTGACGGCGGCAGCCGACAAAAAATCGCGCTATCTGGCCCGAAAGGCGAGCCGGACGAACCCCAACGCAATTGTGGTGATGACGGGCTGCCATAGCCAGCAAGTGCTCGATCATGGCGAGTGGGTCGAGGGCGCGACCCTGCTCATAGACAACGAAGATAAAATGCGGGTCTACGAGAAAGTGATCGAGCACGCCCCCGAAGTGCTGAGCTACTCGTCGTCGCCTGCCACTGTTTTGCCCGCCCGTGAGCGCCGTACCCGCGCCACGCTCAAAGTCCAAGACGGTTGCACGCACTTCTGCGGCTTTTGTCAGATCCCCTACACCCGAAAAGTCAAAGTCTCCCGACCCTGGCAAGAGATTCTCGCCGAGGCGGAAGGCTTGGCGGCTATGGGGACGCGTGAGATTATTGTCACCGGAGTCTGTGTGGGGGCCTACGGGGAAGCGACGGGCTCCGGCGGCCCGGATCTGGCGGAGGTACTTCTGAAAGTGGCCGACGTGCCAGGAATCGCTCGTGTTCGCCTCTCCAGCATCCAGCCTGTCGAGGTTAGTGATGCCCTGATCGCGGCGTTTGCCAGCCACCCGAACCTCTGTCCGCACCTGCACCTCTCCTGCCAGAGCGGCGATGACATCATACTTGCGGCGATGAACCGGCCCTACGATGCGACATTCTACAAAGACTTAGTGCGAAAACTGCGTGCTGCTGTGCCGGATGTCGCCATCACCACGGATCTGATCGTCGGCTATCCCGGCGAGACCGAGGCGCTGCACCAGAACACGCTGGCGTTTGCCCGCGACGTTCGTTTTCAGAAAACCCACTGCTTCCGCTACTCGCCCCGCGACAAGACCTACGCCGCCACCCTCCCCGATGACGTGAGCGACGACGATAAAAAGCGCCGACATGCGGAGCTACAAGCCGTCGTTGATGAGACTAACCGCGCCTTCACGGAGCGCTATCTGGGCCAGACCGTGCAAGTCTTAGTAGAGCACCCCGAGGGCGGGACGCTCACGGGCTTCACGCCCAACTACATCAAGGTCAAGTTCTCTGGCCCTCTCGCCCTCTACGGCGCACTCGTCCCCGTGCGCCTAGACACCGTCGAATCCGACGGCAGCGCGACCGGCACGCTTGCCTTGCCTGAGGCCGAGCTAACTCGAATTCTCGCCCACGCCCCACGCCCCAAGTACCAGACCCTCTCGGTGATCGGAGAAACCATTTGACTGTCCACTATAATTTTACAGAAGAAGACTGGCTCGCGATGAATCTGCACTACCAGAAGCAGTCTGGGATGATTCGAAAGTACCAGCGAACCTATGGACTTGTGCTTGTAATCAGTATTGTCGAGGGGCTATTGTGCTGGGCGTTGCACTGGAATCAGCTCATGTTGCTCTTTATTGGGCTGGGTCTAGGGTGCCTGATCGCACTCCCCCGAGTTCCACAGGTACTTCGTCGCCAAATTAAACGACAGGCAAGTGCCTTTCAGGCTGGGTTTGGTAACTACGAACTTAGCTTGCTCCCCACTGGCATTAACGTTAAAAATCCAATCTCGGAAAGTCTGTTCTACTTGAGTGCGGTTGAGCAGCTTGTCGAATCCGAGACGCATCTATTTATCCAGTTCTCTTCCGCAGTCCGTATTACGATTCCCAAGCGTACGTTCTCAACACAAGAGCAAGGTTTCCAGTTTTTGCGGATGGCAGAAGAGTACCGCCAAGCGGCTACAGGAACACCGATTCCGACGATGCAGCGTGGGTCGTGGTGGACGCAGGGGACGCAGGTGGTGGAGCCGCAGAGCCAGCGTCAATAGAGTGCAACCTACGGCTAGGCTCAGGTATCCTAGTGAGTATGGGAATCTTACTTCAAGCGCCTCCGGCCATTGCGGCTCCGCAGGCCAGTGCGAATAACTCACTCGTCTCCGTGGTGCCGAATCTCTACTGGAGCGTCGCCGCTCGTGGGCCTCTGCTGATCGTGGGGGCGGAGAAGTACAAGCAAGTGGCAACTCCTACTGCCCTGGATTTCTTCGGAGGCGGGATGGGGGGGCTCTTTGGTGGCATGGGCGGGGGAATGCCTGATTTTGCGGAGCTGATGGGCCAGAAAAAGCCGCAGATGACGCCACTCGGAACGCCCCCACGTGAGGGCTGGAATCCCACCGCCATTGCCGCGCGGTTTGGGGCGCAGGTGGTACGCGTCGGCGGAGTCAGCGTCCTTGCCCCGCTCCTTCTGCCGGATAAGTCCAAGAGCGAGAGTCCCTTTGGTGGCTTGGACATTGCCGACATGATCCAAGAGGGGATGGCGATGGGAGGCATGATGGGCGGGAGCCGCCTACTGCCACTCTTGGCAAGCCTCACTCCCAACCAGCTTCAGCAAGCTTCGTCGTCGTCGGGCCTTCCGCTCTCAAACCTCGACAACCAGCAAAAGACTCTTCTACAGCCGCTCATGCGCCGCACCATGCCGTTTCGTTTTGAGCGGAAGCCCAATATCCCACAGGCGGGGCCGCTTGATCCGGCTCCTGTGATTCCTCAGAGTGACCAGAATCAGTTCCGCCTGCGCCTCACCCGTGCGCTAAATATCGTCCCCAACTTCCCCGAGATTGGGGCGGGTGGCCAGGGTGCACGGATGAGCATGCGGATTGCCAGTGGGATGGAGGAGCAGGTCGGCGAGGTTCGCAGCTTAGCACTCAAGGGAGGGAAGCAGACCAACCCGCTTGCGATGCTGATGGCAATGGGGGGCCAGAATCAGAAGGGAGTCCCGGCCCGGAAAAAGCCCACAGAACTCAACACCGACACGGGAACCATGAACGCGAGTGTCTCGCTGACAGGAGTGACCACGGTGGAGGAGCTGGTGACTCGCATCGCGACAGCGACGAAAGTGCCGCTCTTTGCGGATCAGCGCATCGGTAAGCTTAAAGTGAGCGCTCGTGGCACGACGGCTCGGGCAGGCGATCTGGTGCAGGCGCTCTGCTGGGCGGTAGGGGGAGCCGTTCGGCGCATTAGTGATGATCGCGAGTCAGTCTATCTGCTGACGGAAGAAGTGGTGATCAAGAAAGCGGAGAACCCCATGACGGCCATGATGGGGCCGATCTCGGGGATGATGCAGGATCAGAAGAGTGCGGAGCGCAAGGCGATGGATGCCAAGGCGCGGCTCATCCGTCAGAAAGTACTGAGTGGCATTCCGCGCGGTCGCGGTTCCGAGCTTGGTGCCCGCCTCTGGCAGATTGCGGAGGCAAAGCCTGCGGGCGACAACAATATGCTAGCTCTCGGGGAACTGCCGCCGGAGCTGCGCAGCAAGATGGAAGACCGCTACAAGATGTTCGCGGGAGCCATTGCCTCTATTCCGGACGGTGTCTCTGGCGTCAACAAGAGCGACCCGCAGCCCCTCAGCCAGGTTCGCTGTAGCCAGGACCTGGTGGCGGAGCTCGTCGCGCCTTCACTGGGAGCCGTGGCGACTCTGGCAAGCTCCGATGCCAATGAGATCCACCCCGACCTGCCTGTTCCCACCCCGCCCGCTTCCGTGGCACTGCCCGAGAGCATCAAGCAACGCGTCGCTGCTGTGCCGCTCCCTGCGGACGAAGCGGCGGCAAAAAAGCTAGTGGACTCTGCCGTGGCCCGTGGCCTCACCGAGCTTCGCGTGGTGGTTCCGGTGCGTGATGAGGCCGCTCTGGCGACTCTGGGGACGGTGGCAAAAGGGAAGATCGCCGTGGTTGCCGTGCTCGCCCCGCTGGAGCCTCTTACCCCGGAAGCACCACGGGATAAGTCTTGGACAGGGCAGTCGCTCACCGAGTGGCTGGCCTCCCCGGAGAGCCAGAAGCTGATGAGTAGCATTCCGCCCCAGCTTGCTCCCACCATGACACGAATGATCGGGGCCGACTACCTTACGCCCGAAGGAGCCGATGTCGCGGGGTTTGTGGCGCGGGTGAAGCGACTTCTGGCGCTTCCCGGTGTTACGGGCTACGCTCTGGAGCGCCTCGCCGCGCCGGGCTACCGTAGCATCCAAGGGGGGGGCATGAGCGATGGGATGATGTTCTTCTGGCAAGGCGGGGCCAATAGTCGCGAGCGGGTTGCTTTCACCAAAGACCAAAAGTCCGATGCGGCGGAGCTGGAAGGCTTTAACTTCATGGACATGCTCAACCCGGCGGGCCCTCGCGGCGCTTGGACAAAGCGGACGACAGCACGCAGCGAGGCGTTTATCAAGCGCCTAGACACGGCCCTGACGCAGTCCAAGCTTCCGGCGGCGTCAGTTTTGTCCGGGAGCCAGCCCCCGCGCTGGGACAAATGGACGGGTAAGTTCCCCACGTCAGGCGGATCGCTAACCGCGGGCGCACGCCCCGCCCTCACCGTGATCTCCTACACCCAGATTCTCGCTCAGCCGGGTGCGTTTGGGGAGGCCAGTGAGTTTGCCGGATTCGATGAGCCCGAGCAGTTCACCGGAGTGCTCCGCAACGAGCTGAAAAAACTCGCCGATCCCGAAGCCCCCATACGCTGGGATGGCCTCGTTCTCGATCTGGCGGATCAGAACTTTGACACCGCACTCGCGATTCTGGAGCGAGCTGTTGCAGTCAAATCCTGAGGGGATCTGAGGAAATCCGAAGTGGTACTTACAAAACAAAAGTGGTACAATTTTGTCAGCTTTTCAAGCAGGGAAGCTAATCCTTAATGGTTGAGGTAAATTTTAATGCAACGCAAAGCATTCACTCTAATCGAACTTCTCGTCGTCATCGCAATTATCGCGATTCTTGCCGCTATCCTTTTCCCCGTGTTTGCCCAAGCCCGTGACAAGGCTCGCTCTATTGCCTGTCTCTCCAATACCAAGCAGCTTGCTCTTGGTGTGATGCAGTATGCTCAAGACTACGACGAACTACTCCCGGTTGCGGGCTACAATGCCCAGTGCCGTGGCCGCTGGCAGTGGCAGATTTTTCCCTACGTAAAAAATGAGAATGTCTTCACTTGTCCCAATCTCGCTCAGCAGCCTTGGAGGGCGACAACCAACAACAACTACACTTGTCCAAACTCTGGTCAGACGGGGTTGAGAGTGGGGCAGAACGATAAGGGAGGCTATGGCTGGAACTATGCCCTTCATGGCGACTCAGGTGATGTGACGGGTGCAGTTCTTGACCGAGCTCCAGGCTACTCAATGGCCTCAATTGCGAAGCACGCGGATACTGTGATCATAAGTGAAACAGGCTTTGCTCAAAATTTGAGTACTGCTTCAGGTTGGGCGATGATGGCCTGGGATCCACGTAACACGGGCTCCGCTGCATTTGGTCAGCCCGGTCTGTTTGCACAGGGCCGCCACAGCACGGAGCAGACGGTTACGATGCAGGGACAACCCGTTCCTGTGAGGGGCCGCCTGAACTGTGTCTTCTTAGATGGCCATGCCAAGAACCTCGCAATCAGTCAGCTCTTTGAAAAAGCACCGAATGTTGGTGGTGTGGCAGTTGAAGATGGCGTGACTCTCACCAATGAAGATGGTGTTGCTACCTACGCACAAGGCACTTGTGTCAACTGCGTTCGTTCCCACAACTACTACAGACTGCTGAATCGCGACTAGTTTCTCCAGTTCAAAACGAACAAAAAAAATTTGATAATTCTACTCATGTTACGCAGTTCGAGTATGATACGCCTCTACGAAGACCCTCCCCGCCCTGAGGCAGGAGTTGGGCCAACGACGATGGGTACCACACCTTGACTGCGTAACATGAGATTCTAATAATCTGAGGTTATTTAGTATGCAACGGAAAGCATTTACGCTCATTGAATTACTTGTTGTGATCGCGATCATCGCGATTCTTGCCGCCATTCTCTTTCCTGTCTTTGCACAAGCACGCGATAAAGCCCGCTCTATTGCTTGCCTTTCTAACACAAAACAGCTCGCTCTTGGTGTGATCCAGTACTCCCAAGACTACGACGAGCTTCTTCCTGTGGCGGGCTACAATGCCCAGTGCCGTGGTCGCTGGCAGTGGCAGATCTATCCTTATGTGAAGAATCAGCAGGTCTTTACCTGCCCAAATATCTCCCAGCGCCCCTGGGTTGCTACCACAAATAACAACTTCACGTGTCCTAACAGTGGCCAGACGGGTCTCGTTGTTGGGCAGAACGATAAGGGCGGCTATGGCTGGAGCTATGCACTCCAAGGAGACAATGGAAACGGGGCATCGAGCTTGGATAATGCACCAGGCTATGCACTCGCCTCGATTCAAAAGCCTGCGGACACGATTATTATCGGTGAGACAGGATTCGTTCCCAACGTGGCTGCAGCTTCAGGGTGGGCGATGATGGCATTTGATCCACGCATTACCGCAACTGCAGCGGGCTTTGCTCAGCCTGGACTTCTGGCACAGGGTCGGCACAATACCGAGCAGACATTTACCATGCAAGGCATGCCCGTTCCTATCCGGGGACGCCTAAATCTTGTTTTCCTAGATGGCCATGCGAAGAACCTGTCTCTAGGACAGCTCTTTGAGGTTGCACCGGTAGTTGGTGGTGTTGCTGTTGAAGATGGTATTAATCTTGTGAATGAGAACGGTGTCGCCACTGCAACACCTGGAACCATCGTGAGCCACACTCGCCCCAATATCCGCTTCCGTCTGTTTAACATCTACTAAGCTTATTGGTTTAGTGAAAGGCAAGCCTGATAAGGGCGATTGCATATAAAATCCGAGGTATTCTGAGCCAAAATGCACTTGGCTCAGGAGGGCCTCACCCCATTGATGGAAGC
>NZ_JANNYP010000901.1:0-3052 GCF_031410135.1 Armatimonas sp. | reverse complement strand
AAAAAAAGCGCACTTCGAGCGCGTGCTCTACTCTGGAGAGAGCGTCTCGCTAAGTGCGCTGAATGGGATTGTTGGGTAGGCCACGCCCGTTGGAGGGGCGTGGCCGGAACGGCCTTCGTAGCGGAGCCTGCGACGCTCTCCAGTCCCCTCGTTCTGATCGAGGGGACTAAAGCTCGATCGTGCCTTCGTAAACGAGAGCCGCAGAGCCTGTCATGTAGACATGGTTATTGATGCCCCATTGGATTCTAAGATCGCCGCCGGGCAGATGGATGAGCACATCACGGCCTGTGAGACCGTTGAGATGCGCCGCCACGCCGACTGCGCACGCGCCGGTGCCGCAGGCGAGGGTGGGGCCTGCGCCGCGCTCCCAGATCTTCATGACAAGCTCATCGCGGCCCACAAGCTGTGCCGCATGGACATTGGTGCGCTTGGGAAAGGCGGGGTGCGTCTCCAGCTTTGGCCCGACACGCAAGATCAGCTCGTCGGTGGCTTGCTCAGGGAAGAAGACGATATGGGGGTTGCCCATGGAGACACCCGTGATATAGAGCACCTCGCCGTCTAGCTTGAGTGCCTCATGGAGCACCTGACCCGACGACCCTTCCATAGGAATCTGACCACGCTCCAGGCGTGGCTCGCCCATGTCTACCCGCACCTGGCTGACCTTGCTGTCTTCAACCGTCAGGTCGAGCAGCATGATTCCAGCGAGCGTCTCGACGGAGATCTCGGTTTTGGTGGTCAGGCCACGATCGAAGACATACTTGGCAAAGCAGCGAATGCCATTGCCACACATCTCCGCCTCACTACCATCCGGGTTGAACATTCGCATGGCAAAGTCCGCTTTCTCGGAAGGAAGGACGGAGATCGTACCATCTCCCCCGATTCCGAAGCGGCGGTCACAGAGCTGCATCGCGGCGTCCTGGATTTGATCAATTGTTGGTGCACCCAGCTGGAGATGATCGAAAACGGGGAAGTCGTTGCCGATCCCATGCATCTTGACGAAAGGAACCGTCACTCGGCGACTTCCTCACTCACGGGGACAGGCTCGCCTTCGATTGCCGGGCCATTCTCAGGGTGCAGGCGTACAGGGCGCATGGGGATGATACTGGTGACAGCACTCTTATAGACCAGCTGTGTTGGGCGGCCTGGCGATTCAAGCAAGACCGTGAAGGCATCAAAGCCCCGCACGTGCCCACGCAGCTGCACCGAGTTGGTCAGGTAGATTGTGACCGCAATATTGTCTTTGCGAACCTGGTTGAGAAACATATCTTGTAGCGCCTGTGTTTTGTTCATACGGATATCCCTATTTCTAAGTGCTCAGCTACGTCCTCTGCTGAGTCGCTTTCTTTAATATTAGTCCAGTTCACGGCTGGATCGTTACGAAACCACGAGAGCTGCCGCTTAGCGTAGCGCCGTGTGTCCCGCTTGATCATCGCGATTGCGTCCTCCAAAGTAACACCATCGCAGTGAAATTGTACCAGATGTCGGTATCCTAGGCTTATCAAGCTCTTTGCATCGCGGGGAACACCCGAGTCAAGAAGCTGGCGTACTTCATCCACAAAGCCCTCCGCGACCATCTGATCCACGCGGCGATCGATGTGCTCATACAGTGTCTCTCGCTCCCGATCCAGGCCAATCATCTGCACGCCGGGCTTGGGGACACCATGAACTCCCTCAGGCGTGTGAAAGGCGCTCATGGGTTGCCCCGAAACCTCAAAGACCTCTAGCGCCCGAATGATACGCTTGCCGTCGTTGGGTTGAATCTTCGCCGCCGATGGGGGATCTATCACGGCAAGCTTTTCATGCAGCCAGGGAGCGCCATGTTCTTCGACTTCTGCCCAGCGCGCCGCACGAAACTCGGGCTGAGGAGGGACTGCTGGGATCGAGAGCTGCGCCGTGACCGCTCGGACGTAGAGCCCGGTTCCGCCGAGCAAGATCGGCAGCTTTCCCCGTGAGCGAATATCGGCAATCGCTTTACCCGCGAGACGCTCAAAATCCGTCATCGTGAAATCGCCCTCGGGCTCCGCGACATCAAGCAAGTGAAAGCGAACCCGCGCCTGCTCGTCCTGGGTGGGCTTGGCGGAGCCGATATCCAGCCGTTTATAGACCGCCACGGCATCTGCGCTGACCAGCTCCCCGTTCAGTCGCTCCGCCAGCGCCATCCCTACTGCCGTCTTTCCCACCGCCGTCGGTCCCACTAGAGCGATTAGTTTTTCCACGCAGGCAGTATATCGGTACAATAGTGCAATGAAGCAAGAGACACTGCTGGCAACCCCGAAAGAGCTCCTGGAGGCCGCCAAGACTGCGGTGCCGGGAGCAGTGCTTGTCCTCAAGGATGGTATCTGGCTCGATGCGGAGCTGACTCTGGTGGCGCGTGGCACGGCAAGCAAGCCGATCACTCTGCGAGCCCAGACACCCGGTAAGGTGGTGCTAACGGGAAGCTCGCGCCTACGTCTGTCTGGGGAGTATTTAGTTGTCTCGGGGCTCTGGTTTAAGAAAGGCAAGATAGACTCTGGCGAGGTGATCGCCTTTCGCACTAAGTCCGACGTGCTGGCGCACCACTGCCGCCTGACCCAGTGTGCGATCAGCGATGTCAACCCACAGGACAAAGAACGCGATACCAAGTGGGTCTCGCTCTATGGGACTTACAACCGTGTGGATCACTGCGACTTTGCGGGCAAGACGAACCTAGGAACGACACTGGTGGTCTGGCTGGCGGGGAACCCCAACGATCACCGCATTGACCACAACCACTTTGGCCCGCGCCCCGAGCTGGGAACCAACGGCGGCGAGACGATCCGAGTGGGCACGAGCGACTGGTCTATGTCTGTCTCCCGAACGATTGTCGAGGATAATCTATTTGAGCGCTGTGATGGTGAGACGGAGATTATCTCCAGCAAGTCCTGTGAGAATCTCCTCAGTACAGGACAAAAAATACTGGTAATTTCTACAGGATGAAAGGCACCGCCTTGGTATGATACGACAAGGTCGCTTAAACACAGATCGCGACCAAAACGATGCCCAAAAAAAATTGTATCTCACAGAGCCAAAATGC
>NZ_JANNYP010000900.1:0-1010 GCF_031410135.1 Armatimonas sp. | reverse complement strand
GGTTGTTCTGGAGCGCATCAATAAACGCCTGGAACTGTGGCGGGTACGGGTGATCACTCACATCGCCGGAGTCTACGGTGGGGACGCCAAGCTTGGTCCAGAGGTCTTTGCTCATGCCAGGCCACTGGAGCGAGGTGAGCTTCTCGTCTAAAATGCTGCCCTCACTGCCCACCAGGTGCTGATGGAAATAATACGGCTGGAGGCAGTCAATACACGACGTTACTTTTCCCAGTCTGCCATCGGCGAAGCGCAGCAGCGAGACGGTAGTCGTCGGGTACTCGTAGGCGGCGAAATTGGGATTTTGGGACTGGGTTGCATAGCACGTGATCTCTTCGATCTGGCCGGGCAAGTAGTGACGGAGCAGGTCCAGCGCGTGGCAGCCCGCCGTGAGGAGGCTGGAGCCACCGAAGTCTTTCTTGATGTTCCAGGCGTACTGCCCGTACCAGGGGCCGATTCCGTGGTAGTAGTCCACCTCGGCGTAGTGGACATCGCCCAGTAAGTTTTTATCGAGTGCGGCACGGATTGCCTGCGCGTGGCGGCTGAAGCGCACCTCGAAGCAGACACAGGCCTGCACTTGGGCTTCTCGGATGGCATCGCGAACAGCGACGCAGCTCTGCCAGTCAATCCCGATGGGCTTCTCGATAATCAGGTGCTTCCCGGCCTTTGCGGCGGCGATTGCCTGCTCTGGGTGGAGCGGATGGGGCGTGCAGATATCAATAATGTCTATCGAGTCGTCCGTGAGCAGGTCATTAAAATCCGTGGTGACCGTGAGTGGCGTGCCGTACTGGGCACTCAGCGCGGCGGCATCGAGCTCCCTCCGCGAGCAGACGGCGACAATGTCCGCGCCCTTGACGCTCTTAAACGCCTCGATATGCGCACCCGCCACCCAGCCCATTCCCACAATCCCTATTCGGAAGTTCTTCATACTACAAGTCTACCTCAGCACAAAACTCCGGTACAATCGGAGTGAAGAGGATCGAAAATGTTTCAGAATCAACAACAGCAACAAC
>NZ_JANNYP010000899.1:0-5574 GCF_031410135.1 Armatimonas sp. | reverse complement strand
CGGCGTCATTGGCTGCGGAGCGATCTCCGGGGCCTACTTCAACGCCACCAAGATTTTCCCGACTCTCTCGATTGCCGCCTGCGCCGATCTCGATCTCGACCGTGCCAAGGCCGCTGCCGAGAAAAATGGCTGCCGTGCGCTCTCCGTAGATGCTCTGCTCGCTGATCCGGAGATTGAGATAGTGATCAACCTCACGATTCCCAAGGCCCACTTCGCCGTCACCAAAGCCGCGCTGGAGTCAGGGAAGCACGTCCACCTGGAGAAGCCGCTCGCCGTGACGTTCGAAGAAGGCACAGGACTGGTAGCGCTGGCAAAAGAGAAGGGCTTGAGATTGGGTTGTGCCCCGGATACATTTCTGGGCGGCGGGCACCAGACCTGCCGAAAATTAATTGATGACGGTGCGATTGGCGAGCCCGTGGCAGCAATGGCGACCATGCTCTCGCGCGGCCACGAGACCTGGCACCCCGCGCCCGAGTTCTACTACAAGCCCGGCGGCGGCCCGATGCTGGACATGGGGCCGTACTACCTCACCGCGCTGGTCAACATGCTCGGCCCGATCAAGCGCCTCACGGGCAGCACCCGCACCACGTTTGCCCAGCGGACGATCACCAGCCAGCCCTTAAACGGCACGGTGATTGATGTCGAAGTCCCCACCCACTACTCCGGCGTGATTGACTTCGAGAACGGTGCGATTGCCCAGATAGTGCAGAGCTTCGATGTCTACGGCGTCCCCCCGTTCTCCCCCATCGTGATCTTCGGCACCGAGGGCACGCTCGCCGTTCCCGACCCCAACGGCTTTGGTGGCACCGTTAAGCTCAAGCGCGGCAAAGAGGAATGGGAAGAGATCGCACTGACTCATGGCTATCGTGAGAACAGCCGGGGAATCGGAGCCGCCGATATTGCCATTGCCACCCAGACAGGCCGTGCGCACCGCTGCTCAGGCGACCTTGCCTGCCATGTGCTTGAGGCCATGATCGGCTTCCACACCTCCTCGGAGAGCAGTACCCACTATGCCATGCTGACCACGGTAGAGCGCCCCGCCGCCCTGCCCGTCGGCCTCGCAGACGGCGAGTTAGACAGCTAGCCAGTATAATAATCGCAATGAGCACACTACGCACCATTGCCATGGTCGTACGCAAAGTCCGTCTTAAAGAACAAGGCACTGACTTTGCGTATTGGCAGACGCAATCCTATGAAAATCGCCTAGCGGCTCTGGAAGAAATCCGATGCGAGTACCACAACAATGACACTCAGTCAGGACTTCAAAGAGTTCTTACAATCGTTAAACGATAACCAGGTTCGGTATCTCATCGTGGGTGGTTATGCAGTCGCTTTACATGGTCACCCACGCTATACCAAGGACATTGATATCTGGCTCTGGCTTGATCCTCAGAATGCTCAAAAAACAGTTCAGGCTCTTAATGCGTTCGGTTTTGCCTCACTCAACTTAAAAGCAGATGATTTTCTTGAGCCAGATACTATTGTTCAGCTTGGCTATCCTCCCAATCGAATTGATATTTTGAACTCACTCTCCGGTGTTGATTTTGAAATGTGCTACCCTTCCCATATTGACATTCAAATCGGAGACTTAACACTTCCTTTCATTGACTTGGAGAACTTAAAAAAGAACAAGCAAGCATCAGGGCGAATGCAGGATCTAGCCGATGTCGAAAACCTCTCCTGATGGCCAGGCCCTAGAAACGCACCAGCTCCGTAAAGTCTACGCGGGCACGGCGCAGGCGGCTGTTGAGGCGCTGGATTTGGTGGTGCCGGAGGGCGCGGTCTTTGGGTTTCTGGGGCCAAACGGCGCGGGCAAGACGACGACCATCGGGATGCTCCTGGGCAACGTCCGGCCCTCCGGGGGCACAGGCACGGTGCTGGGAAAGCCGATTGGAGATCGCAACACGCGGCGCTGGATCGGCTACCTGCCCGAAAAATTCCAGTTCCACGAGTTTCTCACCGCGACAGAGTTTTTGGATCTGCACGGGCGGCTCTACGGCCTCGATGCCAAGACGCGAAAGGCACGCATTCCGGAGGCACTGGAGCGCGTCGGCCTAGGTGAGAAAAGCAAGACGCCACTCAAAGCTTTCTCAAAGGGCATGCAGCAGCGCGTCGGGCTGGCGCAGGCGGTCTTGCACAAGCCCAAGCTGGTGATCTTGGATGAGCCGACGAGCGCGCTGGACCCGATTGGACGGCGCATTGTCCGTGAGCTGATTCTCTCGCTCAAGGCCGAGGGAACCACGGTGCTGCTCAACTCGCACTTGCTCTCCGAAGTCGAGACAACGTGTGACTCTATCGCGATTATCCGGCGCGGACGCATTATCAAGCAGGGTACGCTCGCCGAGCTCACGGCGCAACCGGCCTCGGTTGTGGTAGAGTTGGAAGGCATTTCGGAGACGCAGCTTCAGGCGGCGGGGAGATTTGGTGCCGTCTTGCAGCGGGAAAACACGCTCACGGTAGCAACGGATGAAATCTCCGCCCTGGTAGCGGCCCTGGTGCGAGCTGGCGGGAAAGTTCACGCCGTCACCCCGGCCCGCTTGAGTTTAGAAGACGCGTTTATCCGGCTAATGGAGGATGGGACAGATAGTGGCTCAGAAGTGGACTCTCAAGACGCCCGGTGAGATCGAGGCAATGCGTGCGACAGGGATCGCGCTGGCGGCAGCACTGCGTGCGATGCGCGATGTGATTGTGCCAGGTAAGACAACAACCGGCGAGCTCGACGAGGTCGCGGGCGAGGTGCTCAAGCGCTTTGGAGCAAAGTCGGCGCTCTTTGGCTACAAGCCACCCTGGACGGAGGACGTGTACCTCCACAATAGCTGCATCTCGGTAGGCGATGAGGTGATCCACGGGGTGCCCAACCGCAAGCGCAAGCTGCGCGAGGGTGAGCTGGTGAGCCTGGACATGACCGCCGAGCTCGACGGCTGGTGCGCGGACTCCACGATCAGCACGATTGTGGGCAAGCGCGTGCTGCCTAAGGCAAAAAAAATCAACCAGGTCACCCGCGAGGCGATGTATCTGGGGATCGAGAAAGCCGTCGCAGGCAACACCATCCGCGATGTCTCCTGGGCGATCCAGAGCCATGTCGAGAAAAATGGCATGAGCGTGGTGCGGGAGCTGGTCGGGCATGGGATTGGGAGAGAGCCCCACGAAGACGGCTTAGATGTCCCCTGTTTTGTCGGCAGCGAGGCGGACAAGACCGTGATCCAAGTAGGAATGACGTTCTGTGTCGAGCCGATGGTGGTCTTTGGCAAAGACGGTGTCGCGCACATTGACGAAGACCCCTGGACGATAGTCTCCGCAGATGGCTCCATCGCCTGCCACTGGGAACACACCATCGCCGTCACCGAAAACGGCCCCGTGATTCTGACCCTCCCTCCGAAGTAGCCCTCGCCAGCTTGGAAGAAGTCTTATCCAGCGATACCGGGGTGCTCTTTTGCGGTGGAGAAGCCTTCGTCGGCTAGGGTAAAATAGCATCCAGCGGTGCCGCCGACATCCGCTGGGCCTTCAGCCTCCCCAACAACAGGCTGTTCCGAGCAGTGGGGTATTAATTGCAAAAGAAATTCGATCCCTTTGAGGGGCAAAAACCACTACTTATCTTCATACAAACAGCCCCTTGGGGGATGGTCATAGGTGCTGACACCCCCAATGTTGCTCTCTACGAAGACGGTCAGGTGATCTTTGTCCGGCTGGTTAAACGGCACTACGAATATTTTCAAACGCAACTGGATAAGCCTACTCTGGATCAAATCCTACAAAAGCTCAAGGCTATTGGGGTAGTTAAGGGGCACTACGATATTGCTCCAGGCGTAACCGATCAGCCCGAAGCACTGTTCTATTGGCGGATGGGCACGAGTACGTTGGCAACACGGGTGTACGGGCTAACTAGGAGTGGAAGGCTCTCCGGTCCACGCACCACAATGCCAGGTAACAAGCAGGCTACCCCACCGCCACAAGAGCTACTTAACCTGCACCGCTGGCTCTGTACTCTGGATTTCCCACATGCCAAGTCCTGGACATCCCGCTATACCGAAGTCATGTTGGGAGACTTCTCTTCTGCTCGGAAATCTATACCGTGGCCGGGAAGTTTACCGGGATTAAACTCGTTGCAAACTATTAAACGTCGTGATGCCTACTCCATCTTCTTAGAGCCACAACAACTACCTGCACTAGAGAAGCTACTCTCCAAGCTAACAGAAAGAACTGCTGTTATCTTGAGTGGGAAAAAATTCTCGTTGGGTACACGCAAGACGTTCCCCTGTGAACCTGAGTGGCGTGAGGCATTTAAGAAACTATAGGCCAAGGTCTACGGTCGTTTTGGTGGTGATATCCAATAGTGTCGGCATAGCGACACTATTTTACCCCTGAACCTCACTCCGCGAAGAGTTCGGCGAGGGCTTGGAGGACGACGGTTTGTTCGTCGGTACTGAGGGAGCCGAGGCGCTTAGTGAGGCGAGTTTTATCCACGGTGCGGAGCTGATCCAAGACCACTTGGCCAGACTTTTCCTGAAACTCGCAGGGGATGCGCGTGGGGTAGTTCTTGCCGCGCGTCGTCATCGGGGCGACGATCACGGTGGCGATATTGCGGTTCAGCTCGTCGGGGGAGACGATGAGACAGGGACGGGTTTTCTGAATCTCGCTCCCCACAGTCGGATCAAGGTTCACCAGCCAGACCTCGAAGCGCCGTACTACCAACTCCATTCGTCAGCCTCCCAGTTTGTGGGAGTGTGCCCTAGTGCCTCGCCGTCGAGAAGAGCATCGTCCCCTGCTTGTGCCATTGCCTGAAACTGAGCGTCCCAGCCGTGGCGGACAGGATGAGCGGCGCGCACGATGAGCTGCCCCGCTTCCACCGTCAGCTCCACATCATCTGTGAGCTTGGTTTGCTCCAGCAAGAGCTTGGGAATCCGGATACCTTGCGAGTTACCAATCTTGACGAGACGTGTTTTCACCATAGTAATTACAATGTATCCCCGTCCAATCCTACTGTCAAGCCCGCATTATTTGCATCATCTGGTATAATGCGCCTTTGGTGCCTGTCAATTTGGGCACAAGGTAAATGTTTTGAAACCCAGACAATTAGCTCTTCTTGTTATCGTCCTCGCCCTGCTGGCTGCCGCCGTGACCCTTGCGCCGCTTGTGGCTCCCAACAGCACCTTTGGAAAGAAAGTGTCCCCAAGGCTGGGGCTCGACATCCAGGGGGGTGCCCGTGTGGTGCTGGAGGCAAACCTCGACACACTGCCCAAGGGCCAGAAGTGGGACGAAGAAACTCGCGCCTCGGTGCTGCGGACTCTCGACAATCGTGTTAACTCCAATGGCGTTGCCGAGCCGGTAATCACTCCCAAGGGTGAGAAGCAGTTCGTGGTCGAGATTCCCGCAGTCAAGAATGAGAAAGACATTCTGGATCAGCTCCAGAAGACCGCCCAGCTTCAGTTCTACTACAGCTCCGACTGGTACACAGCGGAGAAGAACAAGCTCGGGCGCTACGATTTCCAGCGCTCCGGCGATGGCAGCCGCGAGAGCTACGAGATCACGGACAAGACCACCGACAAGACCTTCCGCGACCCGTTTCATATCCTC
>NZ_JANNYP010000898.1:0-6436 GCF_031410135.1 Armatimonas sp. | reverse complement strand
ACCGAGAAGATGCGGGTGAGCTTGCCTTTCGGGACCTGTGTGGCGCGGGAGTCGCTTTCAAAGTGCTGGACGCGCTCACGGCACGGCTCAAGCCCGAGCACTTGCAAGCCTTCCGGCGCAACTTTGTGGACTTAGTCGCCCTAGGCACGGTTGCAGATGCCAGCACACTCGCAGGCGAGAACCGCATTCTGGTCTTGCACGGGCTCTTAGCCTTGGCGCAGGGCAAGAAAACCGGGATCAAGCTGCTGCTTGCACGGGCCGGGCTGGAGGGCAAGCCCCTGACGGCAGAAAGCATCGGCTTTCAGCTCGGACCGCGCCTCAATGCGGCGGGGCGCATGGAAGACGCCGATCTAGCCTACCGCCTGCTCATCACCAAAGATGCCGATGAAGCCGAGCAGCTTGTCGCGCAGATCGAGTCGCTCAACGATTTAAGGCGCACCGAGACCGAGCGCGTGGTGCAAGAGGCACTCGCCGAGGCACTGACGCACGAAGACCGGCGGGTGCTGGTGCTAGCACGCGCTCGCTGGGGCAAGGGCCTGGTCGGGATTGTTGCGGGACGGATCGCTGAGCTGCTTCGCCGCCCTACCCTGATTCTGAGCTACGACGAGAAAACCGACAGCTACGGCGGCTCTGGGCGCACGTATGGAAACTTTAGCCTGCTAGATGCGCTTCATGGCTGTGCCGACCTGCTCGGGCGCTACGGTGGGCACTCCGCGAGCGCGGGGGTCAATGTCTCAGCGGCAAACCTAGAGGCGTTCCGTCAGCGCATCCACGAGGTTGCCGAGGGGCTGATCAGTGACGAGCCCGAGCCAATCACTCTGGAGATAGATGCCGAACTTCCCGACACACGCCTGCTAAACCAAGGGCTCATCGAGTCGTTTCAAGCACTTGCCCCCTTTGGCCGTGACAACCCGGAGCCCGTCTTTCTCACCTGCGGCGGCGTTATCACCGAGACACGGCGTGTGGGCAAAGACAACAATACGGCGATCTTCCAGATCAAGCTCCCGGGGAAACAGTGGCCCACCAAGGCCGTGCGCTTCAAGTCCGGCGACTGGACGGAGCGCGTTCAGCCTGGCGAACGTGTGGACATCGTCTACAGCCCCAAACTCAACGAGTGGAACGGAAAAGTCAGCGTCGAGCTGACCTTGCTGGACTTGCGCCCAGCTCTTTAATTCCCACCTAACTCAGCTTGGGAAGCTCTTTTCGTAGGTAGGCCATGCGCTGCGTGAGGCGCTCCTTCAGGCCACGCACCTCGTTTTCAAACCCGCCTGCCCACTCCGAGCGCCCCGTCGCTTTCAGGGCCACCAGGGTTCGTGGCGTAAGGCTGTCTATGCGCCCGAGAAGCTTTGGCATTGTAAAGTGCCTCCGGGTTGCCTCGTTCAGCTGGGAGAGGAGACGTTTCTTACCGTCGGGGTGCTCCAGGATCACGTGCGCCACGCGCCCACCCCAGCCAGGAAATATCCCCTCCTCCGGGTTCTGCCAGAGCTGATCCATGCCATGGGGGATAAAAACCGCCTTGCCTTTGGTGGGCAGAAAGACCCGATAGTTGTTGGGCTTGCGCATGTAGCCGTCCCAGTCCGTGGTGATAATCTGCAGCGCCGCATTGGCACAGAAGCGCTCGATGTCCACCACGCGCTCTACAGCGCCGTAGCCCTGACTGCACGCCTCGGCAAGCGCCTTCAGATCACGCCGCTGGTTGTCCGTGCCGGTATCCAGCTTTAGCTCGCCGTCAATATCGGTGCAGAAGCCGCCGTCGTAGAGATTGCCCTCGGCCTCCTTGGAAAAGTTGCGCCGCAGCCAGGTCTTATCAAAGCCCTCTTTGAGCACGTAGAGCCCCACTTTACGCCCATTGAGCTCCACTAGTGCGTGTGTGCACCGACAGCCGGGAACACCCATTGCCAGCGCCAGCTCGTTGGCGAGCAGCTCGTGGAAGTAACTGCCGTCCTGAACGCCGTTGTTGAGATGGAGCTTCTCCAGCCCGAAGAGCTCCTGCCCCTTGACAAACTTATCAAAATTGAGGGTAAGCCCTGGCTTATCGTTCCAGTCGCGCCAGGAGCCCGCCGCGCCCTTGAGGTGGAGCCCAACATCTTTGTATTCTTGTGCCCCGATCCGAATCTGCGAGCGCACGGCCTTGCGTGGGTCTTTGCCCAGCAGGTCTAAGTTCGGTGCGTCCACAGTGATCTGAAAGAGGGGCACGATGCCCGTCGGCTTAAAGAGTAGTGTGCTCGGGTCCGTTGGAGGCAGCAATAAAGCGAGCTGCCGAGCAATCAAATCATTGAGAGTCATGATGAAAAAAGGGTACCCTAAAGCCATGGTAGTTGGTTTCGGACTGATCAATAAAGACTTCGTCGCGGTGGTGCCTGCCTGGGAGCGCGACACCAAGGCGCGAGCAAGTCGCTACTTCGAGCAAGTGGGTGGCCCCGTTCCGGTGGCGCTCACCGCGGTGGCCAAGCTGGGGGGGCTCTCTTGTCTCTATCTCGGTGTGGTGGGCGATGACCGAGACGCGGACGACCTGGCCCGTAGCCTCGATGAGCAAGGCGTCTCCGCAGACTTTCAGCGTGCGGAGGGCGCGGCCACCAGTCGCTCGCTGGTGCTCCTGGATGAGCGTGACGGCTCAAGAACACTGGCAAACTACGCGGAAGAGCTTCCACACATGACCTTCACGCCCGCCCACGACGAGCTCCTGCGCCAGGCAAGCCTACTCCATATAGATGGCCGTGATCTTAGTGGTGCGCTCCATGCCGCGCAAACCGTGAAAGCGGCAGGCGGCCATGTCTCGTTTGATCTGGGCACGATGCGCGAGGGCCGCGAGCAGCTCTTTCCTCTCTGCGATGTAGTACTTGCCAGCAAGGGCGGCGGCGCAGGCGCGTTCCCAGAGCACGCCGAGAACCCCGCCGAGCAAGTGCGCGGATTTTTGGCGGCAGGCGTGCGCGTCGCCGGTGTCACCCTCGCGGAGAAAGGCGTCATGATCGCCACGCAAGAGCAACCCACCCCCGTCTTTCTGCCCGCCTTCCCGATCTCAAACGTAGTAGACACCTGCGGCGCAGGCGATGTCTTCCACGGTGCATTTGCCTGGGCACATGCCACCGGAATGCCCGCCCACCAAGCCGCCCAGTTCGCCCAGGCGACGGTCGCGCTTCGCATCCAGCACTACGGCAACCGCGCGGGACTCCCCAACCAAGAGACCGTCGAAGCGTTTCTCCTGGCCCAGCTTTAGCAAAATCCAGAAAATAGGCGATAATAGAGTGTCTGCGGCTATGGGAGTCCTTCCTTCTCTTCATTTACGAAAAACCAGGGTTCCCGCTCTCCGCAGACATTTTATTTTTCCATGAACAACGCCCTCTACCTGCGCCGCCGCAATAAGATCCTCGTCCCGGAAGGCACGCCAGACGCGCCGCAGCTTCTCTATGCGCCCGTTGCGACCCTCGCCAAGAACGTCGAGGCGCTGGGCTTTGCGCTGGCTCCTGAGATTCTGGAAGCCTGCCGCCTGCTCACGCTCACAGCGCTGACGGCGTTCTACCACGACCTCATCGCCGAGCTGAAGCGAGCCAAGGGTGCCCACCAGACCTTCAAGCCGTTCTGGCCCAACTTTCCGCACGATGTGATGAAGGCCAGTGACGCCGAGCTCTATGTCAGCGCGATTCTGCACTACTGGACGGGTGGCAAGTACCGTCCGCCGCAGCAAGAGAAGAAGCACACCAAGCTCAAAGACCAGCCCGAGCTCATTCCCATCACCTTGGGGACACTCGCAGACTTTGAGCAGCTCTTCACGCAGCTCGCCGCCTCCAACACGTCGCTCTCCGCGCAGGATCGTGAGGATATCGAGTGGTTTGTCTCGTACTACGGTGCCACTGTGGAGCGCCTGTTTCCTGAGAAAATCCCACAAAAAGAGAACGCGGCCTTTGTCTGTGGCCTACTCTTTACGACGCTTCCTGAGCTTGCAGGGCGTTATCTGCGCACGGCGACGGACGTCCTGCGCCTCGCGGTTGCCCTCAGCGGCGGCGATCTCTCGCTGGCCGAGGCGTGTAAGTTCCGCACGCTCTCCCGCCCCGAGCGCCGCGCGATTTTAGGCTTGCTGGAGCGCATCCCCGATGCCGTGGAGGACATGCTGCGCTGGAAGGGCCGCTGGCTGCGGCTCGGCGAGAAACTCCATCCCGGCGAGTTTGCCACACGCTTCCCCAAGACTGTGGCCGCGTTTCATGTCCTGCGCAACGACCTGCCCTCCCCGACCTTTAACAGTGCCATCGAGCGAGCGCTAGACGCGCAGGACTTCGCTTCAGCACGCCTGCGCCTTGCGGAGCGCCCCGGTGAGCTGGCACGCCGTTTAGACCATCTGCTACGCGTGGATAAAGAGAATGCAAGTGCCACACTGGATGCGTTTTCTACCTGCGTGGAGCGGGTCTCGACGCCCGTCTTGCTCCAGGTTCGCCAGCATTTCTTAGTGCGCCACCAGCCACCTGCGCTCCGGGTGTTTTTCCCAAAAGGCCAGGTAGGAGAGGCGTATGCGCTTCCCAACACCCACGCGCCACTGGAAAAACACATCGGGGGGGTCGTGGTAGCCGCGTGTGAGGCGGCGCTGATCGGGCGCTTTGCCAAGCTCCCCCCGCTGGGAAGGTGCTACCTAGACCCGGCGCTCATGAACTACATCGTCCCCTTTGCCACCCGCTCGGCCTCCAAGTCGCTTCGCACGCTGGTGCGCGGGAGCCGCCTGCCCCTCCCCGACAAGTGCAAGACTCTGCGCTTTTTTATCTGGTGGAAAAACGGCAACGACCGCACAGATATTGACCTCTCAGCATCGCTCTTTGACGCGAACTACAAGTACCAAAATGTACTCTCGTACTACAACCTCAAGGAGTTTGGTGGGATGCATAGTGGCGATATCGTGGACGCCCCCGAGGGCGCGAGCGAGTTTATTGACGTTGATCTATCCCAGCTCCGCGAGGCCGGGATTCGCTTCGTGGTCATGACGCTGCACAGCTACACCAACCAGCCCTACATTGACCTGCCCGAGTGCTTCGCAGGCTGGATGGCCCGCAGTCACGCAGGCTCGGGTGAGGTCTTCGAGCCCAAGACCGTGCAGGATCGCTTGGACATCACCGCCAACACCCGAATCGCGGTTCCGTTGGCCATTGACGTGGTCGAGGAGCGTGTTCTGTGGTGTGATCTTGCGCTACGCAGCCTTGGAGGCATCAACAACAATGTCGAGAGCAGCAAGCGTGGGATCGGCGTGGCCCTGAGTGCCCTAAACGAGCTCAACAAGGCCGATCTCTACGACCTGCTCCACCTGCACATTATCGCACGTGGCCAGCTTGTCGAGACGCCCAGCGAGGCACAGACAATTTTCTCGGTGAAGAGTGGCTTGCCCTATCGCCAAGAAGAGATAGCCTCACAGTTTCTCCTGTGAGGCGATCGCCTATTTAGCGCTTCATACGAGCCCCAAACTCCCGTACTTGGCGAGAGACAACCTCCGCGACCCGCACCCACTCTCCACTAGTCGCCTGGCGATCCTGACAGACTACCCAGTCCCAGCCACTCTTGGCCTTGAGCAAGACAATGCCATCGCCACCCTGGTAGCGCATCTCTGTGGGAGTCGCCTTGCGCCAGGAACCTCGGATGAGCTGATCGGGTGTGTCTTTGTTGTAGGCCTGCCAGGTGTAGGTACCGTTTGGCGTGATCGTGAGCACGCCCCCCTTGGCTCCCAGCTCCCCCTGCCGATAGACCTTATCCCCACGCGTCACCGTCACTGGTGCCCCAATAATATCCATGCCCCAAGTTCCCATCAAGAATGCCTGCTTGGTTGGGAGGCCGTAGTTGTCCTGGATCGGGAAGATCACCTCGGAGCTAGCACCATATTTCCCAAGCTGGTTGGAAAAATCGGAGAGGTTCTCGTAGCGGAAGTTCACCCCACGCTGCTTGATCAGCTCCCCCAACTCCTTGCGAATCGCCTCTCGGTCGGGGTGCAGGAAGGGCTGATCCCCCAGCCGTGTCCGCAAATAGTTCAGGATATCCACCTGTGAGAGTAAGCCGCCGCCGCGTAGCGGGGGTGCTGGTGCGGTGCCAGCAGGTTTTGGCGCGGGCGCCTTTGGCTTCGTCGCCGCCCCCACATGACGGATCTCATCGAAGGAGTAGGCCCGCTCGAACCCCTCTTTGAAAAACTCGTTTGGCATCTCACGAACAATCACCTGCTTGCCACTCGGTGTCAGCCGCACTGCGCTGCCCCCCGAAAACTGGTCCAGTGACTGAGTTGGTATCCAGACCAGAGGCGGGCTTGCCCCCCTCGGGAGAACCAACCGTGTAACAAGGTCAATACAACGACCAACAGATACTCGCAATACTCCAGCAGGCAGAGCGAGCAGAGAAAACAATCGCTGAAATTTGCCAGGAGCATAACCTCAGCCCGAACACCTTCTATAGATGGAGGAAGCGATTCGCAGGA
>NZ_JANNYP010000897.1:0-18754 GCF_031410135.1 Armatimonas sp. | reverse complement strand
CGCATCGAGGACGCACTCTCCGCTACCCGCGCTGCGGTAGAAGAGGGTATTGTCGCCGGTGGTGGCCACGCTCTGGTAATTGCCGCCGACGCGATCAACCTGGACGACAAAGCAGGCGACGAGAAGATCGGCGCTCAGATCATCAAGAAAGCACTGGAGGCTCCGGCCCGCCAGATCGCCGAGAATGGTGGCAAAGAGGGCTCCGTCGTGGTGAACAATATTCGTGAGACCGGTATGGGCTACAACGCCGCCACCGACTCCTACGAAGACCTGCTCGCCGCTGGTGTGGTAGACCCGACCAAGGTAACGCGCTCTGCTCTACAGAACGCCTCCTCAATCGCGGGCCTCGTCCTTACCACCGAGTGCCTCATCGCCGAGCGCCCCGAGAAGGCAGCCCCTGCCTCCGGTGGCGGCGGCGGTGGCGGAATGCCTGGCATGGGCGGCATGGGCGGGTTCTAAAACCTGGCCTTCCTTCCCTTGCCCCTCCTCCCAACCCTGGGAGGAGGGGTTTTCTTTAATTATAGGAGTTACGGGGTTGGCCCCATTTTGCGAGGTAGGCTACTCCGTCAAACGGGGAGGCTGACGATTCAACTCTGTAACTCCTATCTCAAATGTCAACATTAGCACCTAATTTGATGGAAGAGAAGTATCAGGCGATCATTCTGCCTGGGAAACCCTAGCACCGACAAAGTTGTTTGGTGGAATGATACTGGCAGAGTTCAAGGCAACCGTACACCCCTCTATCGAGGCAAGACAGCGGATTCGGACGCTGGATGCACAGATGATGGACGCAATCAAAGACCGAGAAGTGGGCGATAAAGCCATAGCCGAGGCGGTAGAGCCGGTGGTCAATGGCGTTCGGGCGGATAAAACGGTAGGAGGCGCGGATGGGGCGCTCTACAAAGAGATGGGCTACATTCCCAAGTCTGAGCGCAATCCGCGAGCCTGCTGGTAGCTAAAACGGAGCTTCGACAGTCCAATCCTCGCAGACGCAGTCTGGGATTTGTTGGTAATGCCGCAGGTTTCTTGTGATGACGGTCAAGCCACGCTCGATGGCACTTGCGGCTATTTTACAGTCCGAACTCCCAACACGGCGAACGGCAGGGGGGAAACTGTAGTAGTGCTGGAGCATGTGTTCGTTGAAAGGGAGGACTTGGTAACTGGAAAGGTCTTCCAGAAGCGAGGCGAGCAGCGCATAACCTTGCGTCCCACGCTTGATTGTCTCCTCTCGGCGGATTAAGGAAAAAGCTCCCTGAAGGAACTCCTCGACAGTCACGATGCTTACCCAAATATTCTCTGGAGATGTTGCCGTCAGGCGCTCCATGAGAGGTTGTGGGGGAAACTCTGTACGAAAGAGAATGGAAATGATGTCTGTATCGAGCAGATACTCGTTCACGCCGCTTTCTCAACAGTGGGAAGAGGTGTGGGAATATCGGTGAGTGCATTGCTGGCTTCGCGTTGCTTTTTCATCTCTTCTTGAAGAGCATCCCAGAGCGGCTCGTTAGCATACTTCCCCACGGTTGCTAGATAGGGATTCGGCTTGCGTTTTGCTTTTGTCGAAGGTGTTAGGTTCGTTGTAGCCATAAGGAATTGTATCATTTCAGAGCGGCAGGTTTCTACGCAGGTACAATGCGGCTATGAACTCTGGAGATTCAACGAAGATAGAGGCGCTTGTTCAGCGGGCACTGCGGGTGACGGGGGCTCCGGGCGCGGCGCTGGCAGTGGTGACACCGGAGGGGAGCTATGTGCAGGGCTACGGGGTCAAGCGACTCGGTAGTGAGGATGCTGTCACGCCAGAGACGCTCTTTCCTATCGCCAGTGTGAGCAAGGCGTTTACGGCCACGGCCTGTGCGTGTTTAGTAGACGACGGAAAGCTGGGCTGGGACGATCCGGTTCGTAAGCACCTGCCCGCCTTCCGCCTACTCGATCCCGCCGCCGATGCCAACGTGACCATCCGCGATCTTCTCTGCCACCGCACCGGCCTGCCGCGCCACGACTCGCTCTGGTACCGGACGGAGCTTAAGCGCGATGAGATTTTGGCGCGCATGGCGTTTCTCAAGCCAACAGCGAGCTACCGGGGGCTGTATCAGTACAGCAATCTCTGCTTTGCGGCGGCGGGCGAGGCAGTCGCGGCGGCGTCTGGGATGCCCTACGAAGAGTTCCTCAAGTCGCGCGTGCTGGAGCCGCTGGGGCTGCACTCTGTGACGTTTTCGGGGCCGGGGTTGGTGGCAACCGAGAACCACGCCTGGCCGCACCAGAAGAAGAAAGGGAAAGTGACCGCGCTGGATGCGCCGCTGGATTTCTTCAATGTCGGCCCGGCAGGCTGTATCAACGCCAGTGTGGCGGAGCTAGTCGGCTGGCTGAAGTTCCAGCTCTCAGGCGGCGGTGAGGGTACGCCCGTGAGCCAGAAAAGCCTCGCGGAGACGCACACGCCGCAGATGATCGTCCCGTTTGACGACCTCACCCGCGAGCTCTACCCCGACCGAATGCACCAGACCTACGCACTGGGCTGGAGCCGCTTCGACTGGCAAGGGCATCTGGTGCTCTCCCATGGCGGCGCGATTGACGGCTTCCGCAGCCACTTGGTGGTCTGTCCCCGCGCAGGAGTCGCCTTTGTCGTCTTGGTCAATATGGCCAGCTACTTCCCGGAGATCGTCCGCAACAGCCTGCTAGATCTCTTGCTCGGGCTAAAGGGCGGGAAAAACTGGCACCAAGTCTTCCAGAAGCAGCTCCAAAAAGACAGCGAGAAAGCACGGGCGGATAAGAAGGCTAAAGCGCAGAAATGCCACAAGAACACCAAGCCCTCGCTGCCGCTTGCCAGCTACACTGGTACCTACTCCGACCCTGGCTACGGCACAGCCACGGTTCGCGAAGAATCTGGCAAGCTGCACCTCGCCTGGGAGGCGTTTGATGTGCCGCTCAAGCACTGGCACCACGACACGTTTATCACGGATACGGAGCAGCCCGGCTTTGCAAACTTGGACATTGTCTTCACGCTCAAGGCCAGCGGCAGTGTGGCGACGTTGAGCCTCTTTGAGCAGAGCCTGGTGAAGAACTAGCCCATTATCGCCTTAAGCGCCCGAACTTTCTCGGCATCTACGGGGGAGTCTACGGCGCCCACTTTCAGGCTACTGCCCACAATCGCGCCCGCTGCGCCTGCTTCCAGAAGCACGCGAGCGGTGGTGAGTCCGAAACCACTCCCTATCAAGACAGGCGTGCCAGGCACGGCTTGCGCGACGGCGGTGACATCGGCGGGGCTGGTGCCGCTGCCCGTGGCGCTCCCACTGACGATCAGGGCATCGGCCATGCCGCGAAGCACGGCGTCTTTGGCGGCATCTTGGATGGTCTGTGTTCCATCGCCAAGCTGCGCTGCGTGCTTGACAAAGACATCGGTGAATATCTGTATGTGCTCCGCCCCGAGCATCTTTCGGTAGAGAATGCCCTCCCGCGCCGCGCCCTCGATAATTCCCTGATCCGTGACGGCAGCACCTACCCAGACATTGACGCGGACAAACTGCGCCCCGACGATATGGGCAATCGCCAGGGCGCCTTTCGCATCGTTGCGAAGGCAGTTGATTCCCAGAGGAGTGTCGGGAGCAGCCTCACGCACCACTAAAGCCGCACGGGTCAGCGCGGCGAGCGTATGGGGCGGGACACTGTCTTTGGCAAAGGGCGCATCAAAGAAGTTCTCCACCATGATCGCGTCCACACCGCCCTCTCGCAAAGCACGCGCATCGGCATCCGCACGGCGCAGCACGCCCGCAAAGTCGCCGCGATCCCGAGGGCTCCCCGGTAGTGGCCCCAGATGCACCATTCCAATAAGACGCTTCCGCGCCCAGAAGTCTTTAAGCACGGAGGACATTGTAGCACAGCCAGCGAAGTAGACGGTTATGAACCCGATGACCTCGCCCCGTCTTTTGCGCACCGCCGCGCAGCCTGTGGAAGCGGCAAAAGCACTTCTGCGCCGTATTGGCTGTGAGCTCGATTTTGCCACAGCCTTTGTTTCACTGACCGGAAACTCGGAGTGGCCCGCGCTGATTGAACACGCGACGGCAGTTATCGAGGGCTGCACGGGCGATTTGGCTGCCGCCGTTGCCGAAGCGGAGGCGATTCTTACCCCGATTGGCGTGGCAGCAAAAGCCTACACGATTCACTGCGTCGGGCATGGGCATATCGACATGAACTGGATGTGGTCGTGGCAGGAGACGGTCGCCACAACCCACGATACGTTTCAGTCCGTGCTCCAGCTGATGCGCGAGTACCCGAGTTTGACATTTTCTCAGTCGCAGGCATCGGTCTATGCGCTGATGGAGAAGTACCACCCGGAACTGTTTGAGGAGATCAAACTACGCATCGCCGAGGGCCGCTGGGAGGTGACGGCGGTGCACTGGGTCGAGGGCGATAAAAACCTCGCGAGCGGCGAGAGCCTCGCACGGCACTTGCTTTACACGCGGCAGTACACCAAGGAAAAGTTCGGCCTGGACGCCGCCGACCTGCCACTGGACTGGGAACCTGACACCTTCGGCCATGCCAACACCATCCCGACGATTCTGGCCCAAGGCGGGGTGAAGTTTTACTATGCCTGTCGCCTCGGGGGCGGCTTTGATCACGCCGTGACCGGGGAGTTTCCGCGCCCCAAGCTCTTCTGGTGGCAAGGCCCCGATGGTAGCCGTGTGCTCGTCAACAAAGAGTCCACCTGGTACAACTCCTACGTCAATATCGGCGACAATATCGCGCTTCCCGCCGTGGAGTTTTTCAAAGATACACAGCTTACCGACTGGATCAATGTCTTTGGCATTGGGAACCATGGTGGCGGCCCAACCCGTGTGGAGATCGAGTATTTATTGGAGACGGCAACTTGGCCGATCTACCCCAGCGTCACGTTCGGTACGGCGAAAAACTGGTACGAGAAAGTGGCGGCGGGCGACTTGTCCCATCTGCCCGTACTAGACCATGAGCTCAACTACGAGTTCACCGGCTGCTACACCACCCAGACCCTCATTACGCAATCCAATAGATTCGGGGAGAACTACTGTGTGGAGGCCGAGACACTCGCTGCGATCACGGGCCGTGACTCTCGCACGCTCCTGCGGGAGGCCTGGATCAATATTCTCTTCAATCAGTTCCACGATATTCTCCCAGGCTCCGGTGTGCGCCAGACCCGTGAACACGCGATGGCGCTCTTCCAAGAAACCGGCGCGATCACGGGAGCGATCAAGCGCGAGGCAGGCAAGGCGCTGGCAACGAACCTCCCAACAAACTTGCTACTTCCCCCGTCGGACGGGGGGCAGGGGGTAGGGAATGCCTTCGCCAATGGTGCGGGCGCTGGGATCGGGGCGATGGAGTCGGGCCTCTCCAAGTCGGCGGGGGGCGGGAGCGTTCGCCCCTACGTCATCTACAACCCCTGTGCCTGGGAGCGTACCGAGGCGGTGACGGTTCGTCTCTACGACACGGGCTTTGAGCCAGGGCGAATTATCGCTCGCGATGAGCATGGCAATAATCACCCGACGTTCTTTCTGACGCGGGGTGATGACTGGGGGCACAGCTACATAGACGTGCTCTTCTTCGCGCAGAGTGTCCCCGCCACCGGCTACAAGACCTACGCGCTCTGTGAGGGAAAAGTGACGGTCGAGGCTCCTCAGGTCAAAGCTCTACCCCGCGATGTCTTTGAGACACCCTTTGGGATGCTGCGCTTCGACCGCTACAAAGGGGGGCTGGTCGAGGTGCATCATCAGGAGAGCGGGATCACGTTTCTCGAAGGCGACTTTGAGAGCCTGGGCGAGTGGGAACTCACCAAAGAGCAGCCGCGTGGAATGACCGCTTGGGTGCTGGGCGGACCGGTAGAGTCGCAGGCAGTGGCGGTCTCTGGGCATCATGTCCATGGTGTCACGCGAAACCGGGGGACCAGCTACCCAAGTGGGACAAGCATGGCCTATGTCGTGCACCAACAACTGAAAGTTCCTGGCACCAAGAGCACAATTAAAGTCCAGTATCTGATCCATGGCTTCGCGCCACGTGTGGATGTCACGGCGGAGATTGACTGGCGCGAGATCGGGGACGCGGAGCGGGGGATTCCCGGCCTACGTGTGCATTTCCCCTTTGATGGCTACGAAGGGCTCCCGATTCGCTTTGAGACCCCGTTTGGTAGTGTTGTGCGCGAGGACAGCGACGGCGAGGAGGTGCCTGGTCTGCGCTACACCCATGTCCCGCTCGATACGGGCGGCTTCACGCTCCTCAACGACAGCAAGTACGGTTTCATGGTCGAGGGCGGCAACCTGGCGATGCGTGTGATCCGCTCGTCCTTCGACCCGGATCATGCGCCCGAGGTCTGCAAGCACACGATCCGCTACTCCATGGTCTTCCACGACACCGATGTGGACGCATCGGACCTGACCCGCATGGGCGCGGCGTTTAACCATCCCCTGATCGCCTTTCCCGCAGGTGTCCACGAGGGAGAGGGGCCACTTTCAAAGAGCTTTGCCTCTGTCGAGACCCCTAATGTGCTGCTCACCAGCCTCAAAAAAGCCGAGGATGGCAACGGTATTGTTCTGCGCCTTGTCGAGTACGATGGTCAAGACTGCGAGGCCGTCGTCACGCTGGCCGAGGGCTTTGGCAAAACGGCAACTGTCACTGACCTGATGGAGAACCCGAGTGCGGGCGTGGCGAGCTTCGACGCCAGGACGCTACGGGTGCAGATTCGCGCCAACTCACTCGTGAGTGTTCGGCTGCAATGAACGTCACGATCTACCACAACCCCGCGTGCTCTAAGTCGCGGGCAACCCTGACGCTTCTCAGAGAGCGCGGCATTGAGCCGGTGATACGCCTCTATCTGCACGAGCCACTGACCGTGGCCGAGCTGGAGGATATTTTGGAGAAGCTGGGCAAGTCTCCCCGAGAGATTCTGCGAACGGGCGAAGAAGCCTACAAAACCCTAGGACTTTCTGAGCCTAGTCTCACGGACGAGCAGCTACTTCAAGCCCTAGCCGTGAACCCGATTCTCCTGGAGCGCCCGATTGTGGTCGTCGGTGAGCGAGCCGCTCTTGGGCGTCCACCCGAGAACGTCTTGGAGCTACTCTGAGGTTTGAACCATGCCAACGAAGAACTTCGGTAGGATCTTTCTCCCCCTTCTCGTTTTGTGGCTCGCTGCGTGCGGTCCCAAGGGTGCTGTCGCGCCTCAGGCAGGGAAGAAGACGGTTGAGGTTCCTGCGAAGGCCACGTTTGTGGGGGATGAGGCCTGTAGGCCCTGCCATGCGACCGAGTTTGCCAGCCACCAGACAGGGCGGCATAAGCTCAGCCTTTTTGATACCACCAAGTCGGCTCTGGGTACGATGGCACCGCCCGAAGGTGAGACCGAAAGCAACTTTGCTCTCCAGAGTATCGAGGATCAGCTCACGGTGATGATTCGCCTTCCCCAGCAGACTGAGCGCAGTGAAGTGCCACTCTCGCTGGCGATTGGTTCCGGGAAGTCCGGGATGACCTACCTGATCTTTGGGAAATCTCGCAGTGCGGTGCTTGGCCAGAGCTACTTTCCCTCGGAGAAAAAGTGGCATGCCACACCGGGACAAGAAGACGTGCCCAAGACCCAGCCGGGTGGGATCTACAATGCCGAAAAGACCCGTGAGTGTCTACGGTGTCATGTTGTCACCCTTCCACCTGACTCCATGGTGCCGGAGAAGCGCTTCTACGGGATTGGCTGTGAGTCTTGCCATGGCGAGGGAAGCCGCCATGCGGCGCTGATGCAAAATCAATCCAAGTCAGCCGATATCGGTCTTCGCTCGCTGATCGGGATGGGCGGTAAGGAGATGAACACGCTCTGTGGGCGCTGCCATCAGACCACTGCGATGGTTCTCAAGATGGATAAAAAGTACCAAAAGAGCACCAATCGCTTCCAGCCTTACGGTCTTTCCCTCAGCAAGTGCTTCCTCAAGAGCAACAATACTCTCACCTGTAGCACATGCCACAATCCGCACCAGAATGCTGAGACAGACTCAAAGCACTATGAAGCGGTCTGCGTGGACTGTCATAGTGGGGCAAGCACGGTGAAGAAGGCGTGTCCGGTGAACCCCAAAGCGAAGTGCGTCTCTTGCCACATGCCAAGTCGTGCTGTCTTCCCCAGCACCGCAGTCCCCACAAAGATGGCGGATCACTTTATTCGTATCTATAAAAATCTCCCCAAATAGGGCATAGCATCCACGAGATTCTGGTGGCGAAAACGAGTGTTTTTTCGACCTGTCGGGTGGTACAATAAACGCGCTTTATGGCTTACCAATCGCTCTACCGAAAGTACCGTCCCCAGACCTTCGCCGACGTGGTCGGGCAGGAGCATGTGGTGCGTACCCTCCAGAACGCCATCACGTCGGAGCGTATCGCCCACGGCTATCTTTTTACGGGAACCCGAGGTACGGCCAAGACCACTATTGCCCGTCTTCTGGCAAAAGCGCTGAACTGCCTTTCGGGCGGTGACAAAGGCCCGGTTGCGGAGCCCTGCAACGCCTGCGATGCCTGCAAAGAGATCACGGCGGGAAGCTGCATTGATGTCATTGAGCTCGATGCCGCCAGCCACCGTGGGGTCGCCGATATTGAGGAAGTGCGCAAGCAAGTGGGCTACGGCCCGATGGAGTTTCGCTACAAGGTCTTTATCATTGACGAGGCCCACCAGCTCTCTAGCGATGCCAAAGATGCGTTCTTAAAGACTCTTGAGGAGCCGCCGCCGGGTGTGGTTTTTATTCTCGCCACCACCGAGCCACAGTCTATTCCGATTACGATCCGCTCGCGCTGCCAGCAGTTTGACTTTAAGCGCGGCTCGCTTCTGGATATCTCCAAGCGCCTGAAGTATGTTTTAGACACCGAGCAAATCCCCTACAGTCCCGAGGCGATCAACTTAGTCGCCCGTGGTGCGGAGGGGAGCTACCGCGACTCGCTCTCGCTCCTAGAGCAAGTTCTGGCGTTCTCGCCCAAACAGATCACGGCGGCTTCTGTGGAGAGCGTCTTAGGAACTCTCGACACCGAGCAGCTTGCCCGCGTCACCGACTGCGTCGCCCGCCGTGATGCGCCGGGTGTTCTGGCACTTGCCGGGGAGATTCTGGACTCTGGCAAAGAAGCCCGGACACTGCTCAAGACCCTCGCAGGGCACTTTCGCGACCTGCTCTTAGTGGCCGTCGGTGGCCCTGCGGCAGCCTCTGAGCTGGCTCCCGAAGATGTGGCACGTTTGCAGGGTCAGGTGAAGTACTTCGCGCCCCAGCAGATCCTCAAGGCAATTGACCTTCTCAATGAGGCGCAAGGGGAGACGCGCTGGAACAACCAGCACCGCCTGCTGACCGAACTGACCTTCCTGAAACTCATGACCATCGGTGAGGCGCCTGACCAGCCCTTCATGACGGCTCCCATTGTCTTCGCACAGCCAGTTACTCTCCCTGAGCCGTCTCTCTCCGCAGCCCCCTCACCTAAAGTTAAGGAGGAGCCTGAACCGGAGATGGCGGACGAAGAACCGGATCCTGTTTTGGAAGCCGCCCTGGAGCGCAGCGAAGACGAAGAGGTACCGTCGCTGAGTGCAAGCTACTTCGCCGACGATGAAGTTGCACCGGATGACGAAGACGATTTCGAGCCCGAGCCCGATCTGCCCACTGTGGTGGAGACGGAACCAGAGCCGGAGCCCGTGCCTGCGGAGAAGCCGCAAGCTCCGCCTGTGGCTCCTGCCGCTGAGAGTTTTTCGCTCTTCGACGACGACCCCGCTCCTCTGCCTGCGCCGCCCAAGCCTGCTCCTGTCAAGGAGCCGGAAAACGATGGCCTGAGCCTCTTTGATCTCTCGGGCAAAAAGCTCGTACCCGAGGTGTCCGAGATACCGGAGGTCGTGGTGCCTAAGCCGCAGGCGAAAGTGGAGCATCTGGTTGAGGACGAGGATGACTACCCGCCGCCACTCGATGATTTTCCGCCACCGCTTGAGCTGGACGACGACTACGCACCAGTCATCGTTGCAGTGCCTCCGAAACCGGCACCCGTGTACACCCCTGCTCCTGTACCGGATCCCGATCCTGAACCGGAACCTGAGCCAGCCCCTGACCCAGAGCTGGAGCTCTCTGACCCGCGCATCACCTTGCCCGCGGTTCAGCGCGCGTGGCCTACTTTTCTCGTGCAGGCGGAGAAGTTCTCGAAAAAGACCAGTGTTATGATGTCGGGAGCTGTTCCCGTGGAGGTCGTCGGGCGAACCGTGGTGCTCGCGTTCTCGCAGCGGATGAACTACGACATGATGAACGCACCTAAGCAGCTGGAGTTTGTCCGCAAGCTCCTTGCCAAGGTGATAGACCCTGCTTTGGGAAGTGTGGCGATCCGTTTTGAGCTGGCGGAGAATGCCCCGCCGCCGCCGCAACGCGCGATTGCACGTCAGACCGTGCGCCGTGACCCCCTGGCCGAGATCGAGGCACTGGGACGAGAAGAGGTTCAAGAGATAGCCGACAGCGCACCTGCCTGGACGCCTCCTGCTCCCGTTTCTACGCCACGCCCCGAGCGCGTGACGGAGAAGCGCGAGGGTTGGAATACGGCACGCTTTTCCCCGCAGGGCGAACCTGCCCCCCCTCCCGATCTCCCGCAGGGGCTGGCGGGACAGGATGCGGAGCTTGTGGCTGCGGCGGCACCCGGCTCACACAAGGCGCAGGCACTCTCTGAGCTGCTCGTGCAAGAGATTCTCTCCACGTTTGGTGGGGAGATTATTGAAGGATAGATTCATTATGGCAAATGTGTTTGGTAAGAACAAAGGCCAGGGCGGGGGATTTCCCGGTCTTGGTGGCGGTGGGGCTCAGGGCGGTATGGCCGCGATGATCCAGCAAGTACAGAAGAAGATGTACGAAGACGCCGAGAAGATGGGCGAGCGCCTCGATGAGGCTCGGATCGAAGGCTCGGCGGGCGGCGGCTCGGTGAAGTCCGTGGTGGACGGCAACGGGAAGCTGATGAGTGTCACCATTGATCCCAGTGTGCTGGAAGACAAAGACGCGGAGATGCTGCAAGACCTGGTGCTGACGGCGATCAACCAAGCGCTGGATAAGGCATCGGACTTGCGTGAGTCGGAGCAGAAGAACCTCATGCCTGCGGGCCTGAATATCCCCGGTCTGTTTTAGAAAATGGCACAGTACGCCAAGCCGCTCGCCCGGCTCGTCGCCGAGTTCGAGCGCCTGCCCGGAATCGGTCCCAAGTCGGCGCAGCGGCTGGCGTTCTATGTCCTGCGCCTCTCCGATGATGAGGCGCAAGGTCTCGCCAATGCCATCACGGAGGTCAAAGCCGCCGTGGGCTACTGCGAGAGCTGCTACAACTTCACTGACCAAAAACTCTGTGAAATCTGTCGCGACCCCCGCCGTGATGAAGCGACGATCTGCGTTGTCTCGGACCCGCGCGACTTGATGGCTCTGGAGCGCATGAGTGAGTTTCGTGGCAAGTACCACGTGCTCGGCGGGGTGCTCGCCCCGATGGAGGGCATTGGCCCCGATCAGCTGAAAGTCCGCGAGCTACTGGCACGTCTGACGGGTGGCCATGTCAAAGAAATTGTCGTCGCCACCAACCCCACGGTCGAGGGCGACGCTACGGCGATCTACCTTGCCAATCTTCTGCGCCCGCTCGGCCCTAAGATTACCCGAATCGCGCACGGCGTTCCCGTTGGCGGCGACTTGGACTACGCCGATCAAGCGACGCTGATCCAAGCCTTCGAGGGACGGCGCGAACTGTAGCCCTCTCACTGTGAATCTTCCGCCTTCGCAAACACCTCCACAAAGTCGAATTGCCTCCATTGATGTTCTGCGGGGACTGACGATTCTCGTCATGATCTTCGTCAACGATGTGGGCGGGGTCACTGGGGTGCCAGGGTGGATGAAGCACGTCGAGCCTCCCGATGCCGATGGGATGACCTTTGTGGACGTGGTCTTTCCCGCGTTTTTGTTTATCGTGGGGATGTCTATCCCGCTTTCTCTGGGGAAGTACCTGCAAAGTGGCAAGTCGCTCCTCGCGGCGCAAAAGCAGATCCTGCTGCGCACGCTCGGGCTCTTGACCGTCGGGGTGTTTATGGTCAACGAAGACACCTACAGTAAGGCGGCGCTTCTGCCCAAGCCAGTCTGGACGCTCCTGGTGTACCTGGGCATTATTCTGCTGTGGAACCGGCCCTCGGCGGCGGAGAGTGCGTGGCGGAAGTTTGACCTTTGGCGGCGGATTCTCGGGGGGCTTGTCTTGTTGGCAATGGCCTTTCTCTATCGAGGCGAGGGGGAGCGCTCCTGGATGGAGCTTCGCCCGCAGTGGTGGGGCATTATTGGGCTGATCGGGTGGGCCAGCCTGGTGGCGTCCTATGTCTATCTGGCGGCGCGAAACCAGCTCAGTGGTCTGATCGGCGCGATTGCCTTGCTCTGCTGCCTGAGCTTCGCAGATCACCAGGGTTGCTTGCCGTCGTGGTGGCTCTTCCAGTACGTGGACGTGGCCTCGGCGCTGGCCTCGCAACCTGCCATCGTGGTGGCGGGCGTCGTTGCGGGCGTGGTGCTCTCGCCGCAGTCCACGATCCAAGCCCCCCGCGAGAGAGTGCGCTGGCTGGCGCTCTACGGCGCGGGTCTGGCCCTTGCGGCGCATCTCTTGCACACGCTCCACGAGCTGCACCCGATGTTCTTTATCAATAAGATCAACGCCACGGTTCCTTGGGGGCTCTGGTGCTCGGCGATCACGATCTGGGTGTGGTGCGTGATCTATGGGATGGTGGACATGCGCGGCTGGCGGCGTGGGGTATTTCTGGTCGCCCCGGCGGGTGAGAACTCTCTCTTTGCCTACATTCTCGTGCCGATCCTCTACGCTCTCTTTGATCTCTGGGAGCTTGTCTTCGGAGCCCCACTGCCTTACTGGAGCCTAGGGGATCAGCTCACCACGGGCATCCTGCGCTCCTTTGTTCTGGCGTGCGCGGTCGTGTGGATCACTGGTGGCCTGCGCCGCATCGGTGTCCAGCCCCGAATCTAGCGAACCCACCTGCCTTTACCCACCCTCCTCGTTCCTCGGCACCCTCCCTCAGGGCAGGGAGGGTTGAGGGACGAGGGTATCCTGTAACTTTCCGTAATCGGGTACTCTCTAAGCGGATGACTATGCTCAGAAATACCTTTGCCGCTGCGGCGGCGCTTGCCCTACTTCTGCCGGGAGCGGCTCTCGCACAGGCTCCCGCGCCCGCATTGCCTCAGGCGGAGGCGCGCTTCACCTACGATGCCAACTACCTCTATGCCACGTTTCAGGTGGACGATGCCCAGCTTCTAGGAGTGCACCAGGAGCCGATGGCGAAAAACATCGAGGACGATGACGGCGTGGGGCTCTATCTCAAGATCGGTGATGCTCCCGTGCGGGCCATGCTGGTCTCGGTGGCGGGGGGCTTTACGTTTTTAGAGAACGGGGCACCCAAGCCACTTTTTAGTGTGAAGTTTGGGGTGACGCGCAAGGGAACCCTGAATCGCCTCGATGACACGGACAAGGGCTACACGGTTGAGCTGGCGATTCCCTGGGATGCGCTGGGGGTAGACGGTAAGAAAGCCGCGACGACAACAATTTCCTATGCCGCCGCGGTGCGTAAAAAAGGCGTCCCCACGCCCGCTATTTTTCCCGCAACAGCGGTGCTAGACAAGGCTGAGAGCTTTGGGCCGCTGGCGCTTCAGGCATCGGTGACGGCTCCCTTTATTGACGGCGAGCAGAAGATCGGGGAGTGGCCGGGAGCCAGTGTCCGCTTTGCCGTCCCTGCCCCGCCTGTTCAAGCATCCGTAGGGCCTGTGGCTCCCGCCGCGCTCGACCCTGACCAGACAACGGCCTCTGCCCTGCCTGCCAATGGCGCACGTGAGCGGCGGCTCTTTGCACGGCTCTCACTCGCCTACCAGGGCGATATTACCAAGATCACCTTCCCGCCTCAGGGAATTATCGGAGCCAATGGGACATTTGTTCCAGTGGATCAGCCCGCCAATGGCTTTGGTCCCTGGTACTCTGCCGACCGGGTCGGCTGGGCACGTACCGAGCTAGCGCAGCTCCGTCGCACGGGGGTGCAGGTGGCGCTGGCACAGCTCAGTAGCCCGGATATCGCAACCGGGCCGCTGGAAGAGAAAGCGCTTGCCGTGCTCGTGGCAGCCTGTCGCGAGATGCAACAAGAGCGCCAGGCATTTCCACTGCTAGGTCTCTGGCTGGACATGGCGCAGATCAAGGGCGATCTCTACCCGGCCATTAGCCGCTGGTTCTCTCTTGTGCCGCCCGAGCTACGAGCTACGGTTCGTGTGGGGGGAATCTCGGTCTACCCGGTCTTTCTCTCCGATGCGAGCACTCTAACTCCCGAAGTGGCAGCGGCACTGCGCCAGACATTTGCACAAGAGTTTGGGGCGATATCGGGTGGGATTAGTATCGCGGTCGGGCTACCCTTTGCCAGTGTCTCACCGGGCGGGCACGAGCCGTTTGTCATGCGCCGCTCTGGGGAGGCGCTTGCTCAGTCCTGGGAGAAGGCCCGCAACAGTGGCGAGCCGTGGGTGGTTCTGGACTCCTGGAACGACTTTACCCGAGGCACCGAGCTCGCTCCTTCGCGCCAGTACGGCGACTTTTACACGGAACTGACCCGCCGCCTCGCCACGATTCCCGATGCCAATAAAAACGCGCTCCTTCAGTTTGGTATGCTGGATCTACCTCGGAAGCTCGCCGCGGGGACTCTGACCGCACTGCCGATTCCTCTCACTAACATCGGTGGAAAAGCCCTCAGCCTCGATGACTCCGTGCAGGTGGGCTATCGCTGGATGCAGGGCGAGACTGTAGTTGCCGAGGGGCCGGTGCGCGTTCCCTTGCGGGAGTCGCTCTTGCCTGGCTTCTTCACCACCGTCTCGCTGGGAGTTGCTACCATCAAAGGTGATGGGACGCCTCTGCCGACAGGAAACTACGAGCTAAGCCTGGAGTTACTGGCTCCCGGCGAGCGTACCGGGATTCGTTTGCCTGTTCGTGTGGAAGAAAAGCTCACCGATACCGTGCAGTTTGACCACTCGACTCTCTCGCCGCTTCTTCGGACAGGAGGCAAGTTCCCCACTACCGTGCGCCTGCGCTGGCTCGGTAAAGAAGCACTAGCTCCCGCAGATGCCCAGCTTCTCTACCAGATCTTAAGCAACGATGGCAAAGAGGTGCTCTCCTCAGGCTCAGCGGCGGTGGGAAGTGCTCTTAAGCCGGGGATCTGGACAGATCTTCCGATCATGGTTGCACTCACCGACAAGGATGGCGCACCGCTGGAGCCTGCCTACCCGGAGCGGCGGCTGGAGTCGGCTGATATTCGGAAAGCGGGCTATCGCGTTCGCTGGGCACTCTCTCGTCTGGGCACAATCAATCCCATCCAGGGAGTCTACGAAGAGCGCGTGGCGGTCTACCCCGGCGACGATGACGCGCGCCTCTTGCTGGCACCCGATGCGAAGCTCGTGGATTCTGTCGAGGCGGAGAAAACTGTCTCGGTCAAAGTGACACTGATTAACCGTGGACTGAAGCGCTGGGACAAGGGCCGCGTCGCCGTGACAGGCCGCTGGTTTCAGGCCGATGGCTTGAGGGCTCCTCAGGGGCGGGCGATCCTGAATGCGTTTCTGGAGCATGAGGTTGCCCCCGGCGAGTCCATTGATATCACCGCAGAGATTGCCGTCCCCGAGAGGCCGGGCCGGTATGTACTGGTGCTCTTCGCGCTTCGTCCCCCGGAAGTTGTCTTTGCCATGCACCCGATCAGTCGCACTGGAGACATGCTCATGGTGCCCCTCAATGTTACGGGAGGGCGGCAGGCGCCCCTTGACCTGACAGCACTGTACGATACCGACGGGGTCTCGTCCGAGGCACGTGCACGGGATGGTGATCTGGATGGAGCGGGGCTAACAATTCCTGCCGAGTGGTTCCCCAGCGACCGCTACGGTCTAAACCAAGGAAATCCCATCGTTCCCTCTGGCTACTTTGCCGATATTTCCTCAGCGGCGGCTCGTAGTATCAGCTTTCGCTACGGCTCCAGTGGCGATGGTCAGAAGAACGTGATCTCGTGCAACGAGCAGGTCATCCGCGTTCCCAAAGGCAAGTTCTTCGCCGCGCACATGGCGGTTGTAGCGACAGGAGGGGAGCGCAACCTAAGCGTTCTGCTAACCTACAAAGATGGCACGACCGAGGTGCTCAAGCGCGTCCTGCGCGATATTGCCACACCGGAAGCTGCGGATGAGGCCGTGGCCTTCACCACGCCTCGCCAGCGCCGCCCCGACGGAGATAAGGCGGGCATGCTCACCATTCGGCATATCATCTTCCCTATAGCCGTTACCAAGGAGCTTGTTTCCATCACGCTCACCCGCGATCCCAAGATCAAGATCTTTGCGGTAACATTAGAGAAATGATTTATGATGTGATTGTTGTGGGCGCGGGGCCGGGCGGGGCTATGTGCGCCTGGAAGTGTGCTGAGCGCGGGATGACGGTCTTGCTACTCGACCGCGCCCCGAGCCTTCCGCGCTACAAGCCCTGCGGCGGGGGGATTCCCTCGTCGCTGGTGCGCCATGTGGAGGGTCTGGAGCCCGAGAAGTTCACGGATCTCACCGTGACTAAGCTGCGACACACCTGGCGCGGCAAGTCGCCAGTGCTCGCCGAGATGACCTGTAGCAACGGAGAGCCCGCCCAGGTCTGGATGGTCATGCGCTCCAAGTTTGACACCTATCTGGTCGAGAAAGCCCAGGCGGCAGGTGCGACGCTCAAGCTCGGCGTGAAAGTCAGCGATGTGACGGTTCAAAGTGACGGAGTTACGGTCACTGCGGGCGAGGAGAGCTGGACTGCCCGCTACGTGGTTGGGGCCGATGGTGCGAAAGGCATTGTCGGAGCCCGCGCGGGACTGCGCCTAGGCAAGCGCTGGGGAATCGCAAGAGAAGTCGAGATACCTTTTGAGTACACCGAAAGCGCGGGCGTGCTTAAAGATGCTTGTTACCTTGACTACGGCTCGGTGAAGAACGGCTACGCTTGGATCTTCCCCAAGACGGGCTACCTCTCCGTGGGGGCAGGAATGCTCGTGCCGCGTCAGCCCAAAGCCGAGCAAAATGTCGGCAAGATCCTGATGGACGCCATCCATGTGATGCTCGGCTCCGTTGGGATGACCTACCCCGAAGGCATAGATGCCCCCAAGCTCTGGGCGCACCCGATTCCCTTCTGGACCGGCATTGAGCCGCTCGCCACCAAAGACGGGCGAGTGTTGTTAGTCGGCGATGCCGCAGGTGTTGTCCAGCCGCTCTTTGGCGAGGGCATCCAGTACGCTGTCCGTACGGGCAACATCGCCGCGCAGCACCTCGCCGAAAACACCACTGAGAGCTACACCGAGGCCGTCAAGCTAGAGCTGGCCGGAGAGTTCGATGCGGCATTGCGTGTCGGAAAAGTCTTCCACCGCACGCCCTATCTCTCCTACAAGCTCGGCGTCAAGAACCCCGCAGGCACCAAGCTCGTCGGGCGGCTCATGTCCGGCGAAGTCTCACTGGAGCACCTAGAGCAACGCATCTACGACAAGCTCAAGAATCCGTTTAAGTAAACTACGGGAAAATATTGAGGAGGATCCAGCGTGAGCGAGCTTCGCACTGGTAGTCCGCATTGAGTAAGAGTCGCTCTACGGTGGCCCTCCCGACGGGAGTAATTCCCTGGATCTGGTAGGTGGTGGGATCGAAGCGGAAGTGCTCGGCCCAGATGTCTTGCCGAGGATGGAAGAGGGGGACAACTGTGCCTGTCTCGGGATCGGAGGCGGACTCAAAGTAGGACTTAAAACTGTTGCAAGCGCGACAGGCAAGTGCTAAGTTACTGAGATCGCTTGTGCCTGAGCTGGCCTGTGGGACGATATGTTCTACCTCAAAACGAAAGTTAAAGATGATCTCCGGAGCTCGGCAGTACTCACAGCGGTGCTCGGCGCGTGCGGCAACAAGTGGATAGAGTGCGTTCATGCGGCTTGAGCAACCAGAGCGTCACTGCGCTGGATTGTGGCACGGAACTCTTGGGCGATTAAATCCCTAAGCTCTGTTGTCTCCATGGGGCTCAGGCTCTCTAAAGAGGACTTTGCCTTTCCCTGGAGCTCTTGCAGACGCTCAAAGTTTTTCTGGGTAAAGAAGTGATCGGGACAATTCTGACGCACCAAAAGGAGCGGTGTTTGGGGATCGTCGAGCTGGTTGAGAAGCTGGTCAAGTGCTGCACCTAAGGTTGCACCTTTCCCATGCGTGCCATTAAGACGAGCTTCATAGCTGTCACGGGTTTCGTCTTGTGAGATCACAATTACCTGACTCATAGCAAGAATATGGTATCACAGAGAGATATGCCGTACACGCCGATTCTTGCCACGCTGGGCTATGTGCTCTCGCCCGACCGTCAGAAAGTGCTTCTGATCCACCGAAATGCCCGCCCGGACGACCCTGCGCTGGGCAAGTACAATGGCCTCGGTGGAAAGCTGGAGCCGACCGAAGATGCTGCGGCGGGGATGAAGCGCGAGCTTTTCGAGGAAGCGGGAGTTCAGGCGACGGCCATGACGCTTCGAGGAACGGTTTCCTGGCCGGGATTTGGAAAGAGTGGCGAGGACTGGTTCGGGTTTATCTTCGTGGTTACCGAGTTCACGGGCGAGGTGAGCGTCGGTAATAATGAAGGCACCCTGAGCTGGCAGCCACTGGAGAAACTAATCGCGTGCGAGCTGCCCCTCTGGCCGGGCGACAGGCACTTTCTCCCGCTGGTTTTTGACAACGACCCACGTCCGTTTCACGGGGTCATGCCC
>NZ_JANNYP010000896.1:0-1062 GCF_031410135.1 Armatimonas sp. | reverse complement strand
ACCTTGTTTCACGGTTGGTTCTCCCGAGGCGGGCAAGCCCGCCTCTGGTCAGGATACCAACTCAGTCACTGGACCAGTTTTCGGGGGGCAGCGCAGGCGTCCTGCCCCACTTCAAAGGGGTCGCCCTTCATGATGCTTTGAGTGGCTACTTCAGCTTCACTCATTGTGAGTTCAGCTTCACTCATTGTGAGCATGCGCTTTGCAGTGCGCACCTTCTTCGTGAGGGAGCAGGTCTGAAAGATCGCTTCGATAAAGCCGGAGTTTGGACAGAGCCGATTCTGTCTTGGCTTCTTGAAGTTAAGAAGTCGGCAGAGTCGGGCGTGCTAGCCAGCCGGGATTGCCTGGTTGCCCAGCTTCGTTCTCTGGTTCGTTGCGGCTATGTTGCGTTGGGTTTGTCGCCGCCTTCTGAGGGAGAGAAACTCTCGGCTTGCAGTAAGGAATTGCGTTCTCGTGTTCGTTGGTTGGATCGCCTTTGGTTTTACGCCCACGAGGTGACCCGCTTTGGTTGGGCTGCCGTGAAAGATTGGGACAGCTTGACTTGCTTTGATAACAACGGGTCTGAGCGCGACATCCGACCGGTGAAAATGTTCTCGAAAGTGTTCGGTTGTTGGCGCTCACTTTCTGGTCTTGCTGATTTCTGCCGCCTTCGAAGTTACATTTCCACGCTTCGCAAGCAGGGTATATCTGCTCGTGCTGGTTTGCTCTCGGTCTTCTTGGGCAATCCGATTCTCCCTGCGATTGGTTAATTATTCCTGTCCACGCTAGAAACTTGCCCACCGTTTTTAGAAGAATTTCCCTGCTAATCGGAGACCTGAGCTGTAACGAAAGAAATAGTTGTGATGAAACTAGATCAAATAAAAGGCATTAGAATATCTCCGCATGCCTTACGTACTGCAAGTAGCCTCTCCATAGCTTTGAGTGTCGCTCTGTGTGGCCAGCGTGTATATGCGGATACACTATAATGGTCCAGGAAAATCGGACAGTCAAAAGGGCTTTTCTAAGAAGTTTAGAAAGCCAAAATAGACACCATGAGAAAGCAACATAGCCCGGCCTTCAAAGCCA
>NZ_JANNYP010000895.1:0-5988 GCF_031410135.1 Armatimonas sp. | reverse complement strand
CGAGCAGCGAGTAGCAACTCCCCGGCGACGGGTGTGCCTCCTGTCTCTCTGGAGCTGGCAATGTCCATGAACTCCATGCGAGGAATGCGTGCCATCACGCCCTCCTCGACCGGTGGCCCTGACCAGCCTCGGATTGCCCTTGAGGCAGTCTCGACCGATGCTCCCGAAGCGACCCGAATGCGCCTGGTCGTCGGAAGTACCCATGAACCCGCTCTGGAAGTGGTCGTTCACAACGGTGCAGGGATTAGCGTCCGCACCGGCACTGGCCACGAGCAGCCCGCGGTCAAGCTGGACTCGCAGAACCTCCCCGATGGTGGCTCTGTCACTCGTGCCACTCTCTTCCCTGCCCGTGGTGGCCAGGAGATGGTGCTAGAGCTGCGCCGCGAAGCGGTCAATGATGGCTTCACCGATGCCCGCTGGAAGAACCGCCTCTCGCTGTTTGCCTAAGCAAGGCATTCGCAAAAAGCGCGAGCCCTCTCTGACCGAATCGGTTGGAGAGGGCTTTTCTTGTTTTTGGGCAGGAAATTGGCTTTTCCTGCCCGAACCATTCGGCATGAGTACGCAATATCTAGCAGGCAGCACTGTCTCTGAGGAGCAGATTAGTTCGTGGGTGGAGCAGTTCCACCGGGATGGGTTTCTGGTGCTCCAGGATGTTCTGACACCCGAGATGTGCGCCGCCATGCGCGATGACTTAGACAAAGCACTTCGTGACAACCACGAAGAAGGCGACGGGATTATCCAGCTCCATCATCGGATGTTCGAGGTCAGTCCTACCAACCTCTCGCTCTTTGAGCTGGAGCCAATTGTTACTTTCGCAGAGAAACTCATCGCCGAGACGACGCACTGCATCCATAACAACAGCTTTCGGGTGCAGCCGGGGCCGGGCAAGGGCATCACTACGTGGCACCAAGACGACTCCCCGCACTTTCTCGTGACCGAGGGCGAGGCTCCCAAGAACATCAAGCTGCCTGTCTTGCTCTTCACCGCCAACTACTACCTCACCGATGTCGAGACGCCTGAGTACGGTCCAACCCAGCTCATTCCCAGCTCGCATCTCTTTGGCAAGCGCTGCCCGCCGACTATCGAGGGAACCGAGTGGGAGGACAAGACGGTTTATGCCTGCGGCAAGGCGGGAAGTGTCGTGATGTTCAACAACCAGGTCTGGCACCGCGGAGCGCCCAACCTCTCGGATCGCGTGCGCTACATCACCCAGGTGAGCTATGCCCGGCGGCTGGTGGGGCACAAGTACAGCCCCTTCATGAACTACCAGATGCCCGAACACGTCTACAAAGATGCCAGCCCGCGCCTCAAGCGTCTGCTAGGCTTCCTGCCCAACGGTGCGTACGGCTAGGAAACTATCATGCAGTATCTTCGTGCTCCCTCACCCCCGAAAACACTGCTCGAAGCGGCGGCGTGGGGCAACCTCGCCGCCGTGCAGAAATTTCTGGCAAAGGGAGCCAAACCCGACCAGCGCGACACCAACGGCTGGACGGCGTTGCACCATGCCGTGGGCTATGGGCAGGAGTCTGGTATGGATGTTCGGACGGGCCGCGCGCCTGTGAAGGGCATCGTGGATGCGTTGCTCAAAGCAGGAACCCCTGTCAACGCGAAATCAAAGGACGGCATAACGCCGCTGATGGCTGCGGTTCGTGCCCAACACGAAGAGGCGGCTCGCTGGTTAGTTTCGGCGGGAGCAGATCTGCGGCCTGCGGATGAGGTAGGGGGCACGGCGCTAACGATGGCGCTCTGGTATGAGCACTGCTCCCGTAAGTTCGCGGACTTTCTCCTCCAGAAAGGATCTCCCGTGAGCCTTTGGGATGCGCTTTGGCTCGGAGACACGGCAAAGGCACTTAGGCTTGTGGAGAGCGCCAATGTCAAGGCCGTTGGCCCCAACAACTACACCTATCTGCACCTCGCCGCCGAGCTGGGGAGCCTGCCGGTGGCTCAGCGCCTTCTGGCACGCGGGGCGGTGGTGAGTGTACGCGACAAGAACGGCTTTACACCCGTGCATAAGGCCATCGGTGGTGGCCCTGACTTGGTTCGGATTGTCTCCAGACCTTCCTGGCACGCCTATGGCCCCACCCAAGGCCGCGAGTCACTGCTCATGCTCTTACTCAAAAGTGGGGCGAATTGTGATGCCCGCTCCACATCTTCACGCGGAGGCGAGTACACGCCGCTCGGTTGTGCGATCCTTGCCGAGCGCCCCGAGCTGATGCGTGTCTTGCTGAAAGCGGGAGCCAATCCCAACGGGGAAGGCTACGACGACGATCCGTTGCTCTTTAATGCCATCGAGACACAAAACCACGTTGTGGTGAAGACGCTTCTGGATGCGGGTGCCGATCCACGCTTCAAGAGCGAGTACGGCACGACGGCACTGGAAGCGGCCAAGAGCACCGAAAACTCGCAGATTGTCGCGCTGGTGAAGGTGGCGCTGCAAAAGCCGATCAAAAAGAAGAAGAAATGAACGAGCGCGATGCCGAACTGCGAAGTGCAGCCTATAACAATCGCCTGAACCGAACCAAGGCTCTGCTGAAACTGGGGGCTAACCCGAACGCCACCGACGAGGATGGACAAACAGCGCTTCATGCTGCGGTTGCCTGGTTTCAGCCTCCGATGTCCGATATGATCGTGCGATGGTATACCGAACCAGAGGTTCTGGAGGCCCTACTTGATGCGGGAGCGCTCCTCAACATACGCGACAAAGAGGGCATGACGCCACTTCTGCTTGCCTGTCGCAATGCCAATGGGCCTGCCGCGCTCTTTCTTCTGGAGCGTGGTGCTGATCCGAAGGAGCTGGACAGATTTGGCTGGAGCGCACTGACCTGGCAGCTCTGGAAGGGGCGCTGGTGGCCGCGTAAGACTCGGCTGGAAGGGCAGTTGCTTAAGCACGGGGCTGTGCTGACGCTCTGGGACGCGCTTCTCCAAGGGAATCTGCCGCTGGCCGAGCAGCTTGTGGAACGTGCTCCTCTCACCCCGATTGGTCCCTACAAGACCACACTTCTTCACCTAGCGGCCCGTGCCGGGAGCTTGCGGGTGACGGAGTCTCTGCTAAGGCGTGATGCTGATGTGCAAGCGGCGGATATCTGGAACCAGACGGTTCTTCACTTTGCACTAGGAGGATATAAGGCGCTTTCGATTCCTGCCGGATCGCACTCCTGGCATCGGTTTGGCCTGCAAAAAGACCGGGATCGCTTGGTCACGCTTTTGCTCAAGGTGGGAGCACAGCTCAATGTCCGCGCCTCCGATTTTGAGTTTGATCCCACAGACCCAAGCGGGGAGACACCACTGGAGTGGGCGCTTGGCTTGCAGAATGTCGGCCTCATGCGTCTGTTGTTAAAAGCCGGGGCTGATCCCAACCAGAAAAGTGAGTACGGAGAACCGATTCTCTTTGATGCCATCTCTACCAAGAATGCGGAGATCGTAAAGGTCTTGCTGGATGCAGGGGCCGATCCTGCCGTCCGCGTGAGCTTCGCTGACAGGGATGCGCTTTCGCTGGCAAAAGAGACTCCGAAAATCGAGCGGCTAGTGCGAGCGGCGCTGAAGAGACGGGGAAAATAACCCCTCCTCCCAGGATTGGGAGGAGGGGCAGGGGGAGGAGGGTACCCGGAGGAGGGTATCTTACTTTAGACCCTTGGCCTCGTCCATGGCTTTCTTTGCCGCCTTGATCACTTCCTCTGCCTCGCGCTTGTAGCCGGGGCTAAGCGGCTCGCTGAGGGCGTCAATGTTCTGGGAGACGCGACCGAGCCGTGTGGTCAGGGCGTTGGGATTGGCTACCGGGCGTGGGGTGGGCTGGCCTTCCCCGCCCGACTCGCCGCTCCGTTCCGCGGGAGGCGTCGTGGGAGACGTGACAGGCGGCGTGACGGGACGGTTGCCTGCTTGAGGATCGTTGCCCCGGAGCGTGGCGGGGGTGCGTCGGTTGGCGGGGGCGTTAGGGGTGCCTACTCCCCCTGCGCCGCCTTGGCCACGACCTCCGCCTTGTCCGCCTTGCCCACCGCCTGCGCCACCACGACCCCCGCCGCCTGCACCCGCAGCCGGGGAGATGCGTGCCAGGAGATCGTTCACGGCCTGGAGACGCGCCTCAGATTTGGCAAGAGCTTTCGCCTTATCTTTTTCGTTCAGAGTGGTGTCCGCCTTGACCTTGGCAAGCTCCTTCTCGCGCTCGGTGCGCGTTGCCGTGAGCGTGGTGCGGGTGGCATCCAGCTTGGCGTAGGTCTCGCCCAGACGAATCAGCGTGTCGTGGACTTCCTTGCGCTCTTTATCAGTGAGCGTGGTGCGAGGGTCGTCGTAGATCGTGATCCGCTGGGTTGAGGACTGCTGCCCGACGGTGAGGGTTGCGGTGTAGGTGCCGGGAAGCAAGCGGGGGGGCACTGCTCCCCCAAAGCCACCACCTTGGCCGGATGTCGCCGCGCTCTCACGGATGTCCCAGCGCAGGACGTTCCAGCCGGTTGCGGGCTCTGCCTGGCTCAGGGTGCGAACCACTTTTCCCTTGCTGTCTTTCACAGCTAGAGTTGCTGCGCCTTTGATATTTTCGCCCAAGTAGAAGCGAAACGGACTGCCGGTGGATGGGTTGGGCGCGATATAGATCTGGTGGCCCGTGTTCGCCTTGCGGCTGGCGATGCGGTAGTGCACCGCAGGTTTCGGTGGCGCAAGGGTCACAGGAGCGAGGCTGAGGGCCTTGGCTTCGAGTGGGCCAAGGTCATCCATAATCCAGAACCCACGGCCATGGGTGGCAAAGATCAGGTCGTTGTCGCGGGGATGGATCTGGATATCGTCCACGGGGATCGTGGCCGGGAAGGGCTTCTCGAAGCGCTCCCAGCTTCCTCCTCGGTTGAAGGAGACATAGGCACCGCGCTCGGTTCCTAGGAAGAGCAGGTTCGAGGCGCGGGGGTGGTCCCGGATCACACTGACCGTGGCTCCCTCGGGCAGGCTCCCCGTGAGCTTCTTCCAGGTTGCGCCAAAGTCCTCGGTCACAAAGGCATAGGGCGTGAAGTCATCGCTGCGGTGGCCATCGAAGCTCACATAGCAACGACCCGCCGCATAGGGACTGGCATGCACCCGGCTGACATAGGTGCCTTTGGGGACGCCCGGAACCGTGCAGAGGGTAAAGGTCTTGCCGTCGTCTTGTGACACTTGCACGTTGCCATCGTCGGTGCCCACCCAGAGAATTCCTTCTTTGACGGGGGACTCACTGACGGTGACGATATAGCCGTAGCCATCTTGTCCATCGTGCGCCGAGAGTGTCCCTCCTCCAAGTCGTGTATCCACCGGCTTGCCCAGGATGGGGAGCTTGGTACGGTCGGGTTTGTTAGTGAGATCCTCGGTTCTGCGCCAGGTATCGCCACGATCTTGCGAGATAAAGAGCTTGTTACCCCCAAAGAAAATCTTCTTGGTGTTGTGCGGCGAGATGAGGATGGGGCTGTTCCAGTCGAACTGGAGCTTTTCCGTGGGGCTCTCACGGCTGGGGCGGATGCTCTTGCTCTCGCCGGTGGCCTGGTTGCGCCGTCCGACCGCACCGCCCTGGCTCTCGGTGTAGATAATGCGCCAGTCGAGCGGATCGGCCTGGGCATAGAAACCATCACCGCCGCCGATATTGAGCCACTCGTCGTTGGAGACCCCGCGCGCATCGAGCGTGCGGCTTGGGGCTTCCCAGGTGCCGTTGTCTTGCAGGCCCCCGTAGACATGGTAGGGCATCCGCATGTCAAAGTGCACCTCGTAGGGCTGGCTGATCACGAGCGTGTTCATGTAGTCCCAGCTCTTGCCCTGATCCCAGCTGACCTGAATGCCACCGTCGCAGCCAAAGAGCAGGTGATCGGAGTCCTTGGGGTTGATCCAGAGCGCGTGGCCATCGGCGTGCACGCGCGAAAACGGTGAGGTGAATGTCTTGGCACCGTCTACGGACATATACGTACTCACGCCTAGCACATAGACCGTGTCCTCGTCGTTGGGGTCTACGCGGATCTGCGAAAAGTACATCGGGCGCGGGTTGGT
>NZ_JANNYP010000894.1:0-1839 GCF_031410135.1 Armatimonas sp. | reverse complement strand
GACCAGATACCCAACCAGAAACGGAAACGAAGAACGAGGCGGCTTCGCCGCCGGGGAAACCCACAACGACCAACGAAGACTAACTCACTCGATGGACCAAATCAGGGGTACAGGCCATATCCGCCTGCAACCAGACGAGTTCAACCTCAATCATTTCTCAGAAATCTCTCATAAACAAATCAGGCTCTTTCAAAAATATTTGGTGAAACCTGAGTCACACGGAGTACCCTAACAATCGTGACAGTATGTATAATCACGCAGGTTGTGTACAACAACTAAGCAGAGTCACTGTAATGACCATGAAAAGCCCGTTTCATCTTGAAGAGTTCAATGAGCCGACACCTCTGCCGGATCAAGGGCTCCTCCCACACTACAACAATGTCGAGCGCCGCATCTGTGAGATCCATACCTAATGCGCTCGATGCTCTATCTAATCCTGCCTATCTGGCTTACCCTACCCGCGCTCCTGCTATTTCCCAATAAGCCGGAGGCTGCGCCAAACCCCATAAAACCCAACCTCGCGAAGCTCAAGGAGCAATCAAAACGTGGAAAAAATCAGACTCGTTATTGCGGAAGATCAGGCGATGATGCGCGAGAGCCTGGCACAGATGCTGGCGCTGGAAGATGACATCCAGGTAGTAGGCACCGCCTCCGATGGTGAGCGGGCGCTCTCAGTCTGCCGCGCCCAAAAACCCGATGTTCTCCTCACCGATATTGGGATGCCTAAGGTCAGCGGGATTGAGGTCACCGACACGCTCCGAAAAGAGCTCCCCGACACCCATATCGTGATTCTGACCATCTACGGCGATGATGACAAAGTTTTCGCCGCCATCAAAGCCGGTGCCCGAGGCTATGTCCTCAAAGACTCCCCGCCCGAGGAAGCCCTCGCCGCCATCCGCGCCGTCGCACGAGGCGGTGGCCTGCTCCCCCCCGCGCTCGCCAGCCGCGTCTTCAATGAGTTCAGCCGACTCTCCACCCAGCGCGCCGTAGACAACGCCGTCTTTGCGCACCTCACCGACCGAGAGCGGGAAGTCCTCAGCTTTATCGGCAAGGGCATGCGCAACAAAGAGATCGCCGACGCACTCTTTATCTCCGAGAAGACCGTCAAGAACCACATCTCCAAGATCTTCGAGAAACTAGAAGTCAACTCCCGAGCTGAAGCCGCGCTACTAGCCGCCCGGCAGGGTCTGGTGTAAGAAGGCCCCCTAGCCCCCACAGGAGGGGGAAGCACAAGGGTATAGAATGCTACAAAACCAGAAAAAAACACTCCCCAATCGCCTCTACTGGCACACTGGTTGGAAGTGTCTTGCAGAGATGCTGGGTATGTTTTTACAGCTCAATATCTGGCTTCCCGCTGTAGCAAACCCAAACCATCCCCTTTGCTCACGAGTGGGGATTGGACTACTCTGCCTAGCCCTCCTTCTGACGGGAGTCTACTGGCTCAGGGCTGGAATCCGCACGACTAAATTTGGTGCCTATCAGAGCAAGGAGTCTGGTTTTCTCTCAGGACAGCCTGCGGTTCATGTCATTGCATCCTTGCTACTGGGAATAAGCTCCTTGGCATTCGTAATGCTCAATGCAGGTGGCAATTACGCGTCGGAGTCAGCTCTGTTTTTCCTTTTTCTTTCCTACGGATGGCTCATTAATATTACTTGCTGGCTTCATCTCAGGACGTGTAAAAAGCTCAATACCAAGCCTGTTGAACCAGAAAAAAGCCGCTGGTGGCTCAGCAGTCACGAGGAGAACTAATGATCCAAGAGCAGTCGAAACAGCCAGCACAAAACTTTCTGTATGTTACGGTTCACCACTGCCTCTGTATGATGGCCGTCGGTTTACCAT
>NZ_JANNYP010000893.1:0-4869 GCF_031410135.1 Armatimonas sp. | reverse complement strand
CTTCAAAACCGCGACGGCTCCCGCCCATTCGCCCTTTTTCTCAAAAGTGCGGGCTGACGAATAGGCGACAGCGGGATCGCCTTTCTCGATGGCGACGGCGCGCCAGTATGCCTTCTCTTCTTTGGTCAACAGCTGCGACAGACCAAGCTGCGATCGAATGGGATCGTCGGAGGTATCTCCGAGTCGGCTGATCGAGTTTCGGTGACCGATCTTCGCCGCCCGAATGATTCTATCCGCGTCCGCTCGGAAGTTCGTGTCCGCTTTCTCCGCCAGCGCAATGATCGCGGTCTCGTCGCCCGCATCGGCGCGGCGCTCCAGCTCGCGGCGCTCCGCCGCATCCTGTTCGTCGCTGATTCTTCTTGCCTCGTCCCTCTTTCGGATCTCGATCTTGGCCTTGCGCCAGAGCTCGTTGGCACGGGCTTCCTCAGCGTCCGCCGCCGCTCTCTGCCGCTCAATCGCGGCGGCGGCATCCTCTGCCTGTTTCTTCTTGCGCTTTTCCTCTTGCGTTAAAGGAGCGACGTACTCCCGCTGCCAGTTTTCCTGCTTGCGCTGGTACGGCGGCGCGTAGCTATTGCCGAAGCTGTAGGGAGATTTGTACGTCGAGCTAGAGCTAGAGCGCAGACCGTCTATCAGATTTGCCGTGTACTGGCGCGTGTCCCGGAGAAACTGGGACGAGGAGTACGGCTGCGCGTGTGCCGAGCGGAGAGGAGCGAGGCAGATCAATGTGCCGATTATCGGTAGATACTTCTTCATCTTCATTTTAGCAAATTATACCTTACGACTATGCTATGGTCTCTCGTGACATAATTTTCCTTACTATCAAGAAAAAAAGACAGAAATGCATAATATTTAGACGGCACAGACCACGTTAATCAACCACACCAACGGTATGGAGAGCGCCGTCAACGACATTAAAGCGGCGCAGGGCACGCTACGTAATCTCGGCACCTGCATCAACGCCGACATCAGCGCCTACCGCAAGCTCATCCGTAGCCTCTTTTCTGCAGGCCACCCAATCCACACCAACCTGCCGTAAACAAAAACGCCCCTCCTTACTTCTTCCTCCCAGGATTGGGAGGAGGGCATCGGGTACAATATTCGCATGGCCGAGTTTGTTTATGTCAACGGGGAGTTTATTCCCAAAGAGCAGGCGACGATCTCTCTTTTTGATCACGGGTATCTCTATGGCGATGGTCTCTTTGAGGGCGTCCGTGTCTATGACGGGAAAGTCTTTGAGCTGCTGCCGCATGTTGAGCGCCTTCTCTCGGGGGCTCGCGCCTTAGGCTTTCCCCTAGGAGATCTGGACGAGACCAAAGCCTTCGAGGCGATTGTCGCCACCTGCCGCAAGAACGACCACCGCGATGGCTACATCCGGGTCAATCTGACACGTGGCACGGGACTTGGGCTAGATCCCAAGCACATCGAGCCCAAAGTCAATTTTGTGATCGCCACACGCCAGCTTGCACTCTACCCCCCGGAGCTCTACGAAAAAGGGCTGGACATGATCACCTGCTCCACACGCGTGCCATCACCGGACGCCATAGACGCACGGATCAAGTGCACCGGCAAGTACATCAACAATATTCTCGCGAAGATGGAAGCCAACCGAGTCGGAGCAGGCGAGGGCATCATGCTCAACCAGCAAGGCCATGTCGCGGAAGCAACCGGCGACAATGTCTTCATCCTCAACTCCGACGGTGTTTTTGTCACGCCGCATCCTTCCGCAGGCTGCCTCAAAGGCATCACCCGTGGTGTGGCGATCAAGCTGCTCCGCGAGCAGTTCGGCTGTGTCGTGGTGGAGGAAAACATGACCCTCCTGGACATCTACTCCGCCAAAGAGTGCTTCTTGACCGGAACCGCCGCCGAGATCATCCCTGCGGTTTCCCTAGACGAGCGCTTGATCGGCGACGGCAAGCCTGGCCCCAACACCGCCAAGCTCATCGAAGCCTTCCGCGCCTACACCAAGTCCACCGGCACCCCAATCTCCTCTTGAACCAAGAAGCCCGAGATTCTGACGGACGCACAGCGCTTCTGCGGGCTACTCGGGCCAACGATATTGCATCCGCGCGGCGCTTAATCGAAGCGGGCGCGGATGTGAATGCCAAAGATGCGATCCATGACACTCCCTATCTCTACGCAGGAGCTGAAGGGCATCTGGAGATTCTACGCCTCTGCCTCGCCGCTGGAGCCGATCTGAAAGACACCAATCGCTACGGCGGTACGGCACTCATTCCCGCGTGCCATCACGGCCACCCGGACACTGTTAGTGAGCTGCTCAAGACCGAGATCGCAATAGACCACATCAACAACCTCGGCTGGACGGCGCTCCTAGAGACGATCCTTCTGTCCGATGGCGGCCCCGTCCATCAAGACATTCTCAAACAGCTCCTCGACGCGGGAGCTAATCCCCACATCGCAGACCGTGAGGGAGTCACGCCGCTACAGCACGCCCAGCAGCGAGGTTATTCGGAGATGGTTAGCCTTCTAGCAGCTCAGCGAGCCTGATCTCTTCCAACGATAACACAATACGATCTGCGGCGGAGAGATCCATGGTCACGGTCATGGGGTTCGGGGTGGCGATGCAGTAGCACCCTGCGGCTTTGGCGGCGGTGACGCCATTGAACGAGTCCTCGATGGCGATACACGCGCTCGGTTTCACGCCAAAATGAGCCGCCGTTTTTTCATAGAGCTCCGGGTGCGGCTTGGCACGCTCGACATGGTCACTGGTGTAGATCGCCGAGAAGTGCGAGCGAAGTCCAAGGCGCTCTAAGTGCCCATGTACCCAGTCGTAGGGTGAGGATGAAGCAAGACCAATGTGGAGCCCATTTGTGCTCGCTTGCTCCAGCCAGTCCGTAACTCCAGGCCGTATAGGCTCGTCGTCCAGGGTGCGATAAAATATTTTGTGGCGCTGTGCGCGGAGTTTTTCGTGATCGAGCGAAGTCCCGACTAGCTCTTCCAGGTGCGTATAGGGATTAAACTTAGCATCCTGTGGCCCCACTCCAATTGCGGAGAGCCAGAGATTACGGGGAAGGATTTGATCGTGCTGATGGTAAATCTTCTCCCACGAGAGAAACTCTGGGGTCTCGGTATCCAGAATCGTTCCATCAAAATCAAAAATCAGTGCACGCATCCCCATTAATTTTAGCATCTTAAGCGAGTTTACCCGAATGCCTCAGCAACAAGCCCTTCGTCAGACCCAGCAACGCGTGATTATTCAGCCGCATCTGCCGCCCCGTGACCAAGCCGACCTGAAGATCGGGTGGACCTATGCGGCGATTACTTTCCCGTTAATGCTGCTTGCGATGCTGGCGATGATCGCGGGCTTTGGCTGGCTGGGCAGTGTTCTCTTCCACTCACCCGAGGGGGGCCTACTCGCGCTTCTGGGGCCACTGGTCTTTGTCTTCATGCTCCGCAAGATCAGCGTCGTGCGCCTAGAGCTGGACGAGCGCGGGGTTCATATCAAGCGCCTTCTGGCCCCCACGGAGACCATTGCTTGGGATCAGGTTGAGGAGATTTCCCCCGTGAGCCGCAAGGAGCTGGTCACGGAAGGCTGGATCTGCTGGCCGCCCAAAGAGCAGACCTTTTCGATGACAGCTCAGGGGCACTACAAAATCCGCCACAAGCGCGGCACGTTCTACTTCCCCCCCGCCGACCCACAGCACTTCGAGCAAAGCATCCAGCGCCTTCGTCAGCCGCGCCCCACACTGCCTCCGAACACCGAAGTCGTCTGGCGCAAGCTTCCCACAGAGATAAAAACACCCGCCGCTCCGAAAGAAGAGGCAGGTGTCACAAGCAACGCTCCCTGGTGGAAGGGTTAGAAACTACAGCAGGGTCTGGATGTAGTTGATCTGCCCTTCGTGGTAGGTGTTATTCCAGTACACCACATTCGCCAAGCCAGCAAGCGTGTAGGTTGCGCCCCAAGGCATGGTAACTTCGATGGTGGCGTCGTCCGCAGAAAGCCCATCCAGCGCCACGAAAAATGCGTCGGTGTTGGTTGCGAGCGTCGTTAGTAGTCCTTCAGGATTCGCCTCAAGCTCCGCTTGTGCTTTTGCAAAAGCCGCCCAATCAATCTCAGTAGCTGCCTTGGCTCCGATTATGCCAGTACACGCGCCGGTAATCAAAGCACACTCGGCAACCTGATTCAGAGCCGTACGCCCCTTGTCCAGCGGTGACCAACTTGCTTTCTCGCCTAGCTCGTTGATTAGTTTTGTCAGTGACCCGACGGATTGCCGAATCGCACCTTGTATCATACTCATTTTCAATAAAACCTCCGCTGGGTATTCTACCCAAGGTATGGCAAGTTATAGTAAGGTCGAGATAAACACAATCTGTCCCTGGTGATACGTATTGTTCCATTGCACCAACAATGCAAACGACTTCAGACTGCGCGTCCCACCTGGCGGCCCCCATACCGTGGGAATCTCTGTGGCAAGCTGCTCAGCCGTCATACTTGCAACCACCTTACAAAGCGCCTCCGTGTTTACATCCAGAGCCGACAGTCCCACATCAGGAGCCTCCGCGAGCGCATTGACTTTTTCCATGAAGGCGGCGTAGTCAAATTCAGGCTCTTTCCCTGTCTCCAGAATTCCCATAATGCCCGCCGTCATGATCGCACACTCCGCGATCTGGTGGGCCGCTGTTCTGCCTTTGCCTAAAACGCTCCAGTTTACGTTGTCACCCAGCCCCCGTGCAGCCTCCGCAACATCGGTTGCAGATGTGCGAATCAAATGGGTGTGACTCATTTTGGTTGAAGGAGTTGGGGGTGGCAATTTCAGGCATAATGTCTGTACCACAAAAATAACGCCAGGAGACTGCCATGACCCCCAACTCCCAAGAAATTGTACAACAGATCAAAGACAAATTCGAAGA
>NZ_JANNYP010000892.1:0-6181 GCF_031410135.1 Armatimonas sp. | reverse complement strand
ATTTTGCGAATATTGAAAAAATGGTTGTAAACGAGCAACCCAGGATAAGCCTTTAAAATCTTCTCCCAGACGATCAAGCTGACCAGAGGTTAGTTTCACTGATAAATCAAAGAGAGAGTCGATAGGAAGTAAATTATCTGGAGATTTCTTGATTATTACTCTCAGAGATTTAACAGTTGTCCATGCTGGGCGATTACTATCATTATCTAAAAAACGTGAGTAATCACACAAAAGCAGAGTATCCTCATTCCATTTATACCAAATCTCTGATTTTTCATCTAAATACTGAATTAACTGATTTACGGATTTAGGCTTTTCAGATGGAGTAGATGAATATCTAGTAATTTTAAAACGACCGATCATAGAGAAAGGAGCTGATTTTACTGAATTTGATATGTATCGGTCTAAAGTTCGTGGTATCTCTGAAGCCAAATATTCCGGTTTTGCCATTGATATTGGATAGTCTTTTTCCATATTTGTTTTTCCAGAATCTTTCAACCAATCAAATTTTAATCTATCGAAGCTATCAGATTCTTTTTTTAGATATTCAAAAAGTGTATATGTTGATTTCTCTCCTGATTCAGAAATACATTCAAATAATAACATACGTCTATTTTGTACATTATCAATATAGTAAGACATTTGTGAGATTTTTTTTCGTTGTCTCTTTCAACTCAGTATTTAATTTATCTGATATATACTCAGGCGATATTTTTATTTTTTTATTTTCAGCGACACAGGCCTTCCATTCCGAGCGGGAAATTTGCTGGAGTAATTTCAACCCAATATAATTGAACGAAATCCCATCCGTCCCATCTGACGGAGGACTATGTGGTGCTTTGCTAGGCAATTCTTTACAAAGAGTTTCCAAACCATTTAAAAATTCTTCATCCTCTTTATTTTGAAGGAATTTTCCGAAATTTTTAGCTCGTACAGAGCGTTGAATTTGAAATATCTCCTTTCCATCACGCATTATTTTTACCCACTGCCACTGAGCATCTGACAAACTTAACAAAGATGACAAATCTTTCATTAATTTATCAATTGGTTTATTTTTAATAAAAGCTACTAATTCTTCACCAGCAGCACCATCTTTATCACTAGCTTCAATCAAAACACCCGTTTGACGTGAAGCAATCTCAAGCAACTCACCAAGATAGATGTGTGGCGCAGATATATTGACGGTTTCCTCTCTGCAATTCAGATTAATAGAGAGCAGAATCGGCACGATTAAAAAAAATGACATATCAAATATCCTCCTGCCTAACTAGACCGTGACGCTCGCTGGAGCAAGTTCCAGGTGTCTCTCGGGGGCTTTTTTTGAGGCCCATGACCCAGGAATGCGTAGGCTGCTCGCTACACAAAACAACCATATGCGTTCGCTCAGCATTCCATGCGGACGCGGAGCAAGCTCCGGGGAATGTACCCGTACGCTATTCATGGCATCTTTAGTTTTAAAACATGAACTAAGTTATTTTTGTAATGAATTCCAAGGCTCATGATCTTATTTTCTTCAGATATTTTTTCAAATTTACACTCATCTATTCTATTAGCCCAATCAGGAAATCCTATACCCATACCCCTTACTACTATATCAACAGTACATAAAAATAAGAGACTTATTTTAGATAATAAATCGTCTTCTATTTCTTTCAATGGAATTGTCTTTTTATCTTTCCTAATGTTATCAAGACCATTAATAACTTCATCCCTGACACAATCAAACATCTCTGCAACTGCTTTCATAGACGAATCTCGGTCAGGAACATCGTCTTTTATATTTTTAATTTTTCTGTAATTTAAATTTTTATCTCTATAAAAACGCTCTATCTGAGGTGGTAAATAATTCCGAATTGCATTTTTCGCGTTATCGATATTAATTTGTTTCAACCTTTTATAAGAAACAAACATTTTCTTTTTGTCAGGACTCTGAATAATCTCAATGCCAAATAATTTTATAATACTATTTTTTATATCGCTTATTCTGGCCTTCTCCATATCAATAACTTGTACTTTATATTTAGACAGACTATCATTAACTACATATTCAATACCTTCAATCTTAGATATATGCTGAAAAATGTTACCTACTGTAACGAATTTTTTTTTGACGTCCGTAATCAATTGTGGATTGTATCTTCGTTTATTTGGAAACTTGGAGAATATTTTTTTTATCTCAGCCTCATCTTTAGGAAATGCGCCAACAAGTAAAGGAGTTTCACCTATGGCTAAACTCACACCACCAATTTGAAATCGAAAATCATTATGAAAAACAAATTCCCAAGTCCATTTATTTGGCCCTAAAGGCCCTTTCAAGACATAAAAAATATTATCTTTATCAATCTCAATAACATTGAATTGTCCTTCTCGATTTACTAAGATTTGAACGATACGATGTAAATCAATTATCTTATTTCCTAATACTACTGCAAAAAAACTTTTCAAAAGAGAATTTTTTATATACTCACGAATTTCCAAAGAAAATTCCGTAAAATCATATTTCCTCTGATCATCAAGATCAAATTTAGGATAATTTTTCAGAATATAATTATCATAATCCGTTAAATTAAAAATATTCGACACAAAGCTATTTATATGCTTTATATCAATAGAGGGTATATTTCTATTCAATGAATAATCATTATAAATAACACATATGCTATTATTATTTTCTTTTTTTGCTCTTATAAAATTTTTTTTTATTATATCTATTATATTTTCATTAATAGATGATTCAGAAATAAATGTTGTAAATTTTTCCACAGATTGGCAAGCACGACAGTACCGCTGGCTAGACATTAGCCCAGCCAGCAGTATCAGAACAGTTTTTCTATGGAATTTTAGCATGTCCCCAAACATATCCGGTTGCATCAAGAGTAGAACCAGGGTTCATACTAATAGTTTGGCTTGAGGGAATTCCTGCTGATTTTGTCGGTGGTGCATAACCATTACCAACTGGAACTTCACCGTCTGTACTATCTGATGCACCATTCATAGTAAAGGTCATAGCTATAGATGAAGCTGCATAAACACCACCATTTTTGATTTCTCCTTGTACATAAAATTTTATATTTACGCCGGTAAGACTTTGTATAGATCCTCCATTAGTAAGTGTTGCGGTTAAATTACCTGCATACCAAGATTCATTTGATATCATATTGCCACGACAAACAACACCAATGCCAGTGATACCAGAACCTATTTCTTGACCAAATACTCCTTCGCCATCTAAATCAGGAACTATATTTCCAAACTCATCTTCATGTGTAAGGACATAACTCCTAGCACAAGTGCCATAGTTATCCCAAAATGCTCTGGAGCGCGCAACTGCCGATGGTGCAGGTGCCATAGATACAACTGCGATCAAACTGATAATCGAAGAAAACATATCAACCTCCTAGTTATCAAGAACACTACTATAGAGTGCACTTTAGTTATTTCAAGTGTACTCGTAAAATTAATCATTAGAAAGTCCCAAAAAGTGGGACATTGTTAACGCTTACGAGTTCGTTTTTTTACCCCCCCCCCCCCTTTTTTTCTGGCAATTCGCTCACGATTCGTCCCTCACGCGCCAGACGAACCGCGTCGTGGCGCTTCTGGATTCCTAGCACCTCTTTGATCCGCTTCCAGTACGTGTCCACGGTCTGCTCACTAAGGCACAGGGCTTCCGCCAGTACATGTGTCTCCGTCGTTCCCAGCTCCAAACTGCAATCCACCAGCGCCTTTAAATAAGACACCAACTCGAACTCCGTTCGCTCACTCATCAGCACTCTCCTACAATAACAGATGTACCGAGTCTACCGAGAGCAGTTTACAGGAATCTTACAGAAACGACCGAAAACTAAGCTGTGACGAAGAAAACCGAGTGGGCGATTGTAGCGACACTGTTTGTGCTGGTGGCCGCGCTCTGCCTCGCCTTCCAGAAACCGCTGACCTACCACGACGGCCAAGGCTGGGATGGGGTTTCCTACTTTCAGATGGCCCAGAGCATCGCCCACCACGAGCGTCCCAGCGCCATCGGGCCATTTGCCTTTCGCCTCGGCACGCCCGCACTGATCGCGTGGCTCTTTCCAGGGAGCCTCTTGCTTGGCTTCAAGCTCATCAACCTTGCCGCCTGCCTGCTCTCGACGGCCTTACTAACGCTCTGGCTCCGGCGCTTTATCGAAAACCCGTGGCTACGCCTCACTCTAATCGCTGCCTATCTCACCCAGTGGCACGCGCCGCTCCGCTTCACCGCCCACTACGCCGCCTACACCGACCCCTGGCTCTTTGTTTTCGTGCTGGGAGCGCTGCTTCTGAGCAGGCCACCCGACGGAACCCATCCGAACCCACCCGGCTCTCCGCTCATGCTTCGCTCCGAGCCACCCTCCCTTGAATCAAGGGAGGGTCGGCGGAGTGAGGAACGAACGAAGCAGGGGTGGGTTCCGCTGGATCGGTTCGAGTGGAGGCTGGTGCTGCTTTGTTTCCTCGGTGCGCTCTTCCGCGAGCCGGTGGTTGCCGTGCCGCTGGCGCTGTTTCTGGTAAGCCGAGGGCGGCAGTGGTTGCCATTGCTGGGGGGAATATTGGGGGTCGTCGCGACGCACTTGCTCTCCACCCAGACCGATAGCTACAGCTTCGCCCGCACCGTGGGACAGTGGGCTTACAACAAGCCACTGCCGGTTTATGTCCATGGGCTCTTTATCGCCTTCGGCCCTGCGCTGGTACTACCGATCTACTTCTGGCGAAAAGCGGCAGAGTGGCTCAAGAGTCAGCCGGTTCTGGCCTGGACACTGGCGATCTTTCTGGTGCTGGGCTGGGTAGGTGGCTCAGACACGGAGCGCATTGTCTACTGGGCGATGCCGATTGTTTACGCGCTCTTTGGGGCGATCTTAGAGGCACATGCACTCCCTAAGAGCTTTCTGATCACACTTGCTGCGCTCCAGCTTCTCTCGCAGCGGGTCTTTCAAACCCTCCCTGACTTCCCCGGCCCCTACCCCGAGCTCTGGTCGTATCAAGCGAGCCGAGGGACGCAGCTAATGGGGCTACTACTGCACGTCTTTGCAGTCGCTTTACTCTGGGGCTGGCTGAGGCAAACAAAAAGCCGGGAGCGAAACTCGCTCCCGGCTGAGGATTAACCCCGAACTACTTTTCGACGCGCTGTGCGACGGCAACATCCACACTAACCCCCGGCCCCATGCTAGAGGAGACGGTGATCTTCTGGATGTAGCGGCCCTTGGAGCTCGATGGCTTGGCCTTGACCAGGGTGCTGATCAAAACGGCCATGTTCTCATTGAGCAGCTCGACAGGAAAGCTTGCCTTACCGATGGGAGCGTGGATAATTCCACCCTTGTCCACACGGTAAGCAACGCGGGTTGCTTTCTTGATCGCGGTAACGACCTTGGTGACATCCGTGGTCACGGTGCCCGACTTGGGGTTGGGCATGCGCGGTCCAAGGATACGTCCCAGCTTACCGACTGCGGGCATCATGTCCGGTGTTGCCACCAGAACATCGAAGTCGCGCCAGCCGTTTTGGATCTTGGCGATCAGCTCGTCCGCGCCGACTTCGTCCGCACCGGCTGCCGTGGCAGCATCGGCGTTCGCGCCCTTAGCAAAGACGGCCACTTTCTGGCTCTTACCCGTGCCATGCGGCAGATCGGTGGTACCACGAACCATCTGGTCGCCCTGGCGAGGATCTACACCCAAGTTAATAGCAACATCCACGGTGGAGTCGAACTTGGTGGAGGCAGTTGCCTTCACCAGCTCAAGTGCGGCAAGTGGCTCGTAATGGGTGTTCTTGGTCACTTTCGCGGCTTCGGTCTTGAAGCGCGCGGAGATGACATGCTTTCGGTCTTGTTTTCGCATTGATTTTCTCCGTTACTCCGTGATCGTCACGCCCATAGAGCGGGCCGTGCCTTCGATAATACTCATCGCCGCATCCACATCGTTGGTGTTGAGGTCAGGAAGCTTCTTCTCGGCGATCTCTTTGAGCTGTGCCTTGGTGATCGAGCCGACCTTAACAGTGTTGGGATTACCCGAGCCCGACGGTACACCCGCTGCTTTTTTGAGCAGGTCGGACGCAGGCGGGGTCTTGGTCTCGAAAACGAACGAGCGGTCATCGTAGATGGTGATTACCACAGGCACAATCGAGCCCGCCATGTCGGCGGTCTTGGCGTTGTAGCCCTTAATAAACTCCATCATGTTG
>NZ_JANNYP010000891.1:0-1522 GCF_031410135.1 Armatimonas sp. | reverse complement strand
CCGAGCCAGCGGCTTTCTCTAGATCGGCATCGTCAAAGACAATGCTGGCCGACTTGCCCCCCAGCTCCAAGGAGACGCGCTTGACGGTCTGTGCTGCCGAGGCCATGATGGCACGCCCCGTTGTGGTTGAGCCGGTGAAGGAGATCTTGCGAACCTGCGGGTGCGCCACCAGCGCCGCCCCGGCCTTGGCTCCCGTGCCCGTGACGACATTAAGCACGCCCTCTGGGAGAATGTCTTTTGCCAGCTCGGCTAATCGCAGCACCGTGAGGGGTGTCCACTCAGCGGGCTTGATCACAGCGGTATTGCCCATCGCCAGTGCGGGGGCGAGCTTCCAGAGCGTGATGACCAGCGGGAAGTTCCAGGGGACGATCAGGCCACAGACCCCGAGCGGCTCCCGAAGCGTCAGCCCCAGCCCGCCAGCCAAACCAACCGTCTCTCCCCGCGCCGTTGAGGCAAGCCCAGCGTAGTAGTCGAGAACCCGCGCCGCGTAGCCGATCTCTCCCCGCGCCGAGCCGATGGGCTTGCCGACATTGGCGCACTCTAGCTGTGCCAGCTCCTCGGCATTGTCACGCATCGCGGCGGCAAGCTTTTGCAGTGCGGCGGTTCGGTCACGCGGCGCCGAGTGGCCCCACTCGCCATTAAATGCGGTTTGCGCTTTTTGTACAGCACGGTCAATGTCTGCCGCGCTGCCCGCAGGAACCGTGGTAATGGTCTGCCCGGTGGCGGGATTGATGATGGGAAGCGAGGTCACTTAAGCTACTTTCTGGAGCTTTGCCCCAAGCGCGGCGCTCTTGTCCGCAGCCTCTATGAAAGCCATGATCTCCCGCTGCTCGGCATAGGGGATGGCGGGCTTTTTGGTCTGAAACATCCCAACAATCGCCTTGAGCATCTCACGGTAGTAGGCGGAGCCGGTAATCGTGTAGGGCTGGTTGCCCTTCTCGTAGTGCGCGACAAAGCCGAAGCCGTACTGCCCGGTGCGTATGCCGCGAAGGGTCGAGAGGTGGCCACTGGGCCAGCGGGCGATAAGCACCTCGCTTGGCTCAGTACGCCAGGATTGTATCTCAACACAGCCCGGTCCAAGAAGCGTGTAGAGCATCTCGACTCCATGGATGCCGTAGTGGAGCAGGCCAGGGTTGCCCTCGTGGAGGGCGCACGGGCCCCAGACCTCGACGGAGAGAATCTTGCCCAGCTCACTTTGCTTGGCGAGCGCGGCGGTGATTTGTGGATCGTAGCGCAGCGACGAGCAGCTCATCAGAGGCGTGTTGTGCTTCTGTGCCAGGGCGATCATCGCATCGGCCTCGCGCTGGCTCCCCGCGAAGGGCTTGTCCACAAACGTGGGAATGCCCGCTTCCAGAAAGGGCTTGGCGCGCTCCAAGTGCCGCGAGCCCTGCTGGGACTCGATCATCACAGCATCGATCTTACCAATCAAATCCGTGGGTTTCTCAACCAGCTCGATCCCGAAGCTTTTAAGCTTCTCCACATAGCCGGGGATGCGCTCGGGCATGATCTTGGAGTCGCCCGG
>NZ_JANNYP010000890.1:0-10676 GCF_031410135.1 Armatimonas sp. | reverse complement strand
ACATCACCGACGCTTCTTCCTGCTAGGCCGCGCAATAGTAAGCGGGAAGTGGGTAAACTAAGAGCATGGCACGAATTGAACATGCAAAGACGCAGAACCCGCAGATCGCGACGCTTACTTTTTGGGGCGGTGTGGGGACGGTTACGGGCTCGAAGTATCTCATCGAGACGAAAAACAGTAAGGTTCTGATTGACTGTGGGCTCTTTCAGGGCCTCAAAGAGCTACGCGATCGCAACTGGCAGGCACCGCCCTTCGACCCGGCGAGCATTGACGCGGTGGTGCTGACCCATGCGCACACCGACCATGTCGGCTATCTTCCTGCGCTGGTGAAAAATGGCTTCAAGGGTGAGGTCTACTGCACCCGCGCCACGGCGGAGCTGGCCCGGATTATCTTAGAGGACTCTGCGGAGCTTCAAGAAGAAGAAGCCGACTGGCGTAATAAAAAGGGCCTGACGGAACACCAGCCCGCGCTCCCGCTCTACGACCGCAACGATGTCCGGCGCACCCTCAAGCTCTTTCGCCCTCAGAAAGGTGGCACTGAGGGCTTTCAAGCCGCCAGCGACATTCGGGTGCAGTGGTGGCCCGCGGGGCACATGCTTGGCGCTCGCTCCCTCCGGGTTGAGGTAAGCGGTGCGGGAGCTCATGGCGAGACACGGAGCATTGTCTTCTCGGGGGATATAGGCCGTTGGAACCAGCCGGTTCTGCGCGACCCGGTGACACCGCACCCCGCCGACTATGTGCTGGTGGAGTCTACCTACGGCGATAGGCTCCACGAGGACGAAGACCCGCGTGAGGCGCTCGCTGAGGTGATTCGCGATGCCCACGCCCGCAACGCCCCCGTGCTGATCCCTGCGTTCTCCGTGGGCCGCACCCAAGACATTCTCTACCACATTCGGGAGCTGGAAGATGCCGGCGAGATTCCGATCGTCCCCGTTCGCGCCGACTCCCCGATGGCCGCCGAAGCGACGCAAGCCTACCTCCGTATGGCCGAGGAGCACGATGATGACACCCGTGAGCTCACGCAGAGAAAGCGCAACCCGCTCCGCACCAAGAGCATGGGTTTTTCGTCGAGCCGTGAGGAGTCTCGCCGATTAAACGAGGAGACAGGTGCTCGTGTGATTGTCTCCGCCGGGGGCATGATGACAGGCGGACGCATCATCCACCACGCCCGCCAGCTCGTCTCCAACCCCGAGGCGACGATCTGCTTTGTGGGCTTTCAGGCCGCTGGAACCACAGGCCGCCGTATTCTGGATGGGGAGCCCGAGATTAAGCTCTACAAAGAATGGTTCCCGGTGCGATGCCGCATCAAGAAAATCGGGGGCTTCTCGGGCCATGCGGACTACAACGAGCTTCTTGGCTGGCTAGAGCCGCTGGCAAAAGTCGCCCCGCGCCAGGTCTACATCACCCACGGCGAGCCCGAAGCGGCCCTCGCCATGCAAGGGCACATCAAAGAGCGCTTCGGCTGGAACGTAAACGTGCCCGCCTATGGTGACAGTATCGAGCTACGGTAGCACTTACCCGTAGGTGGGCTTTTGGGGCCAGCCTGCGGGGGAGTCCTCGAAGTCCTCTTGCCGACCGTAGGGCGTGACATCCAGAAGTGGGTAGGTGTGGACGAGGTTTTCAACGCCGCGTGCATAGGTGGAGTAGGTATGAAAAACGTCGTCCTCAAGCTGGAAAAAGACGCTCAGGCCCGATGCTTCACCCTGCTCACGGGTGACGTTGAAGTCTGTGTTAAAATCGCTCTCAAACGACGAGTACCAGGGGATGCTCCAGCCACGCTCTTGCTTCCAGGCATTGAGCTTGGCAAGCGGCGCACGGGAGACAAGAACAAACGTGGTGTCGCGCTCACCGAGGAGCGAGAGGTCCGCGATCGCGTCCACGAACCCCGTGCAGCCAAGGCAACCTTTCTCCCAGTCCGGGCCGAACATGAAGTGGTAGACAATCAGCTGGCGCTGGCCCTCAAAGAGACCCAGTAAGCTCCGTTTGCCGTCTGGCCCATCGAAAAAATACTCTTTGTCTAGCTTCACCATCGGAAGCCGCCGCCGTGCGGCAGCCAGACGGTCGCCCTCGCGGGTGTGTGCTTTCTCTTGGAGAAGGAGCGCCTCGCGCTCCGTATTCCACTGGTCACGGGAGACAATGGGAGGGTGGGGAGTAGAGTTTTCGGTCATGGCTATCGTACTCTCTCGTCCGGTAGCAATCCGGAAAGCCTGGTAGGAAGATTATTTTGCCACCAGGAGGGTATAACTCTGCCGTGAGTGATGTAACAGATTTTCTGGTGATTGGAGCGGGGCTGGCAGGGCTAGCCTTTGCGCGGCAGGTGCAGGCGGCGGGCGCGAGTGTCCGGGTGCTTGATAAAGGGCGCGGTGTCGGTGGTCGGGCGGCGACGCGGCGGTTTGGGGCGGCGCGAGTAGACCACGGCGCGCAGTTTTTTACGGCACGCTCCCCCGAGTTCCAGGCGATTGTGGAGGAAGGCTTAGCGGCGGGCTGGGTGCGCGAGTGGTACCGCTCCCTCCCAGAGTGGCGCGACGGCGCGATCCACACCCGCCCCGAGGGCCACCCGCGCTACGCTTGCCCCGAGGGAATCAGCGCCCTGCCGAAGTTCCTGGCACAGGGGCTGGATATTGTCACCGAGGCCGAGGTATCGGGGCTAGAGTGGGAAGCTGTTGGCTACGTGGCGACGGCAAAAGACGGACGTGCCTTTGCGGGAACGACCCTGATCTTAAATGTCCCTCCCGTTCAGCTTCTGACCCTCGCGACGGATCTGCTCCTGCCCGAAGCCGCAGAGCAAGTCGCGACCGCGACACTGGAGCCGTGCTGGGCGTTTATGGCGCTTTTAGAGGCAGATATTTCAGTGGACTGGCCCGCGCTGGAGCTGACGGATCACCCGGTCTTCTCCTGGATCGCACGGGATCACACCAAGCGTGAGCCAAGTGCGCCGCCCGTCTTGGTGGCTCATGCCAATGCAAACTGGACTCAGGCGCATCTGGAAGAGAGCCAGGCAACCGTGGAGGCCGCACTACGCACCGAGCTGGAGAACCTCCTTGGGCCGCTTGCGGTCACCCAGTGCCAGGCGCATCGGTGGCGCTACGCCAAGCCCAGTGCCGCGCTCGGGCAGCCGTTCTTCTGGGACGGAGCCCGCCAACTCGGGGCGTGCGGTGACTGGTGTGAAGGAGGCCGGGTCGAGGGAGCGTTTCTCTCGGGACTCCGGCTGGCCGCCGCGACTTAACGGTCAGAGCTTTTCTTTGCTAACTTGTAGCTAAGCTCTGCCCCGAGAAGCTCTTGGAAGATCGTCACCCAGCGCATGGACTCACCCACTTGATAGGCCTTTTGCACGGGGACTCCCTGGTACTTAACCAGATAGGCCACGAGCATAGGAGTGCTTCGCATCGCACTCTGGCAGTGGAGCAGAACTCTCCCTTGGGCTCCCTCTAGCGCCTGTGCCACCCGCTCCAGGTTGGCAGGTGAGAAGTCCGCTGCTGCTTGGATTGGGATAGAGATATAGGCCATCCCCAGCTCCTTGGCTACCGCCTCCTCATCGAATCCGCCCCGCTTTACCTGTGCCATCTCCTGCGGCGTTCTCAGGTTGATGACAGTCTTCACGCCCTGGCTTGCCAGCGCACGAAGCGCCTTCTCATCGGGCTGGGCTGCGTTGAGCACCTCGCCAAGATCCCAGAGTGCATAGGCTGTTAGGTTATCACCGGGTGGTGTTAGTAGCCGGGGCGCGGTCAGAGTCCGCTTCGCCCCAGGCTTTGAGAGCAGCCCCATGGGCGGCTTACGTGTCCCTGGCTTCGCCGGAGTCTTCGTGTAGGAAATGGGCATGTCCAGAAGCGCCGCAATACGATCAGGTGTCGCATTCATTTGCATCCCTGCGCTCCATGCCTCGTCCACGGAGACACCGCGATGGTTGATGAGGTAGGCCATCCAGACATACGATGCCCGCCAGGCGACGGTGCAGTGGAGCAGCACCCGTCCCCCTGTTTCTTTCTCCAGGGCCTCTGCGAACCTGGCAACCGCTAGTGGGGTGTAGGTATCCAGTGGGATATGCACGAACCGGACTCCCAGCTCCTTGAGAAGCGTTGCTTCGTCGAAGGGGACTTGTCTCCGATCATCAAGCTCAGGTTGGGTACGGACACAGATCACCGTTTTAAGCCCCTCCTGTGCCAGCTGTCGAAATGCCGCCTCGCTCGGCTGCCCAGAGACGAGGCACGCGCCCACATCAAAGATTCCTGCCTGGAAGCCTGGCGTATTGAGGCGCTTTGGCGGCTGGAACGAGGGCTTTTGCGCATAGGTGGATGGGGCAAGAGCGAGTGTCAGCGCCATGCCCAGCACATGACGACGTTTCCAGAAGTGGTGTCTCATCATTTTTTCTTTTCTTCTTACGGGCACGCACCGCGCACGCGCCAGATGAGATTTGCACCTCTCTCTTGCGCGAGCATGCCGTTGGCGGAGTAGGCTTTCACGTGGCCGTCGCCGTGGAGCACGATAGCAAGTCCCTGGCCCTGGCCGGTGCGCTGGTGGCGGGCGTAGACCGGCTTGAGGGTTCCTGCGCTCATCGCTGGGTTGGTCGCCACGAGGTCATTATCACCGATCAGCGGGGTGCTCAGGCGCACATCAAGCGCATTGACTTTTGCCGTCGGGACGCACGGATCGAAGTTATGGCCACGCCAGCGCCCGATGCTTCCACTGCCAAACGGCGCATTGGGGGTGTCGGTGAAGAGCGCGAGGCGGGCAGGCTCATCCACGCTGGCAAGACCGAGTGTGTTGGTAAATGCCTCGGTGGCGTTGGCAGTGGTGCTGGGATCACGGTAGGCGAGCTGGGCGTTCATGCCGATGGAGGCGTAGCCACGGGCGTTCCAGTCCGTCGGGTAGCCTGGCTGGAGCGCACTGGGGCACTTGAAGATACCGTCGTTTTTCACGTACGGCTGGATCATCTCCGACCAGATCGTCGGAGTAAGCGCCCCGGTGTTGTAGTTAGCTGTCATCGGGTACTGCTCGTCGTAGTCCTGAACATACATCATCACCGCGGTGGAGAGCTGGCGCATGTTGGAGAGACACGCAGCTTGGCGGGCTTTTTCGCGTGCCTGAGCAAAGACAGGGAAGAGAATCGCGGCAAGAATCGCGATAATCGCGATGACAACGAGAAGCTCAATCAGCGTGAAAGCAATTCGGCGAGTCATAGGAAATTATACCGGAGTTTTTAGGGATCCGCGGGCAAAAACTCGGTGTCGAGCAAGTACCAGTTCTTATCCGTCGGGCCGTGCTGAAGGTCCGCCTCGACACGCCGCTGGGTGACCTTTCCCTTGGGCTGTGTCCACTCGAGGATACCTCGGACTTTGTAGCGGTGGGGCTTGAGGTGGGTGAGGGTCAGCTCTCGAAGCTGGGCGGTATCGGCGATTTGCTTGGGCAAGAGCTGGCTACGCACATATTTCTGAGCGGAGCTATAGGCATCGCCTTCTAGCTCCTTCCGAAACTTCTGGAGCACGAGCTGACGTGCCTCGGTAGCCGCCTGTTCGTCCTCGCGCTGAGTCTGGATCCAGCGCTGCCCTAAGGCTCCCAGCAGAAGCAAGAGGGGCAAGAGGAAGAGAAGAGCACGACGGACCGTCATTGACTCTGCATTGTATCGTGACTCACTGGCGCTGTGACGCTGCGCGGTATACTTCTTCTCGTATGGACCCTACCACGCTACTCAAGACTATTGTCTCCCTGATCGTGGTGGTCGAGCCGATTGGATCCGCGCCGGTTTTCCTCACCCTCACCCAGCACCAGACGCCGCAGGAGCGCAAGCGCACTGCCCGGCGTGCCACGGTGGCGGTCTTTCTGATTCTACTCATCAGTGCGCTGGTCGGAAAGCTGATCCTGGAGCTCTTTGGCATTAGCCTCGCCAGCTTCAAAGTGGCGGGAGGGATTCTCTTTTTGTTTATGGGCCTGGAGATGATCAATGCCCAGCCTAGCCGCTCTCGTCAGACCCCTGAAGAGGCAGAAGAGGCGGAACATCGTGAGGATGTGGCGATTGTGCCGATGGCTCTGCCGCTGCTGGCGGGGCCGGGGGCGATTGGTTCGGTGATTTTACTTGCGCAAAAAGGCCCGTTCTTTCCCCATATTCTCTGGGTGGCCGGGATTATTGCCGTGGTGTGCTTTACCGCCTGGATCTGCCTGCGCATGGCGGCCCCGATGGGCAAGGCACTGGGCAGGACGGGGATGAATATTCTCAACCGCATCATGGGCCTGATCGTCGTGGCGGTGGCCGTCGAGTTTATTATCGGTGGTGTCAAGGCACTTTGGGCAAGCTAGCTTTTTAGCGACACTGCTTTTTTAGCTACGCTGGTCAAGCAGGCGCAGAGCCGTCTCTTCGTCGAGGAAAGTGGGCGGGACATACGCCTCTTCTTCGTCTTGCTCATCACGGCGGAGTAAGTAGGACTGGTAACCATCGAAGAAGACAATCACGCCGGTCATCTCATCAATGCGCATCAGGAGCGACTGACGGTAGCCCGCGCTGTTTTGCTCCTGCATCTCCACTTGATACCGAAGCTGGGCCAGCTCTGCTTCAAGCTGCTCGATACGGATGCGGGTGTGCTGGAGTGATGCCTCGGCCTGATGGCTGTTCTTGGTAAGCTCTTGGCGCAGGGAGACAAGCTGCATCGCCGCCTCTCCGACAAGCTCGGAGGGGTCATTTTTCTGGTGCTGGCTCAGCTCCTCTGCCATGCGGGCATACCGTGACTCCCGAGAGAGGTGCCCGGGGAGCGATGACAAAAACGCAACGATCTGGTCGGGGCTATAGCCGCTCTGAGGAGGTGCAAAGAGGGAAGGATGCTCTGGTTCTGGTTCTGGTTCTGGTACAGGCTCGGGCGTGGGGGAGTCCATCGCGAGACCCGCCTGGGCAAAGACAGCGGCTAGTGCCTCCCGGTAGACCTCGGGGGAGGGCGGGGCAGGTGACTCTGGCGCGGGAGGATCAGACCTGACTGGCGCGGGGGGACGCTCCTGTGTGGGCAAGATCATCGGTCGGGAAAGCGCCGAACTGACCACCACACGACTCTCCTCGTGGCTTCGTCTAAGGGCAGACGGCAGGTTCTCTTGCTCCAGCAAGGGCTTTGCGGGGGCAGGAGTGGGGGAGGTCTTGAGGTCGTCTTTCCAGGAAATCATGGGGATATCCTCACGCGATAGCGAGCCGTCCGTGATGTTTCAGGAGTTTTCGCACTCCCTCTTCGCGTTGAAATGCGGGTACTTCTGAGGGGACATAGGGCTGATTCTGTTGGCGGACATAACTCTGGTAGTGATCGAAGAAGACAATGACACCCATCATCTCATCCAGACGTGTGCGGAGGGCTTGGCTCCCCTCATCAGTACTGGCCTTACGCTCTATCATCTGGTTGCGCAAGCGAGTAAGCCGCTCTTCTAGAACTTGGATACAGATCTCATCGTCGGACTGGTCACGCTGGAAGCTCTCCTCAAGCGCCTTAATCTCCTGACGAATCGTCACAATCTGTTGCGCCGCTTCGCCCACCAGCTCCGTTGCCAGAGTGGTGTCATCGGAGGTGAGTCCCTTCAGCAGCCCCTGCACACGGGTACAGCGCTCGGTCGTGCTCAAGCTCTTGGGAAGGCCGGAGAGGAAGGCAACCGCGTGCTCTGCTGTAAACTGTGGCGGGGCGAGAGAGACATTCGCAGGCTCGGACGAGAGCAAGGTGCTGACATCCCAGCTCCCTAAGAGTCCCTGTGCCGGGCCGGGCAAAGACGCACTGGCATAGGCGGCCCAAAGCGGCTGTGGCACTGGAATCTCTGTCGCAATACGCCACTGCGCCGATCCCCGCACCGATTCTGTCGAGTCCGAGTCCCCTGGCAGCGTCACCCGATTGCGCTCACTATTTCTCCAGTTGGTTTTTATGGTCATACTCAATCCCCGTGTTTTTTCTGTCTCGTATATTTGTTGGGAAAAAACAGCGGACTCTCAACCCGCAGGAATACGGGGAATACCGGGAATCGGGTATTTTTTTCGTTATACTGGCTTTATGGACTCTTCCCGACTTTCCCAGCAGCTCGTTTTTCTTGCCGAAGCCGACCAGCTCAAGCGGGTGCTCCGGCGCACGTCTTTGATTGGCGGGGATCGTTTGGAGAACACGGCGGAGCATAGCTGGCACTTTGCGCTGATGGCGCTCACCCTGGCAGAACATGCCCCCGTCTCTCTTGACCTGACCCGTGTGCTCAAGATCGCGCTGATTCACGACTTAGTGGAAATAGATGCAGGGGATAGCTTTGTCTACGACACGAGTGCGATGGCGGATAAGGCTGAGCGCGAAGAAGCCGCCGCAAAGCGTATTTTTAACTTGCTCCCTGCTGACCAAGCCACCGAGTACCGTGTGCTCTGGGACGAGTTCGAGGCGCAGGAGACACCCGAAGCCAAGTTCGCCGCCGCGGTGGATCGGCTCTGTGGGATGCTACCCAACTACAAAAACAGTGGCGGGAGCTGGGTAGAGCATGGGGTCAGCGCTGAGCGTGTCACTGCCCGCAACGCGCCGATTGGTGTGGGAGCCCCGGCACTCTGGGACGTGGCGCGGGGCTGGATCGCCGAAGCGGTGGAAAAAGGCTGGATCGCAGAGCGCTAGGAGCGACGACGTAGCTCCTGAAGCTTGGCAACGCGCTCCGCGTCTCCGCGATCTGTGTCGTAGAGAAAACGGGCAAAGCGCTTCAGCTCTGTCGCGGCTTTGGGAGTTGTCTCCAGAAATGCCTGAGCGGTCTTGAGATCAAGCTGGAGGAGTGCGTGCGGAGCGGGCTCCATGATGAGTTGTGCGGCTAGTGTCTGTGCTGTCTCTAAGTTCTGCCCGATGACTTTCTCGCTCAGACCTTGCCCTGCCAGATTGGTTCTGAAGGCTTTGAGCAGGCGAATGTTTCCATCCCCAATCCGCGGACGCAATGTAGCGTCATCGGTAGGTAGGCTCAGTGTCAGTCCGACGCTCTCCTCGATATTGCGCAGTGCATCTTTGAACGATGCACGGTAGCCCCCGCCAAAGTAGATATTGGCAGGAGCATAAAAGCCATCAGTGATGATCTTCCCAGCAAAAGGCAGCAGTACCATATCAACAAGGACGGGGGGAGCGATGGGCACAATGGTTTCAATCGGACTACTCGGCCCCAAGATGCCGTAGGCGGCTGAATCACTTCCCATAGGAATGACAACCGTATACTTCTTCAGGTACTTGAGCACCACGAAACGTCCCTTGAGATGATGTGCCTGCCAGCTCGCCAGAGTTGCCTTATCTTCATCACGGAGGGGAGGCTCACTTGCCAAAAAATCCTCGATCAGTATTGGTCTCTCCCAGAGTGCTGCCCGAAGAGCCTGAGTCGCTTTGGAGGAGAGCTTGCCTACCCCTTCGAACTCGACGGGCCACTCTTGCTTGCCCCCGGTCTGCTGATCCACAAAGTACATCAGCTCATGCCAGAGCCGGAAGAAGTTCTCCGCCTCTAGAGAGCTCAGAGTCATCGAGTGACCGTCACTTTCGTCAGGCCGCTCGGGTTGTCGGGGTCGAGTCCACGGGCGACGGTTAGGTGGTAGGCGAGAAGCTGGGCGGGGAGAATATCCACAAGAGGCGAGAGCAGCTCCGTGCCTGTATTGATGAGAGGAAGCGCAGCGTCGGCGTCGGTGGATAGGGTGAGCACCCGTGCGCCACGGCTTGCGAGCTTGGCTGCCACTTCGAGCATCATGGGTTTGGTCTTGCCATCGGGCAGGAGCAACAGACACGGCGTGTTGGCCGGGACACTGGCGATGGGGCCGTGGAGCAGATCCGCTGACGAGAACGCTTGGGTCGTGGTGTGCGTGGTCTCGGCGATCTTCAGCGACGACTCAATGGCGGTGCACAGGTGCAGGCCACGGGCAACGGCCAGAATCCGCTCGGCATGAGTGAGCGAGTGCGCCACGGTTTGCGCTTTCCCCTCAAGCATAGCGAGCTCTTTACGCATGGCATCCGGCACGCGCCAGAGCGTTTCTGCGAGCTCGTTGTTGCCTGCCCAGCGGGCCGAGAGCTTGGCAAAAATTCCTAATGTTGTCGTGTAGGTCTTGGTAGCCGCGACGGCTTTCTCCACGCCTGCATTGCAGAACAAAACATGCTCGGCGATCTGTGAGAGCTTCGAGCCCTCTGTGTTGGTAATCGCCGCCGTGAGCGCGCCGCTTTTCTTGGCCTGCGTCATGACCTCGTTGATATCATCGCCCGCCCCGGACTGCGACACTCCGATCACCAGCGCGTCTTTATAGTCCACATCGGCCTCGTAGAGCGTGTGCACCGATGGCGCAGCAAGGCCACAGGGAACCCCGACCGTGAGCTGGAGTAGATACTTGGCATAGGTCGCCGCATTATCGCTGGTGCCTCGCGCCGCCAGAATCACATAGCGAACGTCCCGCGCTTTAATCGCCGCTACGAGCTCGGCAATGGCATCTTTGCTACCCGTGAGCGCCCGCTCCAGCGCCGCAGGCTGCTCGTTGATTTCTGAAAGAAGAATAGACATCGCAGAGAGTATACCCCTGACAGGTCGTAATGAACTCTCTTGCACTATCCTGAAAATACCGGCTCCAGCCCTCCCTCTTGAGGCATTGCTTTAGGCGAGAGTTGAACTTCGTAGCCCAAATGACCCAGCCGACTTACCAAAGTTTGAACCGTCTTCAGGGGCTGACGCTTGTCAAAGTAATCGCC
>NZ_JANNYP010000889.1:0-3788 GCF_031410135.1 Armatimonas sp. | reverse complement strand
GCTCCCCTCCCCCAGCCCGCCTCCGCAGGGTTGGGAGGAGGGGCTGGGGGAGGAGGGCCACCCCGCCTCACACCGACACACATACACCCCCACGAGCATCCAGAAGACCGGCCAGGTGTAGTAGTACTCGAAGACATTGGCGCTGACCGCGTGGACGCACTCTCCTGCCAGATAGGCAATCAGGGCCATGCCCAGAGCCTTCAGTGCGGGATCGTCGGTGGTGCGCTGCCAGCGGCCCAGAACCCAGAAGAGTCCGATGAGCATCGCGATCAGGCCAATCGCTCCAGGGATTCCCAGCTCGGCCAGATACGCGATGTAGTTACCATCCGCGACGATGGTAGAAGCCGCCCCAGAGCGTGAGGCCGCATAGCCCGCCGAACCAAGCCCCGTGCCAGAGGGGTGTGCCAGGAAAATCTCCAGTCCCGCCTTCCACTGATGGGCACGGTCTTGGCCAAACTTACCGTCGAGCACCCCGGTATTCTCGATCATCTGCATCCAGAACTTTACCTTGGGACTGTCCGAAAGAAGGAGAAATAGCCCGGCGGCAAGCACGGTCACGGAGCTAAACATTACGGTCAAGCGCCAGGAGTAGCGCCGCCAGAGAATCAGAAGCACGATCACGCCCACCACCCAGCCCACGGTACTCCCGCGCGAGACGGACAGCAACAGAGCCGCTGTACTCAGCGCCCAGAGCCAAAAGAAGCGTCCCACAGCACGGCGATTCAGCGTAAACCAGCTCAAGCAGTAGAGCGAGACAAACGCCGAGAGTGAGCCAAAGACATTCTCCTCAAAGAGCAGCGACTGCATCCGGGCGTAGCGCTTCCAGAACTCCACCGCGCTCCCAATGCCGCTATCCACGTTCATCGCCCACTTTGAAACCTCGGGCCGGGCTGTCTCGGCAAGCTTGGCAATAAACTCAGGGTGTACCACAAAATCCACGAGGGAGAGAACGGTCAAGACGACATAGGTTCCCAGCAAAAGCCGAACGGTTCGGCTGGCATCACGGGCACTGGGGCGAATCTGGCGGATGGCAAGATAGCCCAGCACGGGCGGAAGGGCGTAGTGCCAGCCAAAGAGCAGGACAAAGGGATGCTGGTTCTTGAAGGCGATCAGGGAGCCATAGGCCACCACGACAATCCACACCAGCGCGGGCCAGTCGTCGCCGTAGAGCTTTAGCCGCCGCCGCTGGAGAGTTGCCTGCATGACGATCCCGATCCAGATCAGCGCCAAGAGCGCATCGGGCCAGAACTTACTGCCCATCAGCACCAGCGGCAGGTTCAGCTCAGCCCAGGATCGGAATAGGGGAAAGATTGGAAAGAAGACAAGCATCAGCCAGAAGCCAACAATCGGGCGGCGGATCAATGTCGAGCAGACAAATAACGCGACACTGCCCACTACCAACGCGATCCCAAAAGGCTTGAAAGCAATGCTACCAGCGCAAGCAAGAATAGCAAGTAAGGCGACCAGAGCAGTTTTCAGGGATATTGGCACAGCGTTCATTATACTCTGTGCCAGACCACCAAGCCCAGGTACACCAGGTACAATGCGAGCCATGAAGCAAGCAGTGATAGAGTTTCGTCAGGGTTTGGTCGCCGCTCCGAACGGGGGACGAGGCGGACGTTTTGCGTTTTCGGCAGACAATCTCCAGGCAAAGATACTTTCGAGTGAGGGGCTGGAGGGCATTTCCTGGTCGCCGATCACGGCAAGCGAGTCGGGGGAGTTTACCGGGCGAGGCCTTGGCATGTTACGGTTCACGGTAGAGCTCAGTGCGCCCCAGATCTTTCTCCTAGCTGCAAGCGGACATAGCATGGCCTATATCAATGGCGAGCCACGCATCGGGGATGTCTATAGCGACAACCGAATCACAGTCCCTATACGGCTAAATGCGGGCAAGAACGAGCTTCTCTTTCCCGTGGGGCGAGGGCGTTTTTCCGGCAAGCTGGTTCCCGTGACCGCCCCGATCTCGATCAATACCGCAGAGCTAACCCAGCCCGATATCGTTCTTGGCGAGAGTGGCCCGCTCTGGGCCAGTGTTGTCGTGGTCAATGCCAGCGAGAAGACCCAGCGAGGGCTAAAACTGTTTGCCAATGGCCACGCCACTCCCCTCCCGCCACTGCCCCCACTCTCCGTGCGCAAGGCGGCATTTCAGATAACCATTCCGAAGGGCGTAGTAGGCGAGGAGTTTCCGGTAGTGCTGGAAGCCAGCGGGGCGAACGCCAGCTTCAAGCTACGCATTCGCAAGCCAACCCTAACGCACAAGCGCACATTTATCAGCCAGATTGACGGCTCTGTGCAGTACTACGCCGTCAATCCCGCGCAAAAACCCGCTCCCGACAGCGCGCTGATCCTCTCGCTCCATGGTGCCAGTGTCCAGGCACAGGGCCAGGCGGAGGCGTATGGGGCCAAAGAGAACATGACTCTCATCGCAGCCACCAATCGCCGTCCTTTTGGCTTCGACTGGGAAGACTGGGGCCGCCTAGATGCCTTGGAGGTCTTCGCGGATGCCCAGAAGCGCTACCCACACGACCCCGCGCAGCGCTATCTGACCGGGCACTCAATGGGGGGCCACGGAACTTGGTCCCTGGGCTCGCTCTTTCCCGGCCAGTTTGCCGTGATCGGTCCCAGTGCGGGATGGATCAGCTTCGGTAGCTACGGCGGTGCCAACCGTCCCACCAGTACAGGCCCGATCAGCACCATTTTTAGCCGCGCCGCCAATCAGTACGACACGCTTCTTTTCAAGGAAAACCTCAAACAGACCGCAATCTACGTGGTGCACGGCGATGCCGATGACAATGTCCCCGTAACGGAAGCGCGGACAATGCGCAAGGAGCTCGAAGCGATCAAGCATCCCCGTGTCCTCTGGCATGAGGAGCCCGGTGCGGGCCACTGGTGGGACAACGACGAGAAAACGCCGGGGGCGGCCTGCGTGGACTGGCCCCCGATGAACCGTCTTTTTGCCGCCTGCCGCCGCGAGGAGTCCCCAGAAACCGCCGCGCTTGTCACGGTCAACCCGGCAGTCAGCGCCACCAATGCCTGGGCAACCATTGAGCAACAAGAAATACCGCTAGAAGTCTCTTCGTTCGCGCTTCGCCGCGAGGGAGCACGGCTTATCGGAACGACGACAAATGCGACACGCCTCTCGGTGGCACTTACTGGGGTTCGGGAGGTTGTTCTGGATAACCAGACGCTCCGACACGACGGTGGCCCGCTCACGCTTGAAAAGACGGGGGGTACCTGGCGAGCAACACGCAAGCCACTCACCGCAGCGTCCAAAAATAACCGCCGCTCCGGCCCCTTCAAGCAAGCTTTCACCCAGCGCTTTGTGCTGGTCTACGGCACCGCAGGCACGCCCGAGGAGAACGCCTGGAGCTACACAAAAGCCCGCTTCGATGCGGAGCAGTTTCTCTACCGCGGCAACGCCTCGCCCGATCTCTTGCCCGACATGGAGTTCGACGCAAAGCGCGAAAAAGATCGCAGCGTGATCCTCTACGGCAACGCCGACACGAACCGGCTTTGGAAGCAGCTCTTAGGGAAGTGCCTGATCCAGGTACGCCGTGACGGGATCATGGTTGGCAACAAGGCCTTACGCCAGCCCGATCTTGCCTGCCTCTTTGTCTACCCGCGCCCAGACTCGGCGATAGGGCTCGTCGGAGCGATTGGCGGCACGGGCCTTCCGGGCCTTCGCCTCACCGAGCGAGCGGCCTACTTTACGTCTGGCACCCCCTACCCCGACTGGTGCGTCTTCGGCCCCAAAATCCTCACCGAAGGCATGGGCGGCGTCCTAGAAG
>NZ_JANNYP010000888.1:0-1820 GCF_031410135.1 Armatimonas sp. | reverse complement strand
GTCAATGGGCGATACAACGAACCAATACTTTACAAAGCCTGATGCCTATTGTCGGTGCCCAAAGTAGTACTTTTGTCGAATCCGATTTTACCGATGATCGTTTGGCGGACTTACTAAAAGCTCTCAGTGATGATATTAAATAGGATTTATGTAACAGGTTAGGTCTTGCCTGAGACGCTTACCTGATGTATACTCCCATCCGAAAATGCTCACCAGAGAAGAGTTTGACAGACTTAGACAAGAAGACCCAGAGGCGCTCTGGAGAATCCTGGCAGAGTTCGCCCAGCGAGTCCTAGCTCTTGAAGAGAAAATAGCTCCCAAACCGCATACTCCCTCAGCCGCTCAAGGATTTATTAAACCTATGAGCCAGCGACCCAAAGGCAAAAACAAAGAGGGAGGCCAAGAAGGCCATAAGGGGCATACTCTCGAAAAAAATGAAACACCTGATGAAGTAGAGCAACATAAAGCAACGAAGTGTCCAAACTGCGGGTTCAATCTTAAAGACGTACAGGGTGAGGTCGTAGAGACTCGTCAGGTGATGGATTTGCCTGAAGTTATCCGATTCTTCACCACGGAACACCAAGTCGTTGAAGTTTGCTGTCCTGGATGCCAAAGCCCTGTCAAGGCAGATTTCCCCGCCGAGGTGACTGCCCCTGTTCAATACGGTCCCCATACCCAGACAACCTGCACTCTGCTGAAAGTGGATCAAGCCATCTCGCTAGAAAGGATCGTCTCCTTCTTCACCGATTGGTTTGGACATGCCCCCAGCGAAGGTACAGTTCAGAACTGGATTTATCGGGCTGCGACCACTTTAGAACCCATCGAAGAGCAAATCAAGGCAGGCATTATCCACGCAACGGCAGCTGGGTTTGATGAAACGATGGTTCGATCCTGTGGCAAGAACGCTTGGATTCATGTGGCTCGAACCGACAAATTAACCCATTGTGCCGCTCCGGGTGGTCGTGGAAAAGCGACGATTGAAAAAATTGGTATTTTGCCCGATTTTCGTGGTGTGGCTCATCATGATGCCTGGGAGGCTTACTTTAGTTTCAAACAATGTGAGCATAGCCTTTGCAATGCACACCTGGTTCGGGAGGGAGCCTCTCTCAAAAAGCACTTTGATCCTGCGGGAGTCTGGAGTGAGCCTATAATTTCTTGGCTTCTTGCGGTAAAAAAGCAGAGAGATGGCGGGATATTTTGTTGCGCGGAGAAATTAGTGACAGATCTTCGTGCTGTGGTGAAGGGCGGCTATACAGCTCTTGGTTTTTCCCCTCCGGCTGACGGTGTCAAACTTTCCGCTTGTAGCAAAGAGTTTCGCTCTCGTATTCGTTGGCTCGACCGTCTTTGGTTTTACGCCCCTTATGTGGTTCGCTTTGGTTGGGATGCGCTTGCGTGCTTTGATAATAATGGTTCTGAGCGGGACATCCGTCCTGTGAAACTGTTCTCCAAAGTCTTCGGCTGTTGGCGCTCTGCCTCTGGTTTGGACTCTTTTTGTCGCCTCCGTGGCTATCTGTCCACCCTTCGCAAACAGGGCATTTCTCCTCGTGAAGGTCTACTTTCGGTCTTTCGTGGGAACCCTATTGTCCCAGCAACTACCTAACCTGTTACACCAAAACCTCTAAGGGTATTCTTAGAATCACTAACCCCAAAAATATCCACCCCAATCAAGTCACTATAAATAATTTTCACTACCGCCCCACCGTCTCCACCAATCAATAGATCCATCCATAAAACAATCTCAAATTTATCATCACCTATCAAGATACTATCAATCCTAGCATCACCAAAATGATATTTCCCAACCAGATCAAAATATCGAC
>NZ_JANNYP010000887.1:0-1027 GCF_031410135.1 Armatimonas sp. | reverse complement strand
TCCCTGCCCCCACCGGCAACGATGAAGTAGATCCTGCCTACGAGTTCGGCCAGCGGGGATAGACAGAGCAGGATTTCCCCTCGTCACTGATGAATCTCTTCTTTCAGGAGAATAACGGAAGATGAGTATGCCAGGATCGGGGCCGGGGGGGACATCTCCCGCCATTCAGGGACCTGCTGTTCAGATGGTCAATGCGATGGTCAACGAGGCCGTTCGCTTGGGAGCCAGTGATATCCATATCGAGCCGCGTGCCAACTGCCTGGAGGTGCGCCTGCGAGTGGATGGGGTGCTCCAGAGCTGGAAAGATCTCCCCAAAGACCTGCAAGATCCGATTGCAGTGCGCATCAAAGTACTCGCCGATCTGGATATCAACGAGAAGCGCTTGCCCCAAGACGGGCGTATCGCGATCACGATGCCAGGCAAGTCGTTCGACCTGCGTATCTCTAGTTTGCCCGTGCTCTATGGCGAGAAGATCGTCATGCGCCTTCTGGACCGCTCGATGTCGGTGCGGCCTCTGGAAGGGCTAGACTTCTCACCCAATAACCGAGAGGTTTTTGAGGAGCTAATCCGAAGCCCACTGGGACTGGTGCTGGTGACCGGGCCGACAGGCTCAGGCAAGACCACGACGCTCTACGCGGCATTGAATGTCCTACGCAGCAAGACGATTAATATCGTCACGTGTGAAGACCCGGTTGAGGTCAATATGGAGGGCATCAACCAGAGCGCGGTCAATGAGAAAGTGGGCCTGACTTTTGGCCGTCAGCTCCGTGCGATCTTGCGCCAAGACCCGGACACGATTCTGGTCGGTGAGATGCGCGACCAAGAGACCGCCGAGATCGCCTTCCGTGCGGCCATGACGGGTCACTTAGTTCTCTCTACACTCCACTCCAACGATGCCCCGACCTCGGTGACTCGTTTAATTGACATGGGAGTTCCTCCGTTTCTGATTGCCTCGGGGCTGATTGGAATGGCGGCGCAGCGTCTCGTGCGACGGCTCTGCATTCGTTGCCGTCGGCAAGCACCGCCA
>NZ_JANNYP010000886.1:0-4325 GCF_031410135.1 Armatimonas sp. | reverse complement strand
CATCAGCGTGCTCCGGAGCACGCTGATGAATGCGTTCGGTAACCGCTTGCCGCATTGCAATAGCTCGTTCGCGCTTAAACGAGCGCTTCCCGGTCAACCCCTGCTGGATCATAGAAACGACCGAGGGAAATCCAGGCGGGTCTACCTCGTGCTGCCTGGTAGCTCGGGCGAGGTCACTCAAGGACTCAAACAACGGCTGACCAGCCAGCTCAGGCAAGCTCCCCTCCAGCAAGAACTTTTTCAAAGTCAGCAACATAGGCGCGGGCTGATGCTTCACCGGTCTAGGCATAGTCCTATAACGATACCCTACCTAGCTACCCTAAGGGTATCCTGGCAAAAAGACGATATTATCAGGTACAATCCTGTGATCAGATTACAGTGGTGGGCGCAGGAAGGTACGCGAGTTTCGCTGTATCAGACTCCAGCCCTCCCAGAAAGGAAGGTAGTGTGTACTTAGAGTTTTTTGGACTGACGGAGGCCCCGTTCTCTGTGCAGCCTGATCCGAAGTTTGCCTACCCAAGTCAGGAGCATAAAATCGCCATCGCCAAGATGCGCTACGCAGCTGATCAGAAGCGCGGTCTCGCGGTTCTGACGGGTCCTGTGGGCGCGGGCAAAACGACTGTGGCGAACCAGCTCCTGGTGACTTGGGAGGAGGATAAGACCAAGACGGTAGGGTTTCTCCCTGCCGCCTCGATGCGCACCCCTGCGGCGTTTTTGCGAGCTGTTCTGGAGGCGTTTGATCAGAAGCCAACCAGGACAGCAGCAGACAACCAGCGCTTCCTGGAACTTTTTCTGCTCTCGGAATACAAGGAGGGCCGCCACTGCGTTCTTCTCCTAGACGAAGGGCAGAACGTCTCTCCGGACAACATTGACACTATCGCCGAGCTTACGAACTTCCAGACCGCCAAGAGCAAGCTCATCACGATTGTCATGCTCGCCCAGGACAACCTCCCCAACAAGCTAGAGCGCAAGGAAGCCTTCCGCTCACGCATCGCCGTGGTTGGACACCTTGATCCCCTCTCGTTTGAGGATATGTGCGGCATGATCGCTCACCGCCTGAAAACAGCGGGCGGCGAGAAGGTCAATAAGTATTTCAATGAAGAGGCGCTCCATGAAATCTATGCCACCACCCGTGGGATTCCTCGCGATATTTGTGTGCTCTGTGATGCCTGCATGGTGAACAGCTATGTAACAGATCAGAGGATCGCAAACGCTGCCCTGGTGGAGCTCTCGGTAAGTGAAATGGCAAGTGAGAAGCGCTGGCCGGTTGAACTAAAGGAAGACAATAAAGCCCCGAAGGGCAAGCCAAAGGGAGTTAAGGCATGAGCACACTAGCCGATCTACGCCGCCAAAATATCGCTGAACAAAAGGGAGAAGGAGAGCCTATTCCCGCAGGTGCGGAAGTACGCACTTCCGCACCTGAGCAACCAAGCACGGAGGAAGAAACGCCTAAACCTTCCGCATCTACGGAACTCCGTAAATCCGCAAGTACGCAAGTACGCAAGGAAGGAAGTACGGAGGCACGTAAGCGAGCAAGTAAGCAAGTACCTACGTCCGCACTTACTGAGGTGATTACGGACTCACTTACGGCACGGGTGAAAGAAGCGCTAGAGCTAAAGCGAAACCACCAAGGCGGTGTGAAGGCAACGGTCGAGATGTCGCCTGAGCTATCTAAGCGGGCAAAGACCTATTGCCTGGAACATGACCTTAGCTCAGTGCGGGTACTGTGCCTCGAACTGCTTGAGGCATTCCTAGCCGAAGAAGGATTTTAGGGAAAGACAATGGAGCATGACGGTTCTGCTGAGATCGAGCTAATTCTTAACCTCCTCATTGGAGAGGGTGTTGTTGCGTACCAGCGTGGGCTGGCACGGGCAGTTGGCTGCCACTCAGCAGGACTTTTGCTTTCACAGTTCTGGTACTGGACCCAGCGCCTCCCAGATGGTCGTGATGGTTGGTTTCACAAGACCATGCCGGAGATCGAGTACGAGACCGTTATGGGGCGACGCGAGCAGGATACGGCCCGCAAGCGACTGCGTGATCTGGGACTTCTTGAGGAGAAGCGGATGGGTCAACCCGCAAAGCTCTGGTTCAAACTGAACCGCTCGGCAGTGGTGGAACTACTCCGCAAAGACGTTCGACAGCGCAACCAGCAAAACAGCTCACAGGACTCCCTGCAATCAGATCTCCAGTTTGGCGATTTCCGCCAAACTAGATTGGCGTAAAGCGCCAAACTAGATTGTACGAATGCGCCAAACAAGATTGGCGGAAAGCGCCAAACTATTAAGGATACAAAGAATACAGCAAAGATTACAACAAAGAGTACAGCAACAACAACCATGCGCGCGCCAGAAAACGAAGGGCTCTTTGCTGCTGTCGCTTCTGAGGAAAAAGAAGAAAAGGCTCTCAGCAGCGACCCTCCACGCATCGCTGACGAAGCGCTCGTAGACCGTCTTGTCGAGGCTGGAGTGGGGAAGCTTGTCGCCCGAAAGCTCGCTGCGGAGCTTCCTGAGGAGTGTAAGCACCAGCTCGAATACTTACCATTTGCTGAGAATATTAAGTCCACCAAGGGAGCCTATCTACGCACTGCCATCGAGCAGGGGTTCAGCCCACCGAAGAGCTGGCAAGGGGAACAAGAGCGTAAGCGCCAGGAAACGAGTAAGCAAGCTAGAAAATTAGAAGCACAGCACCAGGGTGAACTGGAGGCAAGACGAAAAGCGGAGCTGGAGGAGCAGCGAAACACACTGCGGACGCAAGACCCAAAGCGCTGGGCGGAGCTGACGAGTCAGGCAGAGGCGTTGTTGCCATCACTCGTTCGCTCTAGGCCGCAGAGCGCCATGTATCAGGCTTCACTCCAGACAAAAATAAATGAGCTACTAACAGCGGGGGCATAAGGGCAAGAGATGCAAAAACAAAAGAGTCGTTTACAGCTGACGGATCGAGTACGAGAGATTTTGATAGGGAGTATCAATCTCCTTTTCTGTGGATATGTACTCTCCGTTGTTGGGAGGCAGTCCATACAGCTTCGCAGTTACTCAGGTAGTTTTTTCATCTTTGGATCGTTTTTATTTATCCTCACCATGTCACTCACGGCATTTTTGGCAAGTGTGCTGATACTCATGAATCGCCGCCGAACAGTAGCCCTGCGACTCCAGAGAACTGCAACGGTGGCAGGATTTATCTTGGTTCCCGTACTTTTGGTGAACTACATAACCCTAGGATTCCATTACCCAGGAATGAAGATCGCGACTTTATTCGCTCTTCTAGGAATCGCTTTCTGGATGCGCTGGGCGAAAAATCGTTACGAACAAGGATGGAGCTAGTTGCTTAAACAGGCATGGCAAGTTCCGCTTAAAGCTAAGGAACTGCTCATCGGTGAAGGAACCCTCCTTTCGATGGGACAGTATACAAACACAAGGATTCTATGATGGATATAAGACGTTTGGCGCTGTACGGGCGAGAGCGACGCGGCTCTCGGGGGGTGATCTGGAAGGCAATAATTTGCCTTGGGGTGGGGGCAGCACTCCTCACGCCACTGCCCGTCGCCCATGCCGACACCGATCCAGCAGCCCAGATGCTCCTGGGAAATCCGGACAAGGCAAAGAGCAGCCCCAGCAGCACGGAGCACTTTCTCCTCAAACGCGGTCAGTACGCCCTCAGCTACAACGATAAGCTGCGCTTCCCCAACTGGGTGGCCTGGCACCTCACAGCGGGAGACATTGGTAGCACCGAGCGCGGGCAGTTCCAGCCAGATCCCGACCTGCCCGGCCCTTTCACCCATGTTGTCACCCGCGACTACACCAGCTCAGGATACGACCGAGGGCACAACTGTCCCAGTAAGGATCGCAGCGCCTCGCGCAAAGATAACGACATTGCGTTCTACATGTCCAACATTACGCCGCAGGCACATGGTATGAACGCGGGGCCATGGGAGCAGCTAGAGAGCTACTGCCGCCAGCTCGCCCAAGACGGCAACGAGATTTACATCACCTGCGGTCACGGCTTCACCGATCAAAAGTACAAGACCCTCGGTAAGGCGGGGATCGCGGTGCCAGATTTCGGTTGGAAGATTATCTTGGTACTGCCTGAGAAGGGCGGCAACGACCTGGCCCGTATCAACGAGCAGACGCGTGTTATCGCGGTCAAGATGCCCAATATCTCCACGATCAGCAAAAAGGACTGGCGGGAGTTTCGCCTCTCGGCGGGCGAGATCGAGCAAGTCACGGGACTGATCTTCTTCGACGCGCTTCCCAAGAAGCTGGCTGACACGCTCAAGAGCAAAGTTGACTTTGACCAATCTGCCCCCAGCAAGCGCAAGAAGGCCGCCG
>NZ_JANNYP010000885.1:0-3700 GCF_031410135.1 Armatimonas sp. | reverse complement strand
CAGCCAAAAATCCCTACCCAGAGCGTCTTGTAGGGCGCAAGGCACGTCAGCACGCGCCGCAGTAGCACCCGATCCAGCGGCTTCTGCGGCCCGTCGCCGCCCGTGTTGCGGTTCTGCAACCCAAACGTCCGAGGCAAGCCCCCCAAGCTCTGATCCGGCCCCCGCCACCCGCCACCTACACCCATGCGCTCATCATACCGCCCAATCGAATTGGGCGTCTGCAGTGGCCTTTGGCCGCAAAACCCGTACCGGGCTACAGGCTTCCCCAGCCCGGTACGGGCTTTCCAGCGCGAAGCGCTACTCGACGTCCCGTTCACGGGGCGGGTACGATAGGGGTATGGAAGAAACGACGCGCTATGATTTGATCGTGATTGGCTCCGGCCCGGCGGGTGAGAAAGGGGCGGCACAGGCGGCGCTCCTCGGGAAGCGGGTTGCGCTGATCGAGAAGGGGAAGCATCTAGGCGGGGCTGCGGCTAACACGGGGACACTGCCGTCCAAGACACTGCGCGAGACGGCGCTCTTTCTCTCGGGGTTTCAGCAGCGTGAGCTCTACGGTATAGATGCGTGTCTACGAGACCGAGCCACGGTTCAGGACTTCTTGCGGCGAGAGCGGCGCGTGGCCGAGACGGAGCGCCAGCGGATCGCGGGGAGCATGGGGAGCCATGGGATCGAGCTGATTCGTGGCGCGGCCTCGTTTGTGGATGCGCACACCATCAAAGTGTCGGGGGACTCGGAGCGGACACTGCGCGGCGATATCGTGCTGATTGCCACTGGGTCTCGGCCTTGGCACCCGCCGGTTTTTCCGCAAGGTCAGCCCGATATCTACGACTCGGACACGATCTTAAATCTGGAGCGAATCCCGCAGAGCCTGATTGTTACGGGCGGCGGGGTGATTGGCTGTGAGTACGCCTGCCTCTTTGCGACGCTGGGCGTAAAAGTCACCGTGATCGAGGCGCGCGATGAGCTGCTCGCATTTCTGGACAAAGACCTCTCGCGTGCCCTAAAAGAGCGGATGGTCGCATTGGGGATTATCTTTCGGATGCCCGATGAGATCGAGCACGTGGAGCGCGACGACGAAGGCGATGAGGTGGGCTGGCGCTGCGCCCTGCGCTACGGCGGCTCGATTGTTGCCGACACCATCTTGATTGCTGCCGGACGCAGTGGCAATACCGAGAGCCTGAACCTCGCGGCGGCGGGTTTAGAGGCGGCCAAGCGCGGCTTGCTAACCGTCAACGAGTGCTTCCAGACCGCCGTTCCCTCAATCTACGCAGCAGGCGATGTAGTCGGCTTTCCCTCGCTGGCCTCAGCCTCCATGGAGCAGGCGCGCTTGGCGATGTGCTACGCGTTTGAGAATAACTTCACGGGCCATCTCGCCCCGATCCTGCCCTACGGCATCTACACCATCCCCGAGGCCAGTAGCGCCGGTGAGACCGAGCAGAGCGCCAAAGAGAAGGGCATGGATATTGTCTGTGGACGGGCGAGCTTTGCCGCCAATGCGCGGGGGCAGATTATCGGGGAGCAGTTTGGTTTTATCAAGCTGGTCTTTCGGCGCGAGGACATGCGGCTCGTCGGGGTGCACATTATTGGCGAGAGCGCCTCCGAGCTAGTGCACATTGGCCTGACCGCCATGCTCGCCGAGCAGGGGGCTGAGCTGTTCTTGCGTACTTGCTACAACTACCCGACTCTCTCGGAGTCTTACAAATACGCCACCTACGATGCCCTAAAACGCCGGAACATAGTTTAGATTTTATAATTCTTTGGCATATCAGTAGTTTGTTGACTTAGGATTTCAACTGCACTGCCCCTCACAAAACAGATGTGCTGGGAAGGACAGTTCTCTCTCGCGCTGAGGGAGCCTTGCCCAAGTCAACAAACTACCGATATTAGCCCGTTGCTAACGCGGACATTTTTTGACCTCTCCGGGCTGAACTTGCCGTACTGTCTCTCTGTGCTAGAGAATTACGACCCCACCCAGAAGAACCCAATGCTTCTCTATCTTCATGGTGAAGATGAACGTGGGACACGCTCATGCGCAATCCAGGCTGGTGGGTGTCGGTGATCCTACATAGGTCGCAAGCCTGGCAAATACGCCGCTCTGGGGCTTTCATGGGGCGCTGGATTAGGCCGCGACTCCCAGTCGCTCCAGTGACTGGTGACTGCGATCCAGGCTGTGGGGGCCAATATCCGCTACACCGAGTTTCCCAACCCTGGTGCGCTAGGTCTGCTAGCCCTAGGACTACTCGGAGAAACACTGGCTCGTCATCGTCGCTAACCGGAAATCTGGCACGAAAATTGCGATTATAGGAAAGATATGATTTTTCCACGATTGCGGTGTCTTGGCGGAGCATCTTTGATTGTTTTTGGGATGCTCCTGTCTCCGGCTCTTGCTCAGGTTCCGGTTGAGAGCAATCTGAAGGTTTTTAACTATACCTACACCTATACCACTCCGGGATACACAAATCTGAGTGGGACGATTAACCTTGCTCCTACCACTGTAACTCGTACCATTCCCGTCAAGATCTATATTCCGGCGGCGGGAACCTACAACTCCGCCGTTCCACTGCCTGTGGTGACCTATCTACATGGTGCCGGAGAGCGGGGCAATGGCACCGATGTGAATGAAGGGAACGTGGACGGAACGGGGCTCGATAGCTGGGCCTTTTCCGACTCCCTCCAGCTGATTGATCGTCCTGCGATCTACATTGCGCCTCGTGGTATTGCCAGCTTTGGCGCTAGCGACCCGGAGTATCTCGAAAACAATGCACGCTGGGGAAGCACCGCCTCCGCAAACTATGGCTATAACTCGTTTGGTGAGTTCTGGCTGAACAACTACGGGGCAAGTGATGCGTACAACTACCAGGAGTTTCCTATCTCTGCGAGCCTTCGAGGTGCGATGGGGCTTCCGGATTACCTCACCAGCAGCTCCAGCCTTACGGATATTAATGGCAATAGTATTGCGCTTCCTCTGATGGACAGCAACCGGCAGTATCTCGTGGGCTGGTCTTCAGGCGGCGATGGAGTCTGGGATGCGGTTGTCCGTGCCCCTCATAAATATGCCGCTGCGATTCCCGTTTCTGGTGTCGGTGATCCGGGAGCCTTCTTTGGTTCCAATGCGGTTGCGGGTTTGGAAAGTCAGGCGGTACGAGCCTTTGCGGGAAGCCTAGAAGTGGACGATTTGGGAAATCCGAATGATCAACAGACTTCGATTGCAAAAATGCAGGCGGCGATGAGCAGCCGAGGAGCTATCGGGACTGCTCAAATTCTCCCTGGCCAGGATCACTTTACAATTTCCAATGCTGTCTTTGGTGACCCGGCGAATCGTGACTGGCTCTTTGCCCAATCCTCTGCTGTCGTTCCTGAGCCGGCAACCTTAGCGTTCTATGGAGTCGGTCTTTTCGTACTTCGTTGCCGCCGCAAGGCTTGACGCGATCCTTTGGACACGATATACTCCTCACGTTTGGCCCGTTGGTCTAGCGGTTAGGACGCCTCCCTTTCACGGAGGAGACCAGGGGTTCGATCCCCCTACGGGCTATACTTTTTCCCTCTTTTGGCGCAACTTTAGAGGGAAAAAGGACGCTTCCTCTTCTTTGCTGTGCTACCCCAAAAGGATCGCAGCATGTCAAAATCCGTAAAAAGGACGCCTCCTTCGGCGTTTTCTGCACCGTCCCAGAACCGGGAATCGGTGCTATTTTCCCGTCTC
>NZ_JANNYP010000884.1:0-3472 GCF_031410135.1 Armatimonas sp. | reverse complement strand
CAGGGTAAGCATACGTACCACCATCAAATGGAGCGTACGCAGCCGAGAGACCAGCCCCCGTACAGTTAGAGGTTCCACCCAATGCATAGTAGTTGTAAGCATACGTATTTGAGAACGACGAGAGGGATGCCTTAGTCGTCGGACAAGCCCAGACCCCCTTCAGATCTCCGCCCGTTGCAGAGGTCTGTACAGCACCGTTTTTAATGTAGGGATCAACAAGCATAGGGAAGAGGTACTGGAATGCAAATGCCCCCCCGGGTAGAGTTCCACAAGCATTCGCAGTCCAGATGGGCATGGTCTCATCGTAGTCTTGCGTGTACATCATAAACGCCGTGCCAATCTGTTTCAGATTTGATAGACAGGCAGTCTGACGAGCTTTCTCACGAGCTTGTGCAAAGACAGGGAAAAGAATGGCGGCAAGAATCGCGATAATGGCGATCACCACCAGAAGTTCGATCAGAGTAAACCCCGACCTTGAAGAATAGCGTTTCATCATAAAAAGAATCTCCAGAGATATAAGTACAAACAACCCGCCCAACAGCGGGCTAATACCTTTGCAGTATACCCTGTCTTAACAGGTTGTCAAACGATTAGTTTATACTAATTATCAAGCTATCTTTGGAGTGTTTCAGCCATGTTTCTGAACCAACTCCAGGACAATCTCACCAAACTTCGCCGCTTTTCCGGGGCCAATCCCGGCGATCTCTAGAAGCTCAAACTCATTGGCAGGTTTGCGAGCCGCAATTCCCTCTAGCACTTTGTCGGCGAAAATGACATACGGCGGCATGGCTTGCTCGCTCGCCAGCTCTTTGCGCCAGGCTTTGAGCGTAGCAAGCAGCCCAGGATCGGCGCTTTCGCTAGAGGCTTGTGCTTGGACAACAGAGGGCGCACGCCACTCAATATCCAAAGAATTACTTTGCAGCGCCTCCACCCCACTCTCAGTGAGATAGAGCCGCCGGTACTCGTCCTCTTCGTCTCGTCTCAGATAGCTTTGCTCGATCAACGCTTCGATCAGGCGCTCGACATCGGCTTTCTTCCAGCCCTCCAGCGCCCCAAACGCACCAGTGCGGCTGGGTTTCACCGGTGCATCCGGCGTTCCACGCAGGGCTTTCATCAGACCAGCCTTGCCAAGATGAAAGGGATAGTAGCCACTCGCTAGATCGTGGAGCAGGCGTAGTGCATCGAGCCCTTGGCCCTCCCCCCGCTCGTTCCTCGCGACCCCCTCCCGATAACGGGAGGGGGTAGCCCCCCCCCTTTCTCCCCTCCCCTTCCCGTTATCGGGTGGGAGGGGCTGGGGGAGGGAGGGCTTCTCACACACATCGCACATGCCGCAGGTGCGGCGGGGCCAGCGATCCCCAAAGTAGCGGGCGATCTGGGCGTGGCGGCACTTGGGCTCGTCGCCGTAGGCTTTCATCGCGGCGGCCCGGTAGGCGGCGGCCTCCGCACGCTCTTTCAGGTGCTCCTCCAGACGCGCTTTCGTGTCCTCGGGCGGGGGAAGCAACTCTAAGCAGAGATCGCGCGGGGCGGCGCGGTAGGTCAGGTAGCCCGCTTCTTGCAGGCGCAGAACCTCATGCTCTAGGTCGGCAAGATGGAGGCCCGTCGCCTCGGACTGGGCCACGGGATCGCTCCCAGCGGAGAGAAGCAGGTCGGCGAGCGGATCGCTTTCCTCACCATCGTTCATGAACTGCTCGCTGTAGAGATGCATCGCGCGGGGAAGATCGGCGTGGCGGGCGAGCAGGCCCAGCTCTTCGAGGACAGGCAAGGCACTGCGTACTAAACCGTCGTCGCCGCCGACTTCGCTGACCAGCGCCTCAAAGCGCAGAGGGGCGCAGCGCCGCCGCCCCAGCACACTCCGCACGGCTTTGTAGACACTCTGCACCCGCTCCGCGGTGAGCGCAGCCTCCCCCAACCGCCGGGTCGCCGTCGCCATGTCCGAGGACGTGTAGAGCATGACGCAGCGCGAGGGCTTGCCGTCACGCCCGGCACGACCCGCTTCCTGGTAGTAGTTCTCCAGCGTGCGCGAAGGATTGAAGTGCAGCAGAAACCGAATGTCGGACTTGTCCACGCCCATGCCAAACGCGACCGTCGCCGCCATCACGCGCACCTCGCCGCTCATGAACCGATCCTGCGCCGCCGCGCGCTCCACGGGCTCTAGGCCCGCGTGGTAAAACCCCGCCGCCACGCCCTGCCGCTTGAGCATCCGGGAAATATCCTCACAGCGATCCCGCGACGACGCATAGACCAGCCCGACGCCATCAAACTGCTGGCAGATCTCCACTGTGGCAAAGAGCTTCTCATCGTTGCTTTTCACCCGCCGCGCTTCTAAAAAGAGATTCTCGCGCCACGTCGGCTTCAGAATAACCTTGAGCTTTCGCCCCAACTGCTGCTCGATGTCGCGCTGGACATCGGGCGGGGCGGTGGCGGTAACCGCGAGCACCGAGCGCGGGTTGAGCTCCTGCACGGCTCGCCCCACGGCCCGATAATCAGGCCGAAAGTCGTGCCCCCACTGGCTGATACAGTGCGCCTCATCAATCACCACCAGTGAGACACCCGCTTGCCGAAGCGCATGCAGAAACGGCGGCTGACGTAGTCGCTCCGGTGCGGCGTAGATCAGCTTCAGCTGCCCGGACTTGAGCTGCGCCAGCCGCTTGCCCAGCTCCGACGAGTCCAGCGAGGAGTTGATCAGCGCCACGCGGCCTTGCAGCGCCTCAGGCAGGCTCTCGACCTGGTCTTTCATCAGTGCAATCAGCGGCGAGAGAATCAGCGTCGCGCCCGGCAAGAGCAGCCCCGGTAGCTGATAGGTAACGGATTTCCCGCCGCCCGTGGGCAAGACCGCCAGCGTGTCCACCCCGGCCACCGCCGCCTCGATAATCTCGCGCTGCCCCTCACGAAAATCCTCGTGCCCAAAAAACTCTTTTAATGCTGTTTGTAAATCGTCCATTTAAATTCCAGGACGGTGAACGTCCGGCTATGGGGCGGGCAAGCCGCCGCCGCCTTCGGCGGGAAAATTGGTGGGAACGGGAATCTCTTCCCAATTATCCCACACCTCGTTGTCGGCATGGTGTTGTTTCTGGTTGGTGATGTAGGCAACAACACGAGGCACCCCTTTTTGCCCGACACTGAAAACGCCGTAGCCGTGCTGCCAGGAGAATGCCTCACCTTGCCGCAAGACATTACGTGCAAACCCCGATGAGGCCCCTTTGACTTTCTGCATAAGATCTGCGGGAGTGATCGTCGTGGACATCTGAACGAGAAGATGCACATGGTCGGGCATCCCATTGATTGCCACAACGCGACACCCAAGCTCGCGCACTTTGGCTTCCATCATTCGGTACAAGCGCCGCTCGATCTCCGGGGTCACAAAGGGCAGACGATCCCGCGTTGCCCAAACAAAATGTAAAAAAATATGCCGCTCACAGCTGGACATGAGTTCCCTCCGTCCTTATAACGGCTCAACTCCCTCACTTCTGAT
>NZ_JANNYP010000883.1:0-5520 GCF_031410135.1 Armatimonas sp. | reverse complement strand
GGGGACGCCCCCCGCAAAGCGTGCGGCTCCACTGGCGACGGCAGTAAAGACAAACTCATTGTCGTGGCGGACAATGGCCTCGGGGAAGAAGCTGTCTACCACGGCGGGCACCTCAGGGAGCAGCGTCGAGCCGCCCGTGAGCAGTACTTCGTCCACTTTGAAGTCTGGCGCGGTCTCGGCGAGCTGGGTCTTGATGTCCGTGAGAGCCGTGCGTAGGTCGTCGTAGAGACCGCGCTTGGTCAGCAGCGCCACCAAGCTCTCGCGGTCGAGGGTTCGCTGGATGCCCCGCCAGGAGATGGGAGTCGAGCCCCCCGTGCGGCTCACGGACTCTTTGGCGCGCATGACTTCCCACTTGGCATCGTAGCGCCCGGCGGCGATGTCCTCAAAGCCAGGGAGTAGCTCCTCCATCAGCCAGTAGTCCACGTCGTCGCCGCCACGGCCCACCATGTGCTTGGCAAGAATCGGAGCCGCCCCCGACGCCAGCACGCCCGGCCCGAGGCGAATCACCGCGAGGTTCAGCGTCCCCCCACCCCAGTCCACCACGAGGAGTGTCTCGTCGCGCCCGACATTGACGCCGTAGCCCAGCGCGGCGGCAATCGGCTCGTCAATGGTCTTGAAGTGCTTCACCCCAAGGCGCTTGGTGAGAGCCGCCAGCTCCGCGCGATAGGTCTCGAAGTAGCCGACCGGGCCGCTAATCGTCAGCTGCGTGAGCTTCTTATTGCCTAAAGTCCCCCGCGCCGCCGTGATCAGCTCACGAAGAAACAAATACGCCGCCTCGCGCGCGGCGATAGGCTTGCCCTGAACGCTGGCTACCTGGCGGTGTGGCTCCTGTGCCAGTGCCCGCTTGAAGCTCTGCGCGAAGCCGGGTGCGCCGCCCTCGAAGTTGTGTGCCAGTGCCGCCTGCCCGATCAGCGCCTCGGGCTCCGTGCGCCAGAACTGCGGCCAGAGGCGGCGGTGCTTCTCCCGCACAAACACACAGGTCGGCACTAGAGTCGCCTGCGTCGTCGGCTGCTCCCGCGCGATGGCCGGAAGCGAGACCACACGCACATTTCCCTCTTCCACCACCGCCACCACACTATTTGTCGTTCCAAAATCAACAGCAAGTTCCACAGAGTTAGTATAACGCAATGCTGTCTATAACGAAGTTTCGCGAGGCAACGTATAATACTAAACAATGTTGTTGCTCTTTCTCCTCTCGACCCTGGGAGCGCTGGCGCTGGTGGGTGTCTTTGCGCGGCACTGGACACTGGGCGAGCGGCTGGCGGCGGCGATTCCACTGGGCAACCTGACCCTGGGGCTGCTCGGGCTGATACTGGCCTCGCGCCTCGGGATGACGCCCGTGGCAATGGGGCTGGCGACGGTGCTCAGCTTCTCCCCTGCCTTGCTCTGGCTACGTACTGGCCCAAGGCGGCGGCTGGCGCAGGTGGTGAGCATTAGTATTAGCCGAGTGCAGGCGCGACTGCGGAAACCCAGCGTGGCGGGGATCGCCTTAGCACTCTGGTACGGTGTGCTTTTCTCTTTACTCTTGCGCTTTTTCTGGGGCGCGTGCTACGCCGAGAGCGATGGCGCGATCTGGACTCTCAATGTTGCCAACCTCGGGGATCTGCCGCTCCATATCGGGATTATCCAAGGCTTTGCTGTTGGAGGGAACTTTCCTCCCGAGCACCCCGCGATGGAGGGCGCAAAGCTGACCTACCCGTTTATTGTGGACTTCACCACGGCGCTCTATGTCCGGGGGGGAGCGAGCATTCCGGGCGCGATTTTCTTTCAAGACGCGACACTTGTGGGCTGCACGCTCTACTGGCTCTGGCGGCTCACCCGGCTCTTCACCCGCGACTCGGTGGCGGCGCATCTAGCCCTACCACTAGCACTGTTTTCCGGCGGCTGGGGCTTTCTCTACTTCGGGGGCGACTGGCAGAATGCCCCGAGTAGCTCCCTCACCGAGCTGTTGTTTCACCTGCCCAAGAGCTACACCAACGATGCGGAACGAGGGCTGCGCTGGGGAAACATGCTCTGCGTGCTGCTTGGGACGCAGCGGAGCCTTGTGCTGGGAATGCCGATAGCGCTGACAGTCGTGCGGCTCTGGTGGTCAGGGAAGCGGCGCGGGATGTGGCTGGCGGGCTTGCTCGTGGGACTGCTTCCGCTAGGCCATGTGCACACGTTCGCGTCACTGGGCGGCGTGGCGGCTCTGCAAGCTCTGACCATGATCTTCCGCGAGGGCTTTGGCGCAGCCGTGAAGCGCTGGCTCCCGTTTTTTGTGATTTTGGGTGCCTTTGCCCTGCCGTCGCTGGCCTACATGCTGGTTGGGAGCCACACCAACACGGCGCAGTTTGCCCGCTTTGCGCTGGGCTGGGACGGGAAGGCCAACGATGTGCCCGGCTGGACACGGTTCTGGCTCTTCAATACTGGGCCGTTTATCCCCCTGCTCGTGCTAGGGGCGGGCCGTGTCTCTCGACGCTGGCTGGTTTTCTATCTGCCGTTTTTAGTTTGCTTCTTTGGCCCCAATGTCTTCCAGATGGCCCCGTGGATCTGGGACAACCTCAAGGTGCTGATCTACTGGTACTTGCTCAGCGTGCCTCTGGTGGCCGGTCTCCTGGCAAGCTGGTGGCGACAAAAAGGCGTGCGTATCTGGGTGCCGCTGGTGGTACTTTGCTGCACACTGGCCGGTGTTCTGGATGTCTGGCAGGTGGCGACGGGCACTGGCAAGCAGCAGATCTACTCCGCCGCTGAGCAGCGCTTTGGCGAGGCGATAGTTCCCGTCACAAAGCCTCAGTCGCGGATTCTGACCTCGGCGGCCTTTACCCATCCCGTCTACTGGGCGGGCCGTCGCACCTGGCTGGGCTACACGGGCTGGCTCTGGTCACATGGCCTCGACTACGGCTACCGCGAGGAAGCGCTCAAGAAGATCTACTCAGGCGACCCGGAAGCCGAAGCACTCCTCAAAAAATACGAGATTGACTTTGTAGCAGTCACCCCCCGTGAGCGCGGCGACATCCCCAATAATTACAAGCTCCCCTTCAACGAGGACTTCTTCCGCCAGCACTACCCCGTCGCAGCTCGGGAAGGCGACTATGTGCTCTACAAGATCACGAAGTAGCGCTTTTAGTAGCCCCGCTCCGAGTTGACGAGATTTTTCAACGCTGTCCAAACATACTTTGCATCAATAACTCAGAGATCCAGACAGACAAGGGAGCGGTCGTGGAAGGTTCCTAGACGTAGCCTGCCCTCAGGGGTACGCGCCATGCGGTAGAAAGTCAGCGGGGGCAGGTGCGCAGGAAGGGAGACTTCTTCCCAGCCACCATGAGAGCGCTTTTGACGGAACAGGACACTTCGAGAGTGATGGTAGTCACCACGGCGGCTTGCCGCGAGCCAGAGATGCTCTTTCTCCACCAGTAAGGCGGACACATGCCATAGCGGCGGCAGTGAGATGTCGTGCTGCTCTTTCGTCGGTTTATGGAAGCGTACCAGACGAGCGGGCTGGTCGAAACCGCGTGAGTCCTCTACCCAATACACGTCATCCGAATCGGTGAGGTCTGGGACGAGGATGCTTATCTCTTGCTCCGTCACCTGCTCCTGCTCTGCCGCACCGGGCAGAATCCACCAGGTTCCTGGACAGTGTAGTAGCCAGAGTGCCTGACCATCCGTGAGGGCGGGACGATGCCACTTCCCAAAGCTGGCATCATAGAGCCAAAACTGACCGGTGCCACGGTCCAGGCGACAGATGCCCTGGTAGCGCCCCTCCGCGCTCAGTGCTCTTCCCCAAACAGAGTGACGATCCACGATCAGCTCACTGTCGAGCCGGATCCCATCCGGAGGTCGGTAGTGCCGTGCAGGCTGGGAGCGCTCGGCACACACAAGCGTGTTCTCTGTCACCCACCAGCTCAGAGTGGGGTCCTCAGGATCGGGGTGCAGGCCGTAGGAAATGCGCGAGGGAAGCGGCCAGTTCAGGAGACGCAGGTGCCAGCTGGGGAAGTGCTGCTGTCGCCACGGAAAACGGGGATCTTCCTGGGGTGTTGAGCCGGGAGTGGGAAAGGCAGTAAAGGCGAGGAGACGATGCGCCGCTGGGGGAGCAGGTGCCGTTTCTTGGTAGGGGACGGTTGTCCAGGTATGGCTCTGTGGCTGATAGCAAAGCCAGCCCATATTATGCCCCGTATCTGGGATCAGGTTCTCCACCCAGAGCGTCCCATCGGAGTGGAGAGCCAGCCCTCTGGGGTACCGCCCGGGGGGGCGTGCTGTGTGAGGAATTGGCACAGGCACAGTGGGCGTCCCGTCGGGAGCAAGCGCTACCAGTTGAAATGGCGGGTGCTCCTGCGTATACTGGCGTGGAGTAGTCAGGCACCAGAGCATCCCATCCGAAGCCCACTCTCCCGCGATGCAAACCCGCTCCAGAAGAAAGCGCTCCCAGTCCTGTGGGGAACCTAGGGGAGTTGACAGTAGCCCTGCACTGGTTCCCAACCAGAGCGTATCAGCACGGATCTGAGCAAAGTACACCGCGATCTTGGGTAGATCGGCGCGTAGCCAAGGGTGCCCAGGGAGAGATCGCAGAGTATGTGTTGCCCGCTCGACAAAGTGACAGAAAGCAACATCCTCTTGCCTGACCTCCGGGAGAGCCACCACGACAAAGTCTTCTGAGAGGCTTAGCGAGGCATGGCGCTCAAGAGGGTACTCCTGCTCGGGGAGAGGCCAGTGAGCAAGCGTCTGCCAGCCCTCGCCTTCAGGCGTCAGCTGTCCGAGAAAGAGCACAAATGGTGCTTCGAGTGTTCGCACCAGAGCGTAGGTCGCTTGGGTGTCAGCGATAATGGCTTCCACATAGGGAGCGGGAAGTCCCTCGCGCGGCGTTACCAGCGTGACAGTCTGATGCGCGTTGTCGATGCGCTGGAGGCCAAAGTGGCTCCCAACCCACTCGATCTCTCCTACCTGTGCGTGGCACGTAAAACGATAGAGCAGCTCCGTCTGGAACGAGCCATCGCCGTAGAGATCATCGGCAGGGGCCTCGCTCAGCACCTCAGTAGCCCAGCTCCGAGTTGACGAGATTTTTCAGCGGCTCCCCGGCCTGCATCCGGCGCACTTGCTCCGCCACTAACGCGGCAAGGCGTTCGGCGAGGGTATCGGTCTGCCCGCCGATGTGGGGGGTAATCACGACGTTGTCCAGCTCCCACCACGGCGAGTTAGAAGGCAGAGGCTCGTCCTCGAAGACATCGAGTCCTGCACCGGCGAGCCACTTGTTCTTCAGCGCCGTCCAGACATATTTTTCATCAATCAACCCGCCGCGCCCGATATTAAACAGATAGCTCCCCTTCTGGATGATCTCGATCTCATCCTCCCCAAAGAACCAGCGGGTCGAGGGCGTGAGCGGCAACGCCAGCACGACCATATTGGCTCGTACGATCAGCTCGTGGTACTGCAAGTGCGACAAGACCACATCAAAGCCCTCGGCGGGAAGCTCCGGATTGCGGCGCAGGCCAATCGTGTTCATGCCAAAAGCCTTGCAGCGGGTCGCGATCCCCTGACCAATCTGTC
>NZ_JANNYP010000882.1:0-2742 GCF_031410135.1 Armatimonas sp. | reverse complement strand
CATCACTCTCTCTTTTGCAATTTCGGCTCCAAGACGACAAAAAGTTATGGGACAAGATTAGCGCCGGGCGGGGGTTAGGGGGGAAGAAGGTGAGGGGGAAGAAAATATATTTTGTACCCTTTTGCGCCGCTCTCACCGTCTAACTCTGCAAAACCATGACGAGTGTGGCCTTTCTGCAACAAGACGCAACAAGTGAGACAGCGGCGCTTCTGGCTCCCCACGAGGCATCGCTGCGCTTTTTGTGCCGCGAGCTCACGGGCAACCACGACGACGCAGAAGATGCGCTTCAGGAGACGTTTCTCCGAGCAATTCGTGGCCTGGGGAGCTTTCGGGGCGAGGCACAGCTCAAGACCTGGCTGACACGTATCGCCATCCGGGTCTGTTTAGAGCAGCGCCGCAAGCAACCTATTGCTTTAGAGCAGCTTCCCGCGCCGCGTCCCCATGCCTCACCCGAGACGCAGACCCTCCAGAAGTTTTTGCTCCAGAGCGCCCTCTCCGAGCTGCCGCCGCGTCGCCGTGCGATCTTTCTGCTCAAAGAAGTAGAGGGCTGGAGCCTTTCGGAGATCGCGGAGGCCACCGGAACCAACGCCCCTCTCGTCAAAGTTGAGCTTTACCGCGCCCGAAAGACCCTGCAAAGCTGGGTGGTGCGCCAGGAAATCCAGGAGAAACGAATCCCATGAAAAATAATTCTTTGAAGCCGCTTATTGACGAGGCTTGCGCTCGTCGTGCCGCCACGCCCGCCAATGGAGACGTGGTTCGGAAAGCACTTGCAGCAAGCCAACAAGAAGAGCGTCCGATACGTCGCCCGTTTGGCCTTGCTTTCCCATTGGCTCTAGCGGGCACAGTGACAATAGGCATCGGTCTCTCAAAGTTATATTCACTTCCTGTTGCTAACCAAGTGCCTCGCGTTACTAACCAAGTGCCTCACGTTACTAACCAAGTGCCTCGCGTCGCTAACCAAGTACCTCACGTCGCTAACCAAGTACCTCACGTAGCTAACCAAGTACCTCGCGTCGCTAACCAAGTGCCTCGCGTCGCTAACAAATTGCTTTATGTTGCTAATATAGTGCCTCATGTTGCTAGTGATGATCTTGATGTTATCAACAATGGAGGCAGTGAGGCGGCAATTCAGCACTGGGCGCAGCTTCCGCAAGACGAGCAGCTGGCGCAGCTTGAGCGCATCAAGGCGATCGTCAAAGGCGGCGATGATTTTATTGATGTTCCCTTGCCAATGGTGGCAACAACGGCGACGACAGCCGCCGCAGAGGCGCTGGCGACCTACCAAGCGGAGCGACAGATCGTGGATGGGCGGCTGGCGCAGGGCGTCACTCTGGGCGTGAAAGCTCTCTCGTTTACAGATATGTGCGCCGAGCTGACACGCAAGACAGGCGTCAAGTTCTCCGCCGCAGCCAACGTCGCAGATGACAATGTCACGGTTTTCTGCACCAAGCGCCCCGTGCGCGATTTGATGCGCGAGATCACCAATCTCTTCGGCTTCACCTGGACTCGCTCCGGCCAGCCCGATGAGTACAACTATAGGCTCACCCAGCCCGTGAAAGCACAGCTCGCCGAGCAAGAGCTGCGCAACCAGAACCGAAATACCATCGTGTACTTCAATACCATACGCTCTCCTGTCAAGGCAGGCGAAGACGCGGAGTGGACAGTGCGAACACAAAACAATGAACTAGCGATTATCAAAGGCGAGTTTCGTTCCCTCGATGTTCAGAGAGTTGTACCAGAGGACATAAAATACTCCAAGCAACCGGGCACTCAAGTGGGCACTCCAGAAGCTAGCCAAGTTGTCCTCGATCTCGATCTGAATACCCTGGATATTACAGGTCGTATTATTTGGGGCAGCTCACTGACTCTCACTCCCTCAGCCAGTAGCAGCAGCAACGCCAAGCGGAACAAGGCGCTGAAGTTGCTGCCAGAGCTGCTACGTAAAGTCACGATTGCCCCCGTGCCGGGTGAGCGTGAGCCGCGCCTGCCCGGCGAGAGCGCCCCGGAGCCGCTGGTGACCACGGCGGATCTTTTAGAGGCGATTCATCATGCCACGGGCAAAGACACCATCGGAGACTCTTTCACCAAACTACAAGCGCCTCAGCGGGTGACGGCCAAGAACCTGCCGCTCTTCGATGCCCTCAATACCGTCTGCGAGCCGCTGGGCCTTCAGTGGGGCCAGGAGCGCGGCTGGTTTTCGTTTCGGAGCGCGAGCTTCTACAGCGACCGCGTTCAGGAAGTGCCAAGTCGCTTCTTGCAGCGCTGGGCCATGAGTCGGCGCATGAACCGTGGCCTGGTCGCCACGGACTTGGCCGAGATCGCCACGCTCCGAGACGAGCAGCTCGACTCTGGGTTTGTGGGAAGCGGCGTGCGGGTGATTCAGAACCTTCAGGAGTGGAATGTCGCCACCAACGCAACGCTCCGCCCGCACTGGCGCTTCTTTGCCAGCCTCACGCCCGAGCAGCAAAAGAGCGCTCTGACTGCCGAGGGCCTGGGATTTCGCGCTTTGCGCCAGGCCCAGCAGTGGGAGCTTCTGCGGCTCGCGTTTGAGAAAAAAGACAACGTCTCCAGTGTCGCCACGCAGCTAGGCACGATTCGGCTCTGTGTCGAAAAGACGCGCTTCGTCTACCACTACACCCGCCCCGACGGCACTCCCAGTGAGGTGGTTATTAGCGGAGGGCCATCGTAATCTGCGTCTTGCTACGGCGGTCATCGGGGATTTCAAGAGGAATGCGAAGCTGT
>NZ_JANNYP010000881.1:0-5995 GCF_031410135.1 Armatimonas sp. | reverse complement strand
ACACCGGCACCAACTCCTGAGCCGAATGCGACACCGAACCCGATCAACCCCAACATGCCCCAGGACGGGCGCTGATGGAGCTGCGCAACGTTCGCATCGTCACACCAGAGCGTGTGATCGAGAACGGTAGCCTGAGCATTGACAGTGGACGGATTGTGGCGATTAGTGAAGTGCCCGGCACACCGTCGGGCCTGACGGTGCTCCCTGGCTTTATTGACCTGCATATCCACGGCGGCGGCGGTGCAGACACGATGGATGCCACGCCCGAGGCACTCGCGACGATCTGCCGCACCCACGCCACGCACGGCACCACGCGCCTGCTGGCCACCACAATCACGCAGAGCAATGCGGCGATCACGGCGGCTCTCGCCAATGTGGCAAAGGCCCCCCCCGCCCCCGATAACGGGGGAGCCAGTGTTGCTGGCATTCACCTCGAAGGCCCGTATATTAGCCCCAGTAAGCCGGGCGCACAGCCCAAAGAGTTCGTGCGGGACTACGACCAAGCTGAGTTCGCACTCTGGCTGGATGCGGCGCAGGGGAAGCTTCGGCAGATCACACTCGCCTCGGAGCAGCCTGGCGGCGAGGCGCTCATGGCCGCCTGTAGCACCGCGGGAGTCGTGATCTCACTAGGCCACACCGATGCCACAGCGGAACAAACAAAAAGCGCAATTGGGCTAGGTGCACGGCAGGCGACCCATCTCTTCAACGCGATGAACGGGATTCACCACCGCAACCCCGGCCCGATCCCTGTCTTTATGACCGACCCCCGCGTTCGCGTGGAAGTCATTGCCGATGGGCACCATGTCGCCCCGGAAGTGATCGCCATGACCTACGCCGCCGTCGGGGCAGAGCGCTTTATCGCCATCACGGATGCCATGGCGGGCGCGGGCAACGGCGATGGCCTCTATAAGCTTGGTGGGCACGAGGTCACCGTGACCAACGGACGCGCCACGCTCGCTGATGGGACGCTGGCAGGCTCGGTGCTCTTAATGGACCAGGCCGCGCGTAATCTTCGTGCTTGGTGCAATCTCGGCTGGCAAGAGATCGCCCAAGTGACGGCCACCAACGCCGCCGATCAGCAAGGTTGGCACGACACGGGCCGTCTCATCGAAGGCTCAATTGCAGACTTAGTCATCGTGAACGATGAGCTCACGGTTCAAGCGACCTACGTGGGCGGCGACTGCGTCTACTCCGCCGCATAGGGCGCAACGGCACGCACGATGTCCTCTAGGTCGCAGGCATAGAGGCCCGCTGTACCAAACGTGTTAAGCTCCAGAACAAAGTAGCCCTCCGAGGTCTGGGCAATATCTACCACGAAAACTTCGGTGGGACGCCACGTATGCACTGCAATCGCTCGTGCCACAGCCCACGCTTCCTGGGGTGCTCCCCGCTCAAACACCAGAGTCTCGCCCCATTTATACTGCGACGCCGCAATAGCCTGCTCACCCACAATCACAAAGCGCCACTCGCCTAAAATCTCGCGGGGCGACGCAACCAGCAACAGGAAATCCTCGGGGATCGTCGGCCAGCGTCTATGCCGGGAAAAGTGTGCGTCTTGCAGATTTGTGCCCGGCTCCAGCAGGAGTCCCGAGAGTAGCTTGCCGCCGCCCGCAGGCTTGATAAACACCGGCTCCGTGCGGGGACGCATCAGAAATTCCCCATAGGTCAGCCACTGTGCATCCGCGTTGAGTGTCAGTACCCCGTAGGCGGGGAGCCAGTGCCGCGCCTCAAGCCGCTCGGAGCAAAACGCGCCCGGACGAAGTGGCCAGTGCGTGTGTGCCCAGCTCGCAAAGCCTACGGAGCCGGTGACGATCAAAGGCCGCCCGGAGTCAAAGTAGGGGATCGCTTCGGGAGCAAGGTGCTGCTTGGCGGGATCGAAGCGTGTCTCAATGGCCTCATGCCCACAGCCACGAATCACGTCCACGAGCGGCTCGCCCGTGAGCCCGAGGTTGCGTGCGGGCTGCTGATCCACGATCCAGAGTGTCATGCTCTAGGGTATACCATAGGTCATGCAGCGCCAGCAGGAATCCCCACTCTCCCACCTACCCAAGCAACGCCGTATGGTTGGAGAACTTCTGATTGCCTGGTTAATTCTCGTCTGGGGAGTGGTTTCTGGGGGGACTAGCCTACCTTTTGCTCTCATTACCTTCCGTGAGGGACTTGCGACGTTTCCCTTGCCGCTTCTCCTAACCAATCTCTTAATTTTTCTCCAAGCCGTTCTCTGTATGGTAAGCGGGCTATGTGTACTCTTGCGGCAACGGCTTTTTGCCAAGTATGGGATGCTGATGATTGCCCTTTGCTTTCTGGGTATAGGGGCGATGAATGTCTGGTTGGTAAAAGGCGTGCTGGATGTGGGAGTGCTTCTCTGGTCTTCTGTCTCTGTGATCATTGCTGTTGCACTCATCTTGCTCGGACGTTGGCTGGGCCAGCAAGAAGATCATGAAGAGTAAGCGGGGAGACAAAAACGGTACAATTCCCCCATGACCCCCGGCCCGAAATCCCGCGCCCTCGCCGCTACGCTGCGGCGCTTTGAATCCCCCAATGTGACGTTTCTCGCGGAGGACGGCAGCTTTCCAATCTTCTGGGAGGAGGCGCATGGCTGCACGGTGATAGACGCCGACGGCCAGGAGTATCTTGACCTCACGGCGGCGTTCGGTGTGGCGAGCATCGGGCACACCAACCCCGTCGTCTCAGCGGCGATTGCGGCGCAGGCCCGAAAACTCATTCATGGGATGGGCGATGTCCACCCCAGCCGCGTGAAAGTCGAGCTGGCACAGAAGCTAGCCGAAATGACGCCGGGGGATTTGGGGGGCGCACTGTTTGGAACCTCAGGCGGCGATGCGGTCGAGGCGGCGCTGAAGACGGCGCGGGTCTTTACCGAGAGGCCCGGTGTGGTGGCGTTCACGGGTGGCTACCACGGGCTGAACTTAGGGGCACTTGCCGTGACCCATCGCTCGGACTTTCGGGAGCCGTTTGCCGGGCAGATCGCGCCCTTTGCGATTCACAAACCCTACGGCGAGTTCTTAACATCGCTTCCCGAGGGCGTGGGGGCGGTGCTGGTCGAGGCGATTCAGGGGCGCGGCGGGATCGTCGTGCCACCTGCGGGCTGGCTGGAGTCACTGAAGGCGCTCTGTGAGAAAAGTGGGGCGCTACTGATTCTGGATGAGATTTTCACTGGCTGGGGCCGCACCGGCGACTGGTTTGCCTGCCAGCACGAGGGCGTGGTGCCGGATATCTTGTGTGTGGGAAAAGCACTGGGCGGGGGACTTCCCATCTCAGCGTGCCTTGCCCGACCCGAAGTGATGGCGGCGTGGGGCGTCTCGATGGGCGAGGCACTGCACACGTCCACGTTTTTAGGAAATCCTCTGTGTTGTGCCGCCGCGCTTGCGGCTCTCAGTGAGCTGGAGCGACTGGACGCGCCTGCACTAGCTAAGCAGCGCGGGGCGTTTTTTATTCAGCAACTAGAGCGGCTGCAAGCGCAGCTCCCGACGAAAATTCTCGCGGTGCGAGGGCGTGGGCTGATGCTGGGAATCCAGCTCGCGGGGGCATGTGCCGGGGAACTGATGGTGAAATTGCTCCACCGTGGCGTGATTGTCTTACCGGCAGGCGACGGTGACATTTTGGAGTTCACCCCGCCACTGGTTATCTCCGAGGAGGAAATAGCGCATGCTGTCACACAATTGGAGCTAGTACTGTCTTAGTATTGAGAGAAAGGTTGATTTTATCTTATGATTCCTATGGTTCCTGTACTGGCACTCGTGGCGCAAACTCCCGACGCTGCGATCCAGAAGATTCTCGCAGACTCGGCTACTGCCTACCGCAATGCTTCTGCACTTTCGCTGACGGTCGCAACAAACCAGCCGGGCCGCAAGATCACGTCCGAGGTGACTCTGCTCAAGACCGGTAAGCTGGTAGCGACGATTACCAATGCACAAGCGGTGATGCGGGTCGTGGCGGACGGGACAACTATCTATAGCCACAACGAGGTCGAAAAGGCGGAGAAGTACGTTAAAGAGCCTGGTACCACTCTCCAAGCCGCGATTGGGGTTCTGGGGCGCAAGGGGGGCGTGGGCGTGGGGCTATTAACGATCTTGTTGACCAGCCCTACCGCCGATAAGCAGATTATTCCGGGCAAACCAGAGTCTCTGACGAAGGGAGCCAATGAGACGCTGGATGGTGTTGTTTGTGAGGTGGTCACCGCAGTGGTGGGTAATGCGCAGCAGAAATCTGCTTACCAGTTTGCCTTTGGCAAGGAAGATCACTTTTTACGGCGTCTTACGATTGGCCCCGTTGACGGGACTCCCAATATCACCGAGACCTACACGAAAGTGACCGCTAATCCAACACTGGCAGCTTCGACATTTACCTATGTCCCTGTAGCAGGAGCCGTGGCTATGGATGCTCCCAAAGAACCGACGCGTTATGATGAGCGGCTGAAGGTGGGAGCGGAACCCTTTAAGCTGGTTGGGGTGGACCTAGCCGGAAAGCCCGTCTCCTACGCCGACTACAAAGGCAAAGTGCTCCTCGTGGACTTCTGGGCGACCTGGTGTGGCCCGTGTATCGCGGAGCTGCCCAATGTCCAAGAGGCCTACACCAAGTTCCACGATCAGGGCTTTGAGATTTTAGGGATCTCGCTAGACCAAGAGAACGCTCGTCCTAAGCTGGAGAAGTTCATCCAGGACAAAAACATGCCTTGGCGGCAGATCTTCGATGGCAAGTACTGGCAGGCTGCCAACGCCGTGAGCTATGGGGTTCGCTCTATTCCCTTCACGCTTCTCATCGGCAAGGACGGAAAGATCGCTGCCGTCGGGGCGCGGGGCGCAAACTTGGCTCCGGCTATTGAGGCAGCTCTGAAGAAATAACGGTCGCGCCCTCAGGGAGCTCTGTGCTCCCTGGGAACCCGACAAAGATGGGCTCCGGGTGCAGGACAACTCCCCAGGTTTTGTGGACACACTCCTGCACCCTTTTTGCCGCAGCCACCACATCGGCTGCCATCCCCCCCCCTTGGTTGACGAGGGCGAGAATGTGCTTGCTCGAAAGCCCGATACCACCTGCAAGCGTCTCGCCACGCATGAGGCCCGAGCGCTCGATGAGCCACGCCGCCGGAACTTTGACGCGGCCATCGGGTTGGGCAAATCGTGGGGCCGTTCCGGGGGCTTGGGAGGCTTCCAGAATAGGGTTCTTGAAGAACGATCCGGCGCTGCGGCTATCGGGGTCGGCAGGGTCAACGACCATGCCTTTTTGTGCCCGAATCTGCCGTACTGTGGCGGCTACCTCGGTGAGCGTGGGCGAGGTGTCAGGGCCGAAGTGGTGGATAAGATCGCGGTACGTAAGATTCGGGGCGGCGTTTTCTTTGAGGGCGAACTCAACTTCTAAGATCAGCCATTGCCCCAGCTCCTCGGTGTTGAAGCGGCTCTGGCGATAGGCGAAGCGGCACTCGGCATTGGAGAACGAGTGAATGGCGAGCGTTTTACGGTTTAGCGCTGTCACGGAGACGATGGTATCGGCGACTTCTTGGCCATAGGCCCCGACATTCTGGATGGGGGTGGCCCCGACGGTTCCTGGAATCCCGGCAAGGCACTCGACACCGGCAAGATTTTGCGACACGCAGTGGTCTATGAAGTCGTTCCAGTCGACGCCTGCCCCAACCGTCAGCCCCACTTGATGGGTAAGGTTGGGACGGAGCACGAGGCCCGGCCAGCCGGAGTCGGCGATAACCAGGTTGCTACCGCCCCCTAGAACAAAGACGGGGAGGTCACGGTTTTGGGCCTCAACCAGAGCAATATGTATATCAGCAGGAGTGGTAGGAGTGCAAAAAAAGCGAGCAGGGCCACCAATTCCGAGGGTGGTATAAGAGGCGAGGGAGACATCTTCCGAAAACACGGCACTTAGTGTACCACGAAAAAAAATAACGCCCGGTAAATTACCGAGCGTTATTGGGTTAAAGGAAGGGAACTACCAGCGTCCGCCGCCGCCGCCACCGTAGTCACCGCCG
>NZ_JANNYP010000880.1:0-1631 GCF_031410135.1 Armatimonas sp. | reverse complement strand
GGGCTATTCCTGCCCCCCGATGAAGCTCGCTGCACTCCTGGACCAGGTCTGCCTGGACTTTGGCGGTTGGGAATGGGAGGCGGCTCCCGAGAGCGATTTTCTTATCTTCCGCGCCCCAAACAGCCCCCGACGGCGTCCACTAGCCCCCTAAGGTTACCAGGAGAGTTTTTCTTGTTTCTGCCGACAATCTTGGTATGAAAGTTCCCCATCTGCTATCCGCCACCGGTGTTTTGATTGCCTTTATCGAGCGCGACGCTGCGCTCTACGCCCGTGTCCGTTTTGCAACGCACCGAGGCCAGCCCGTGGAGTTCGTCTCCTCAACACCCGTCCTCAGCGAGAGCCAGTTTGTCGGGGATTATGTAGGAGTCAGCTACCGCCCCGAGCAACCCGAGGGAGCGTGGATTTCGTAAACCCGTCCCCTAGTACGTGTTCACCCGCGCCACCAGATCGCCCTCATCGCCAGACTGAACATAGCGCCCTGAGCGCGTGTTGCCGTTCTCGTTCTTTGCCACAATCGCCCGCCCGTTGTCATCGTCGCCATCGGGGCCGCACGACCAGAGCTTGAACTTGTCACCTGCCTCGCGCCGGTAACCGAATGGCTGCCCAAAGCGCGGTGCGAACGGGTCGTCGGGGAGGGCCTTGAGATAGCCTGCGCTCACTAGCTCTGCAAGCGTCGCAGGGTAGCTCCCTTTCTCCAGCCGATACGCGCGGAGGGCCAGATAGGCTCGCATTAGTGCCGTCTCCGCCCGAGCTGCTGTGTCTTTCTGCCCCGCTTGTGCAAAAACGGGCATCAGAGTCGCGTTCAGGGGATCATTCGGCATACGAGGACCGGGGCGCTTCGGATCGTACGGGAGCTTTGCCTGCTCGGCGAGCTCGGACATGTAGCGCCCACTCTCAGCAAAGATATGCTTTTTCGTGTACCAGAGAAGCTGAGCGGTCATGAGCGAACGTACCAGAGTCCGTTGGGCCACACTGGGTTTCTCATAGCCTCCCGTATCAGGCATCATCACCATCGTGGATTCTGCCATCTCGTTCTCCGTGTAAAGCTGTGCCATCTCCCACGCACTCCCTCGCATCATTGTATAGCTATTGGATTGTGTGTAGTCCCGCTCATCCAGGAGCACACTCTGAAACGAGTAGCGCTTCGGCTCTAGCGCTTCGAGGCGCGTGGCTGCGGCGCGTGCAGTCTTTGTATCCAAACCATCGGCAAGTTCCCAAAGTGGCTTTCTGCCAATGGCCTCGCAGGCAATACCAACTAGCTCCCCAATCAAGTGGCTCCGGTGTGCGGCGAGTATCCCAAGCTCTATCGAATCTACCGCGCACTCTGCCGCTTTGTCTTTTTGTCCGAGGTCAGCATAGGTACGGCTGGCGAAGCTGAGCATACGGGCCAGCTCCCGATGGTTGGCAAATGCAGGGAAAAAGTTAGCGCCGAGATCCCCATACTTTCCAGGAGCAGCATAGTCTTGGCTCAGCGCCTCACGGAGCTTGGCGATAGCGGCTTGATTTTTCGCCAGAAGCACTTTGCGCCCCTCTAGAGGCTGGGGAGGCTTGACACTTTTTCGGAGTTTGGCATCATAGCGAGGACTCGGTGAGGTAGCAATCTCGCCCAGCTTGCTTATCTCCACTTTTTT
>NZ_JANNYP010000879.1:0-2973 GCF_031410135.1 Armatimonas sp. | reverse complement strand
CTCGGAGCCAGTTACTCTTGCGCTCTTGTTTCTTAAGGCGGGCCAGGGGGAGCTCGCCGAGGCCACAGTGCGCGGCGGCAAAGACGCGTAGTTCTTCGGGGTTCTCGCCTGCCACGCCGTGACCATGTGGCATGCGCAGCTTGAAGGAGAGCGTTTTCTTGGCGCGTGGGAGCCGGTGCGACTCCTGCCAGATCTCGGGGGTGAAGGCAAAGTCGTTGGTGCCATTGATCCAGAAAAACGGCATCTTTGCGTCTTTGAGGTGCCGCGACGGGTCCCAGAGCTGCATCCACTTCTCGGCGTGCGGCTTGTCGGTCTTATCCAGTCCAAGTCCCGGTGAGCGGTCCAGAAAGCCACAGCCATACACGGACATGGCGAAGGCAAAACGCGGGTCGTGGCCCGCTGCGATGCCCGTTAGCACGCCGCCCCAGGAGATTCCCGTCAGGCCTATGCGTTTCTCGTCCACGCCGGGCTGTACCCGAAGCAGCGAGTGGCCGCGCAGGATCGCCTCGACCGCATGGTAGCCCCACTGCTCCGTGGGCGGCTCCAGTGATTTATCATACGCTCCCCACCCTGGCGGCCCGCCCAGCGCGTGATGATCGCGGCGTAGCGCCCCCGAGTCGGGCGTGTGGCCGCAGGTGTCCATCGCAATCGCCGCAAAGCCACGCTCGTTCCAGAGCCGCACCCAGCGGGAAAACGCCGATCCCCCGCCACCATGTACCAGCACGATCCCCGGCACTTTCTGGCCATCGGGGCGGGGGGCAGGCATTCCCAGCCACGCAAAGATCCGTGTCGGCTTTCCTTGCCAGCTCGGGCCATCATAGAAAAGCCCCGTCACGCCCGGCTCGCTAAAGCCCGGCGCATCGTAGGTTTTCGGCGGCATGTTGTCTATCTTCCACATGACTTATCTCTTTCGTAACGGCTCTTTCGCTAATGGGTCCACGCGCACCTTCCAGAGCCCGCCAGGCAGCTCCCAGTCAATATCCCATGCCTCCTCGCCCTTACGACGCGGCACCGAGGGGATAACACGCGCAGGAGTCACAACGGGAACCCCCTCAATCTCCCCCTCCAGCGAGATCGCCCAGAGAAAGATTACAAGGTGTGTGTCGTCCTGGTAACGTTCAATGGACAACTGAATTCCTTTTGCTTGGGAGTCCTCGAATTGCTCCAAGACTGCGTCTGTGTGCGAGAGGCAGTAGGCACGGGCGTAGGAGTCATATACATCCCAAACATCGCGGATTGTTTCACGAGGCCAGCGCTCGTACTCATAGATGCGTAGCGCCAGAACATCCGCGCCACGCTGGAGGGCAAATGTCTGGAAGGGACTTGTTGGTTGGTGCTGTCCGATCGAGGCTACGGGAGCGAATTTTCCGGCCAAGCTGTCATCCTTCCAGCAGATCACGGGCGGGAGCGTACTGTCCAGCCAGCCCGTAACAAAAGGCTCGCGAGAAGCTGTTTGCAGAGTGCCGTACTGTGTGCGTTCACGACGAACGACCGAGCCTCCAAAACAGGGGATGGCTAGCGAAGGTGAAGGAGAGATTAGCGCGGGGAGCTGCTCCTGAAGCCCAAGATTCAAGAAAAGCTTATATCGAGCATGGGGTGGCTCGGCGAGGCACTTACGAAATGGCTCAAGTGACGAAGAGAGGCTATCTGTATCGGCGAGCTGATCATCCAGACGCAGCAACCGCTGAAAAAGTGAGATCGCCAAGCGGGGAGGTGCGGAATCGAGACAGAGCAGGAGGGCAAGAGCACAAAGGAGTTCATGCCGGTCGGTAAGGTGTGCCCCGTAGCCCCACTCAAAGAAAATCCATTCGTTGGCTGCATCTTCAAAATCTTGCTCACTATCTTCTTGGGCTAGTAAGCGTAGAACAACAATCGCTTTGAGATAGCCACGAACATCAAAGAAGAAACGAGCCGCACGTACCCGACGAGCATCCTCAATGAGCTCATGAGCGAGTTTGGTGAGAATCTCCTGGGCCTCAGCAGGAAATGCGGTGCGGTGATGCGCGAGCAGTACGATTGTGCAGTAGAAGAGGTAGCCGCCTGCCTCTCGTATCTTCCATATGTCCTCGATTTCGTTAAGGTATTGGAGAAAGGGAAGCTTGTTTAAAGTCCCCTCTTCAGCAGCAACGAGAAGCGCTTCGATATGGGAGTTACGCGGGTCAGAGAGAATCGGCATGGCGTGTGCTCAGGTTCGGCGGAGCTAGGTACAATACCTGCATGCACGTTCTTTGCCTTTCCACGAATCAGAAACTCCGCGATGCTCTTACCGAGGAGCTGGGGGAGTCGGTGGTGTTGCACTTCTGCGACCCGAAAGACCCCGATACACAAGCGCTGGCGGAGGCGGAGCTGGTGGTGACGGCGAAGCTGGAGCCGGAGATTTTGGCGCGATTGCCGAAGCTCAAGGTGGTGCAGATCACGAGCGCGGGGGTGGATGGCAAGCTCTACCCAGGGCTCTTTAACAATGGTGTGCAAGTGGTGACGGGCTCGGATGTGCACGCGAGCGCCTGTGCGGAGCACGTGCTGGCCCTGATGCTCGCCGTGGCGCGGCAGATTCCCGCGAGTGTCTTAGCGCAAAAGGAGAAGCACTGGGGCATCGCGTCGTCGGGGTTTCAGCTGGAGGGCAAGACGGTCGGTATTGTCGGGGCGGGACATATTGGTCAGGGGATCGCGACCCGCTGCAAGGCGTTTGGGATGAATACGATTGGCCTGCGCCGCAACCCGGAGCTCCCCGCCGAGGGCTTTGATGTGGTCTTGTCGCACTTGCAGTACCACGAGCTAATCGTGCGAGCCAATATAGTCGTGCTGGCGCTGCCGCTCACACCCTCAACGCGCTGGTTCTTTGGTGAGGACGAGATCGAGATCATCCAGAAGGGGAGCTATCTGTTTAATATTGGGCGCGGCGGGTTGATTGATGAAAAATATGTCTGGACGGCGCTGAAGAACAAGTGGCTCGCCGGTGCAGGACTCGATGTC
>NZ_JANNYP010000878.1:0-2167 GCF_031410135.1 Armatimonas sp. | reverse complement strand
GCATCGTGGGCAGCGGCGACCACCTCGCCCGTGGCCGGATGAACCGCCAGCTCATGGACGGCTACGGTCGGCAGGTTGGCATTGAGCTTCGTCCAGCTTGCGCCGCGATCCAGGCTCACAAAGGCCGCCAGCTCCGTGCCACAGTAGAGCAAGTCCGGCACGGCGGTGTCCTCACGGAGGCAGCGGGTCGAGCCAAAGGCGGGGAGCTTGGCATGGAGCGGCTTCCAGGTCTCGCCGAAGTCCTCGGTAGCAAAGAGGTAGGGCTTGTCGTCGTCGGAGCGGTGGCCGTCCAGAGCGACATAGGCACGCCCCTCGACAAAGCGCGATGCCTCGATCGTCGCGACGCAGCGCCAGCCGGAGATTCCGAGCTTCTTGGAGACCTCTTTCCACTCTTTGCCGCCATCGCGGGAGACCCAGAGCATGCCGTCATCCGTGCCCACCCAGAGCACGTCCCGGTTTAGCGGCGACTCCGCCAGCGCCGTGGCAGTTCCCCGATCCGAGCGCCCCAGCTTGGGCGAGGTGATGCGCAGGTCGCTTCCCTTGTTCACGGACTTAAAGACATAGTTTCCGGCGGAGTAGAACAGCTTCTGGTTGTGCGCCGAGAGAATATAGGGGGTGTTCCAGTTGAAGCCAAACGTCTTGTCTTTTTCCCGGCGCGGGGAGATCGAGCCGCGCTCACCGGTACGCAGGTTGGTGCGGGAGATCGAGCCGCCCTGGCTCTCGGTATAGACCCAGTCGGGCTCGTCTTGATCCACGCGAGTCACAAAGCCATCGCCGCCAGAGATCGAGAGCCAGTCGTCGTTGGAAGCTCCAGTGCCCATGAGCGTATTGGTGGGGCCGCCCCAGCTTCCGTTGTCCTGAAAGCCCGCAAATACCCAGAACGGCTCCTTGGGACTGAACGAGACATGGTAGGCCTGCCCAATGGCGACATGGGCCAAGTGCTCCCAGTTGGCGCACTGGTCGTAGGTGACATAGGTGCCGCCATCGCAGCCCAGGATCATGTGGCGGCTGTCGCGCGGGTTGATCCAGAGCGCGTGCTGGTCGGGATGGACTTGTGTTCCGGCGTCGTCGGTGAAGGTCTTGCCCCCATCGCGGCTCTGGTGCATCTCCACCCCGAGCACGTAGAGGTTCTGGTCGTTGGTCGGGTCGACGCGGATCTGCGAGAAGTACATCGGGCGTGGGTTGAGGGAGTTGATGCGCTTCCAGGTCTCGCCGCAGTCGTCGGAGCGGTAGATGCCGCCGTACTCGTGGCCACTCTCCCCCTGCTTGCTCATCACATTGGCGGCCTGGCCCAGGTAGTTGAACTCGTAGGGACGCTTGGGGAGCTCGATCTTGGGACGCTCCACGGTGACTTTTTTGCTGGCTCCCTCGCGGAGCACGGTGAGGGTTACTTTCTCGCCCGGCTTAACGGCAGTGAACGCCGCCAGAAGCGAGGCGGTGTTGGTGGTGGGAGCGCCGTTGGCCTCCGTCACCGTGTCGCCCTGCTCGATTCCCGCCTTATCGGCAGCGCCCTCGTCGCGCAGAAAGGCGACCGTCACCCCTTTCTCGCCGTCACGTACGAACGCCCCGATCAGCGTCCCCAGATCCGGTGCTTCCTCGGCCTTTGCCTCATCAAGAACCACCGAGATTTCTTGCTCCTTGCCATCGCGCAGGATAGTGAGCGTCACCGTGTCACCGGGGTTGGCATCGCGCACCTTGGCGATGAGCTGCCGGTAGGCGATGGGAGTGCCTTTGAGCGCCTTGATGATGTCGCCGGTTTTCAGGCCCGCTTTCTCTGCCGCACCGCCCTTGACCACCTGCGCCACTTTAATGGCTCCCGCGACACGCAGCTCTTCGTCCTGCCCGACAATGCCCAGCGAGCCGTACTTGGGCTGTGGCCCCTGCCCGATCTTCTCGCAGTCCACAATGGCAAAGACTGTATTGGGGTTCTTGGCGTAGAAGTCCAGCCCGATACGCCCGATCTTGTTACTAGGGAGCCCCTTGGTGAGCTTTTTCCAGCTCTTGCCGCCATCGGTGGTCTTGTAGTTTCCGGCGTGCTTGCCCCACTTCACCTCGGGGTCGTAGCCATCGGTGCCATCAGGTGGCTTGAGCACCGACCAGGCATCGAACTCATCGCGCTTGCGCTCCCAGAGTGCCACGAGCATCGTGTTGGGATCGTCTGGCTTGA
>NZ_JANNYP010000877.1:0-11041 GCF_031410135.1 Armatimonas sp. | reverse complement strand
CAGCCTCGGTGGTAACAAGGGTATTTCCGCTAGGTTGCATCACGGCGGGGAAGGGCCTGGTGTCGGTGGTGTTTGACTTCTCTCGGACGTTCTCTGTTGCCCGGACACTGAGTGTCTTGCCACTGCCAACAAAGCGATTCTCGGAGATGTCATAATCTCTGCTTGTGGTCTCGTGTTTTCTGACGTAGGCCCAGTTTGGGTCTTGTGTGGCGTTCTTCCAGAGGTTGATCGCGGTGAGATCACGGTGAAAGAGATTCGCGGAGATCACGTTGTCGCGGCCATGCTCAATGGCGATTCCCTCGGCGTTGAAGCCAAAGACATTGCCGATAATCTTAGTGTCGTAGCTGTAGCCGCCCCAGACCCCGTGCCAACACTCTAGAACTAGGTTATTGACAAAGGCGTTTCGGCTGAAAGTGGCCTCAATCCCATTGGTCGGGGCATGGGAAAAATCGTTGCCATAGACTAAGTTATCGTCGCAGCCGCCGCGTCCGGTGTCCATCGTGATCTGCCCGGCCCAGAGAAAGAAGCCATCGCCACCGTGTGTCACGGAGTTGTAGGCAAAGACATTCTCGCTGCTCTGCTCGTAGATCAAGATCCCGGCGGAGTCCTGGCCCCGGTTGTAGACCCCGTGGCTGTAGCCGCGCACACACCAGTCTATTTTGTTCTGGAGAACTCTATTGCGACAGCTTCGGTACATTCCCAGGCCAATCGCTGAGAGAAAGGAGAAGTTGTTCTGCGCCACCAGCCCATTATTGCAACGCGTGAGCATCAGCCCACACTGCCCACGAAGTGCCTTGCACTGGCGCACGGAAAAGCCATCACAGCCCACCAAATAAAGCGCTGCGCCGTAGCCGAGCCACTCGTCTTTTTCGTTCTGGTGAAAGCTCATCCAGTCGGCGCTGCCTTCTTTCTCCAGCGTACTGCCAAGGCGCTGCTTCCAGTTGTCCGACGCGTCTATTTTTTCTAAGACCAGTCCCGGAGAGTCTCGCGCCAGAACCCCGACTTTGTAGCCGTGGACATTGAGGTTCTTGAGCGTGATATTCTTCCCCGTCACGCGCACCCCAACTCCCTCGCGCTTGTTCGGCTCTGTGGTCTCCGGTGTTCCACGCAGAATCAAGCCGCCAAAGTCAACAACGATATTGTTGCCCGAGATCGTGATGCCCTCTGGTAAGACAAACACACCCCGCTTGAGCTTAAGCGAGGTGGTGATGGTTTTAGGTGGCTGCATGATTTACTCGGCGAACGGGTCTTCGAGGTCATCATCCGCAGGGGGTGGCGACGGACGGCGCTGGGCTCCAGGGCGAGCGGCAGGTGCTGCGGCGGCAGGGCGAGCCGTGCTCGGTGCGGGCGCAGGGGCACGCGGAGCCGGTGCGGCGGAGCGCGGGGCCATCGGGCGAGGGGCGGCATCGCCATCGGCGAAGAACTCATCTGCTTCTTCAGGTTGCTTGCCTTCTTCCCCTGGCTGCGACTCAACCTGCGAGAGATACATGATATGGGTCGGATGGTTCTCCGACTCACGGTACTTGTTTTTGAAGATCAGAATCTTCACTTGGGGCGAGAGCTTACCCGTGAGATAGGTATTGCCGTCTTTGTCCTTGTTGGTCCAGAGACCACCAAGCTTGATCATGTCAGATGCCATAGTCTTTATCTTCCTTTTTCCCTTCGTCTGCCGGAGGGGGTCGCGCATAGGCGCAGGGGGAGGCTATCCCCGTCTATATGATATAATTCCAGCGTTGTTTCGGGCTTGTAGCTCAATGGTTAGAGCAGGGGACTCACGGAGAAGCAGGTTGGCTTGTGATGGTTCAACTCCATCTTCTCCGCAAGTAATCCCTTGGTTGGGGGTTCGAGTCCCTCCAGGCCCATATCTTTAGTCTACTACCACGGAGCTAGGCCACCCGGAAAGAGAGGTGGCTACCTTCGATATTTTCTTCCCAGTGTGCCTCAACCGCAGTAACCTGTGCCTGCGTGGGGCCACGGTGTAGCTCAGCAAGGAGGGCTTGTAGAGGCGCACGCTCAAGAGCTTCTGCCTCCACATGAACACTGCCATCGGGGAGGTTCTTGACGTAGCCGCCTCCCACTCCCGTCAGACGTTGCGCGGTGTGGTGCACCCAGTAGCGAAAACCGACACCCTGGACGTTGCCTTGAATCTTGGCTTGTAAGCGAATCATGGTTCTTTCTATCCTCCAATGCGACGAGAGTGTGTCGCAAGATCATACACAAACTCCAGTGTCTGTGCCACTGGTTGGCCGGTTTTCAGCGCCGGCTGCCACTGCCACTGTCGCATCGCGGCGACAATCGCATCGTCAATTTCCTCGTCGCCCGTGCCACGGGTCAGTGTGATGTCCGCACTGCCTGTCGCGCTCACTATTACTTTCACTTTCACCGTCTTGGTGTAGGTGCGGCTGGCGATATCCTCGGGGAGGAGCGGGTAGTAAAGTGCCTGCGGCTCCGCGTTGTGGGTTGGGCCAAAAGCACGGGGCTTGTAGCTGGCGGGAACGGTGACTGTGGCGCGGGTGACCTTATCGCCCACCACAATCTTCTCGACAATATCCAGCCCGCTGGTAACCCGGCCAAAGAGCGTGTAGCCGTTGAGATCGAAGCCGGGAACATCTTTTTTCAGGATATAAAACTGGCTGCCCGCCGAGTCTTTTTCGGGCCCGCGTGCCATCCCGATGACCCCCTTCAGGTTCTTGAGGCCACGGTTCTGCTCGTAGGAAATCGTGTACCCAGGGCCGCCTGCGCCTGTGCCCAGCGGATCACCGCCCTGCACCAGATCGCCTTCGACTCGATGAAATGTCAGGCCGTCGTAGAAGCCACGCTGCGCCAAGCTGATGAAGTTTGAGACCGCTATGGGGGCCTCGGTGGGCTCTAGCTCGATCACCACGGTTCCTTTTGCCGTCTCCAGCGTCACCACAGGGCGTTCTTGCTGCTTTCGGGGCTTCTGTGGCTTTGGCTGCTTGGGCTTCTCTTCTTTTTTCGGCTTGGCGACAGCCGGTTTATTAGCCGGAGGCGGGGTCTGTGCGGAGGGCTGCCCCGTTAGTAGTAGCGTGGCGAGTATAGCGAGCATGGTGTGTGGTTACTCCTGAACCGTGACTTTCATCATTTTATCCCCAATCTTGATCCGCTCCGCTGCATCTTGACCATTGACCACTTGGCCAAAGATCGTGTACTTGCTCATGCCGTCGGCTTCTTTCTCATCCAGGTTGGGAGCAGGCTTTCCGATCACTACGTAGAACTGGCTTCCTGCCGTGTCGCGGCCCGCATTTGCCATTGCGACAGCGCCACGGTTATGTTTCAAGGGGCCATTTTTCTCGTTGGGAATACTCCAGCCCGGTCCACCACTACTGTCGCCTTTGGGATCGCCACCTTGGATCACAAAATTGGACTCCACGCGGTGGAACGTCAGGCCATCGTAGAAGCCCTTTTTAACAAGCTTAATGAAATTGGCGCACGTCTTCGGAGATATTTCGGGGTAGAGGACAAATTTAATCACGCCCTTTGTGGTCTCCATCACCACCAAGGGACGGCGAGTTTTCTTGGGTTGCATACGCTCTATTGTACCTGCCGCTTTAGAGTTGGCGCACGTCTGCCAAGTTACGTCTTTCTGCGAGTCTGATCGGTATAATAAGCGCATGAGTACCATGATGGCTAGCCCACCTGCCTTCGAACCACCGCGTCGGCTCTTGCTGACACGGGCTCATGTGGCCGTTTTATTGAATGCAGGGCTATTAGAGGAGGCACGGTATGAGCTTCTCAATGGTGCACTGGTGGAGAAGATGCCGCAAAACAAGCCTCATGTTGTCAGTTGTCGCCGCGTGACCCATGCATTGGAAGATTGCTTCGGGCGCGAGAGGGTTGGAGCCCAGGCTCCGATTATGCTAGACGAGATCAATGAACCCGAACCCGATTCGTACGTGACTCGTTTCCCTCTGGAGGACTACCCCGATAATCCTACGGCTCGCGATGTGGTTCTCGTGGTGGAGGTCTCAGATACCACGCTGCGAGTAGATCGAACGGATAAAGCGGAGTCATACGCCCGTGCGGGAATCCTTGAGTATTGGATTGTTGATGTCAATGGCCGTCGTTTGATTTTGCACCAACAACCTACGGAAGATGGCTATGGCTCCATCCAAATCCTCGATGAAAATGGTGCTGTCTTGCCCTTGATGGCACAAGGTGAGCCGTTCGCCATTCGTGATCTGCTTCCCTAATAAAGAGCTGGGGTAACCATGAAGTTTGCTTGGTACTGGTCGAAAGGCCCAAAAATCGGAGTTGTGGTGGAGAGTGAGGTCGTCCCCTTGGAGGATGCTTTTCTCTCCGGCGATCTTGAGGCGGTTTTCGGTCAGGATCAGGCACTGGGACGCGACTTTACCTTCTGGGATTCCTGGCACCCGATGGAGTATCCCTCTCTCCTTGAGCTAGCCACGAAGCCTGTGCAGACCAGCCAGCTTCAGCTCTTTCCGGCTGAGCGAGAGATCAAGGCGCTTCCTCCTTTGGTTGGGTTTTCCGCGTTTCGGGATTTCTATGCCTTTGAGGCGCACGTGAAAAACGCTCGCAAGAAGCGTGGCCTGGAGATGATCCCCGAGTGGTACGATGCGCCGGTTTTCTATTTCTCCAACACTGCTTGCATTGTCGGGGACGGGGCGGAGATCAAAAAGCCTGCCGAGACCCGCGAGCTGGACTATGAGCTAGAGTGGGCCGTGGTGATAGGCCATGAGGGCGGCGATATCGCCGTCGCCGATGCCGATAGCTATATCCAAGGCTTCACGATCCTCAACGACTGGTCTATGCGCGATGTTCAGCGCCACGAGATGCGCGTGGGCCTCGGCCCCGCCAAGGGCAAGGACTTCGCCACGAGTGTCGGACCGTATTTAGTCACCCCCGACGAGCTCGAAGACCGCGTTCTGTCCGACCGTTCACGCGGCAAGCGCTATGATTTAGAGATGGCGGTCTTTGTGAATGGCGTCCAGCGTGGTGGGGGCAACACTCGCGACATGAACTGGACCTTCGCCGAGCTGATCGCCGCCGCCAGCCGCAACACGATCCTCAAGCCCGGCGACCTCATTGGCTCCGGCACGGTGGGAACGGGCTGCATCACCGAGTTCACCGACGGCATCTGGCCCTGGCTGGAAGTAGGGGACAGCGTGCGCCTCGAAGTCGAGCGGCTAGGAGTTTTGGAGAATCGCATCGTCTAAACCTATGAGGTGTCTTGCGCAACCTAACCCTCCTCACCCGTGTCTGAAAGCCCATGCAACAACAAGAGATTTTCTTGGGAAAACAGCCCGTTTCTCGCTTCCTCCTCGTGCTCGTCTTGGCGATGTCCTTGGGCGTTTTTCTCCTCTGTGGGCTCTATTTTTCAGGCCAGCTCTCGGAAATGGAGCTCTTTCGCCCGAACCATCAGGGCAAGAGTGGCTTTGCACAAGCCAGTATCTTACTGATTGGGTTCGCTATTGTCTGCCCTGCCTTCCTACTCACCCGCCGTCAGTATGCCTTTACGCTAACGGGCCAGGGTATCGTGGTACACAAAAATGGTCAGCTTGTCTGGGAGAAGAAGTGCGCTGCCTGGCGCTGGCGCATCTCAGGTAAGAAAGACATTGTCGGCTTGGAGCTGCTCGACGGTGCAGGCGAGGCGTATCTGGTGCAGCTGGGCGGGATTCCTCTTGGGATGAAGGAGCCCTTTGCATCGCTGATTGCAGCCCTAACACGGGCGGGAGTCCAAGAGACAGAGGCGCATCGGAAGCGGCTCCCCTTTACCAAAGATGTCGCGGCGTGGCTGTGGGTGACGATTGCATTGCTAGGAATTGCGCTATTTGGCGGGCTCGCATGGTCGCTGGTTCGCACCACCCAAGCAATCCGGATGCCTGGCAGCGACGAAGTAGCGCAACGGTATCTTGAACAACCCCCGAAGCTGCGCCGCCCCGTGGTTCCTGTGCGTCACTTCCCAAGAGGTGGAGAAAAAGAGGGGAGCAAGCTATAATAGGAGAACACGGTTTACGAATCCCATATGCTTCTGCTTTGAACATCTTGTCCCTGTGCCGCACGAAGAAGCCTTTGCGTTTCATGTTTATGAGCCGCCCCATCTTTCTTGGGCGCTGGTTGCCCTGCTCGCCGTGGATATGCTGATCTCCATGGTGGACTTTGCTCTGCCTTTGGTGTAAAGAAAGGAAGCTGGGGATGGAGCCTCCTTTCGAAGGCGCTAGGGGTGCAACCAATCCGCGGGTGGCTGTGTCAGAATTCCCATGCAACGACAAACCCCACAAACACTCACCTTTGGCCAGAAACCCCTCGTGCCGATTGTAAAGCTTGGCCTCGCCTTACTCGCTGTCACTGTCCTAACCGGAGCGGTGCTTGCCGCGACAGGGATGCTGCCCTGGGAGCAGCTCTTTCCTGAGCACCGACGGTCCGGCAGACTCGGGGGCGGCTCGCCCGTGATCTGGTTTGCCTGCCTCGCGGTGGTGGTGCCTGTCTATGTCCTGACCCGCCGCCAGCTGACACTGGAAATTGGGGCCAATTCCGTCACGGTGACGGAAAACAGGGCTGTCGTCTGGGACAAGCCCTGCACCGGCTGGCGGTGGCGCAAGAGTGATCACAAGTACTACCTGGGAATCGAGCTCCTCGACAAAGAGGGGGAAACCTACCTGATCAAGACCGGCGGGATTGTCCTGGGGACTCAAGATCCTTATCTGGAACTTGCCCAAGCGCTGAAGACAGCAGGGCTCCCCGAGCGCGACGAACGCGTAAAGGCGGAGAGCCTGCGTGCTGCTCCGGGGACTTGGATCGGACTGGGATTTCTCGTGGCGGCTGCGGTGGGATTTACTTGGCTCGTCCTCTCTTCATTAGGGGGCTCGCCGAGGTAAAATCGTCGTGAGGTTAATGACGCAATGGCGCACTATGTAAAACTTGGGGAGATTCCCCGCAAACGACACACGCAGTTTCGCAAGCCCGATGGCTCGCTCTATGCTGAAGAGGTCTTCGGAACCAAGGGTTTCTCGGGGATTGCCTCGATTCTGTACCATGCCAATTTGCCGACGCAAGTGGCGGAGTATCAGTATCTCGGTGATTTAACGCCCGAGACGCTGGAGTTCGAGCCGCTGCGCCACCGGCACCTTAAGACGCATCTACTCAAGCCCGGCGGCGATCCCGTTGCGGGGCGCGTCCCGTTTTTGGTCAATAGCGATGTTTCTCTCGCCCTCGTGCGCCCGACCGAGCCGATGGACTACTTCTACAAAAACGCGGACGGTGACGACCTGCTCTTTGTCCATGAGGGCACGGGCAAGCTGGAGACGCTCTTTGGGACGCTTCCCTACAAGCCCGGCGACTACTTGGTGATTCCTCGTGGCACGATCTACCGCGTGGTCTGCGATCCTGGCCCCACCACCATGCTCCTCACGGAGTCTGCTGCCAGTACGATCGAGCCGCCGGAGCGCTACCGCAATGAGTACGGGCAGTTTCTGGAGCACGCCCCCTTCTGTGAGCGTGATATTCGCGTCCCGGAAGCGCCGCTCTTCCACGATGAAAAAGGTCGCTACGAGGTGCGTATCAAGGCTCGCGGCCACCTCACGGCCTACTTTTATGACTTTCACCCGCTGGACGTGATCGGTTGGGACGGCTTTCTCTACCCCTACGCCCTCTCCATCCACGACTTCGAGCCGCTCACGGGCAGTATCCACCAGCCGCCGCCTTCGCACCAGACCTTCGAGGCCCATAACTTTGTCGTGTGTAGCTTTGTCCCGCGCATGCTCGACTACCACCCCGATGCCGTCCCGATTCCCTACAATCACTCCAACCTCGATAGCGACGAGGTGCTCTACTACGTCAATGGCAACTTCGCCAGCCGCCGTGGGATTGAAGTCGGCTCTGTCACGCTCCATCCGTCGGGATTGCCGCACGGCCCCCAGCCCGGAGCCGTCGAGGCCAGCCTCGGCAAGACCCGCACCGAAGAGCTCGCCGTTATGGTGGATACCTTTCGTCCGCTGAAACTCACCAAAGCCGCCCTCGCCCTAGAGGACGACAACTACCTGTACTCTTGGAAGCCAGTGATCTAATTTTCTTATGCAAGTGCTGATTGAGACAATCGAAGAGGGGGGGCGTGCAACCGCTATGATGCTTGGTGTGACCGTGTCCCTGCTCTCGTCACAGAAGACTGGAGTCAACCTGGGGAAGCCTGAGCAAGTGCCTAAGCTACCCGCCTTGGATTGCATATAAATACTCCCGAGCCGCCTCTCGCAGTCTCGGATCAAGGTTGCGCTCTGTAGTAAGTTCTGCCTGTTTTTCAAGTCCTGTCGTTCTCGTGGAGGCGAGTGCGAGAAAGATGCAGATCGGAAGCTCGGTATCCAGATACCAGCCGGTGGGGGTGTTGAGGAAAAAGTTTAAGATCACCATGAGTTGTTGGCGCTCCTCGGTGCTCAGAGTGGCAATATCTTGCGTTGTTGCCCGAGGAAGGATGCGATGGAGCGTCGTCAGGCAGGCAAAGTGCACGTGGCTCTCCGTCTCACCCATCCACCAGGAGAGAGGAAAGAGAGCACGGCTGAGTGTCAAGACTGTCGAAAGGTCACTGGCAACTAGCTTGTCTTTGAGCAGCATCTCAAACTCTTCAGCTTGCCGCCTGAAACTCTGGCCCGCGATAAGGCGTTTGAGCCTTCTTAGTGTTGTTTTCCAGAACGCGGGACTCTGTCTTTGTGGCCTGTTTCTTTGCTTGCTTGCGAGACGGAGCGCACTTGAAAGAACCGCAACCATGCAGACAAGCATAAATGTGCCAAAGAGTACCAGTGGAAAGTTCTCGGCTTTAAAGAACCCGATGGTGGCAAGAAACCAAAGCGCGAGGACAAGCAGAACCGTCGTCGTGAGCGCCAAGAGGGCCAGCCGGAATCTTGCCTGATGTGTGGTGCTTGGTTTCTGGGCAAGAAGCGCCCTTGCTCGCGCGGCAAGCATTTGGGGATTGTCTTGAGGACTCTGTTGCTGCAACACCCTCCCCGTTTCACCAGAGAGGGATTTGTCTCCTGCATCGCGAACTTTTGGCCATGAGTAACCTGACCCGTGAGAAGCTGAACCAAGCCGCCGCGATTGTGGCGCAGTCCGAGAGTGATATAGATGTCTGGCTGACGTTTGTGCGTGAGACCAGTGGCATCACCGATCCGTGCCTGCCGTTTCTGATGGAGGGCGGGCTGACCTGGCAGAGTGCGCTCCTAGTGAGCAAGTCGGGCAAGAAAGTGGCGATCGCGGGGAACTACGACCTCGACGGCCTGGAGAAGTCCGGCGACTGGGACGAGGTGATTGGCTACGTCCAAGGCATTCGCGAGCCGCTCGTAGACGCGCTTCAGGAGTTGGTTCCGGTGAGCGTGGCCTCGCCCAAGATAGCCGTGAACTTCTCCGAGAACGACGATAAGTGCGACGGCCTGACCCATGGGATGTTTAAGCTGTTGGAGGGCTACCTGGCACGTACCCGCTTTGCCAACGCACTGGTCAGCGCTGAGCCGATCATACGAGCGCTCCGTGGCCGCAAGACCGCAACGGAGCTGGCCGCGATGCGGGGCGCGATTGTCGAAACCGATCGGCTGTTCGCCGAGGTGGCCGAGCTGGCAAATCCGGGCATCACCGAGCGGCAGATCGCGGACTTTGTACAGGCCAAGATCGCCGAGCGTGGCCTCGGCTATGCCTGGGAGCAAGAGGGCAACCCCATCGTCAACTGCGGCCCGGACTCCGCTGTGGGGCACAGTGCGCCTAGTGCAATTGCGCTGGCTCCAGGACACATCCTGCACATGGACCTCGGGGTGGTCAAAGACGGCTACGCCTCCGACTTGCAGCGCTGCTGGTATGTCGGGAGCGAGGTTCCTGAGGCGGTCTCGCGTGCACAAGCTGCCGTGCTTGGTGCGATCGAGGCAGGCTTCGCGGCGCTGAAGCCGGGCGTGAGTGGCTGGGAGGTGGACGCGGCAGCGCGGAGCTTCTTGGTGGCGGCAGGCTACCCGGAGTATCTGCATGCGCTGGGTCATCAGGTCGGGCGTGTCGCCCACGATGGCGGCGGTCTGCTCGGCCCCTGCTGGGCACGCTACGGCGAGACACCTTATTGGCCGGTTGAAGTAGGGCAGGTCTACACGCTGGAGCTGGGCGTGCGTGTCGAGGGCTACGGCTACTGGAGCCTAGAGGACATGGTAGTTGTCACCGACAACGGCTGCACCTGGCTCTCGACGCCGCAAACGGAGGTCTGGACGCTGTAGCCCCGCCGATTAGAACGGCGGGGCTGGAGAGCTAAAGCTACGAAGGCCGTTCCGGCCATACAGATTCTCATGGCCCGCCGTTCTAATCGGCGGGGCCTCCAACCGGGGGGATGTGCAGGAATCCGGAGAATAAACGCCGAATGTCTGAGCCATGTTACAAGGCATTGAGAGACTCGTAGACTTAGTGGGCGTGCGCAGTAGCGCCCTGACCGGAGCCGATAACGATGGCATCGCGGCGGCGCTGGTGAACCGTGATGTGGCGGCACTTTCTGCGACCGACGGGCACTTTGCCGGGACGATGCGCGACGGCCAGACGATCCGCATGGCCCGCACGATTGGCACTCCCTTGCGCTACTTTGTCGCCAAGATGTTCCACGGCCCGTTTCTGGTCACCGCCGACCGCATGGACACGATCTACGACTGGTGCGTGAGCCAGAAGATCGGCTGGCAGTTCGACCCGACCTACACCCGCATGGTGCCCGCGCACTACTTAACCGAGATCGAGCAGATCGGCTGCCCCGACCCTGCCCCGCTCTACACGCGCTTCTGGGAGCCGGAGGTGGCAATGGGTGGCGAGGACATCGAGGCGCTGGGGGCGGCCTATCTTACGGCGGCGTACGAGGCGACCAAGGGCTGGCTGGCGACGCTGCCTGCGGAGGCGCAAGTGGGGATTGCGTTCTCGGGGGGCATTGATAGCACCAGTGTCTTGCTGCTTGCCCGCAAGGCAATGTCGGAGCTGGGCCGCAACCCGGACAATATCCGCTGCTTTACCCTCGACCTGCACGAGGGCAAGGGCGCGGATGCCGCGCAGGCCGAGAAGATCGTCA
>NZ_JANNYP010000876.1:0-13350 GCF_031410135.1 Armatimonas sp. | reverse complement strand
GCGCGAGAAGGCACTACAATTTTTGTCCTGTACTTAGCTTATCGGCAATGATACGGTAGGTTGCGTGACGACTTCTCATCATAGAGTACCAACACTGGTCCCTGAATTGGACTAGCCAATTCTTAACGGATTGGGCCAATTGTACAAATCTTCTCTATGTCTGTCAAGGAGATTTTTTATTTGTTTACCGATCTGGAATAATAAAGACATGCTAACTGAAGACGAGATTGAGCAGTACTTCCGTGAGGGCTACTTGCTCAAGAGAAACCTAGTGCCATTGAGTGTCGTGGAGTCCGTTCGGGCCATCGGTGAGACGACGAAAACCACCGACGGCGGCGGCTGGACACCGAAGACTTTTGACCGCGAGAACCCAAAGTCGAAGCCGGAGCTTCATGCGATCCTGCGCCACCCGAGCGTTGTCACGGCGGCAGGCCAGCTCTTGGGAACCCCGCCCCTGATCTACTACGGCATGCTCGCCATCGTTCCCGCGCACGGGGGCAACGGCCTGCCCTGGCACCAGGACAACATGTACTCGCATATCTACGGCGGAGCGCTCAATATCTTCGTGGCGCTCTCGGAGATCACGCCCGAGATGGCAAATCTGTGGGTTGCACCCGGCTCGCACAAACTCGGGACGCAAGCCTCCAAGCGCAACGAGACGACGGCAAAGGGGCACCGCGAGGCACTGGTCGAGCCGGAGAACGCGCTGCTGCTGCCCACGCTCCAGCCTGGCGACACGTGTATCTTCACTCGCGACACGCTCCACCGCTCGCTGACCAATACCACGGATCAGAACCGCTACGCCTACGCCGCGCAGTTCTGCGCCACCCACGCCCGCTACACCGAGACCGGTAAGCGTCCGCCGCTGTGTGTGGATCCGACGAGCCTTTAGCCGTCGCCGTAGCTGCGATTCGGGCCAAAGAGAATGCCGTTGATCAGCAAGCGGTTCAGGCCGCGCCAGAGGTTTCGAAACGTCGGGTCGGAGAGGTAGAGCAGGACATGACCGGAACCTGTGGGCTCGTCGATTACGGCGGCGGTCTCGGCAAGAAGGCGCTCGGTGTTGCCCTCCCACGCGAAGCCGGAGACGAGCAGATTGCTCTTGGCAAATGTCACGGCGTTGGTGCCTTTGGTCGTGGGCTTGAGGAACGTGTCGCCTTGGAGCGGGAAGATCAGCTCGTCTTGCCCGTAGCCAAAGCCCAGGAAATGCTCGCGATTGAGGCTGGCGCGAAAGAGGGCACCGGGCAGCGACGTCGGCTTTTTCTCCCGCTCTTTCTCGCGCTCCTCAGTCGTCTTAGGCTTGTCTTTATCGTCGGGCTTGGGGTCTTTATCGGCACCAACTACCGTGGCCGCAGTCAGGTTTGCGTCTTTCTCGGTGAACCAGGTGCCGCCACTGGCTAGGCCAATCAGCGCGCCGCCGCCTGCAACCCACTCGCGCAGGGCATCTATGCCGGGCTTGCCCAGTGCGCCAGAGTAGCCAAAGCCCTCCGGGAAGATCACGACATTGAACTTGGAGAGCGCCTCGCCGCGTAGGCTTCTAAGGCGAATCGGGGTGAACGTGACGCCCAGCTCGCGCTCCAGGAAGTGCCAGACACTGCCGTAGCCCGTGAGGCTCACCATGTCATCGGCGACCACGGCGATTCGGGGGCGCTTGAGGCTTTTGAGAAACTCCGAGCCCAGCCCGATACTGGTTTCGTCGGTGTAGGCGGAGCTGAGTGGAACAAGTGGAACGCCCAGCTCGGCGGCAAGCTGGCGCAGCGTTTTGTGGAGGCTCGCCGGGTTGCGCTCGCTACGAACCACAAAGCTCCCATGCTCCAGAGCAATTCCACCCGCCTTGCCGGGCTTGGTCATCGAGCCGACACGGTAGCCTTTCTCCAGGAGCCGTAGCGCCAAAATCGCCGCGTTCTCTCGGTCGTAGCGGATGAGGTAGGCGGGAGGAAGGGGGGCTTCAGGCAGCGCGGCGGGCTCTGTGGGAGCCGCCAGAGGTTTGGTTTTGGGAGGCGTGGCGTCTTCCGTCCAAAACGCCGTGAGATCGAAGGCAAACGGGAGCGACCAGGCCGTGATGTCGTAGAAGTCGTAGTCGTCGGTCTGCTCGGCGTCGTTTTTCTTGAGATTGCTCAGGCGTTTGGTGAGCTGCGCCTTGAGAAACGCGTCACCGAGCGGTGTTGTAGGCTCCAGCAATGTCTTGGCGAGGCGGCCCTGCGGCTGCGCTAGCTCGATCACCAGGCTCCCGGCGGGGAAGCTCTGTTTTTGCGTTACGGGCTTGCCATCGGGCGTGAGGTAGGGATGCGCCTTCTCCGACGCAAACTCACTCGCGACAACACTGACCTCGATGCCGGAGCGCTGGAGGCGCTGGGCGAGCGCTTGGAACCGCTCCGGGTCGGTGCCAGGGAGAATGACCACGCGCTTCATCGAGTCGGAAGTGCTCAGCGCGCTACGGCGGTACTGAACATAGTCCGAGAGCAGGCGCTTGCGGTTCTTTGCCGCCGCGGTGATCGTGGCGACCGCGGCCTCAAAGTGGTGCGCGATGCCGTCGCGGAGGGTGATCAGGGTGCCATCGCTACGTTTCTTGGCCAGCCGCCCGCCCTCGTCGGTCTCGTAGGTCATCCCAATCGCGCCGGAGAGCGTCGTCCAGGAGTCCAGATAGCCGGGATAGTAGAGATCGAAGCGCTCACGCGTCACATACTGCCAGCCGTACTTATCAAAGGCCGCCGCGTTGGCCTTCCCAAACACCGATGTCCAGTCTTCAATGCGCTTACCATCGGCCTCGCGGTTGACCGGGTCGGAGTTGGGGGGGAAGAAGTAGTTCTCGACCTGCCCGTGCTGGTCCACAAAGACCTGCGGCTTCCACGCCAGAAACGCCGCCGACTCTGCCTGCGTCTCGGGCTGAGACTGCGAGATCTTGTCGCGGTTCATGTCAAAACGGTAGTGGTTGTAGCGCCCCGAGATACCCCACGGCTGGCGCAGCTCCAGCGTGTCGCCCTCAGGAATTCCCAGCGCCAGGGAGTTGTTGTAGACCACAAAGCGCTCGTGGCCGTCGGGGTTGAACACGGGGTTGATGAGCACTACGGAGCTTGCCAGCGCATTTTTCACCTCCGCCGATTCCGATGCCGCCAGCGTGTAGAGCAGCCACATCGCGGACTCAAACGACGCCGACTCATCGCCGTGAATGCAGTGGTTGATCCAGACAAACGTCGGTGCCGACTTCGCCGCTTTGTCTGCATCGGCGCTACTCTGCGTCCGAGGATCGGAGAGCTTGAGGTTACTAGAGCGGAGCGCGTCAAGTTTCGCTAAATTCTCCGCCGATGAGACCGCAAAGAGGCGCAGGGGCCGCCCTTCTACTGAGGTTCCAATCTCAAAGACCCGCACCCGGTCTTTTGCCGCCATCGCCAGTAGCGTTTTTTCCTGCTCGCGGTAGGTGGAGTGCGTGTCACCCGCCTCGTAGCCCAGGAGCTGCGTGGGCGTGGGGACGCCACTGCGATAGGGCTTGCGTCCGTAGAAATCATAGCGCGCTTGGGGTAGGGCCGCGCCGGGAAGCGCCCGCTGCGCTTGGGCAACCAGCGGCACGGCAAGGCTCAGGCTGAGCACAAAGAGCGAGAGAGGGAGAGATCTTGTCTGCACACGCTATCGTACCCCAAGCCGGGTCGCGAGCCAGTCAAAGGCGGCGTTTTGCATGGGAAGGTCGAACTTGTGCCCGCCAGGATAGAACTGCCCCAGATAGCTCTCGGGCTTCCCCACCGACGCGTAGTGCCGCGCAATTCTGGCATCGGCGGCGCGCATTCCCTCAAGCGTAAAGAGCGAATCGGCTTCGTCGTACTGCACGAGTAGCGGCGAGGGGGCGCGGCAGGCCACGAGGTCCGCGTAGTCGCCGTGGTGCATCCAGGCAGGCGGGTAGAGCATCCAGGTGTGGCTGACGACATTGTGGTCCAGCAGGCCGGGAAACGTGCTCATCATCCCCACCACCACCGACGCCCGAATCTTAGGGCACGTGGCCTGAAGGAGCGCTGCCCGCAAGCCGCCGCCCGAGAGCCCGACACAGCCAAGCGCCTTGCTTTGCACATCGGGGCGCGACGCTAGATAGCTCGCCGCCACGCGGTCTTCGTAGCTAATGATACCTGCGAGACTGGTGCCGAGTAGCGTGGTGTACTTGGCGACCAGCTCTTCGTGGAAGCTCGCCGTGACATTGTAGAGCTGCGCGGGGTTGGCCCCAGACTCTAAGGCCATCTTCTTGCCACGATCCTGGTGCAGCGCCGTCATGGTCTCCAGCGGGAACTTGCGGCTGCCCCAGAGAAAGATATCGTGCACCAGAACCGCAAACCCGCGTCGGGCCAGCTCATTGGCATAGGCGCGGCCCCCGTAGTACTGCCCTCGTGACGGTGCCACACTCTCCGGAACTGTCTCGGGGCCATCGGCGATCTGCTCCTTGCCGTAGAGCTTGAAGCCCCCGTGGTGGTGCAGGGAGACAATGCCCGGGAGCGTCTTTCCCTCGCTGCCCACGGGCCGCAGATAGAACGCCTGGGTACGCGGCCCATAGCCCACCGACCACGAGATAAGCTCGCCCACAACGCCCTCGCGCTCCCAGCGCTGCTCGACCCGCACGTCCTGCGGGGTCTCGTCGCCGGGTGCGAACGCCAGTGCCTCACGCACTTTCTTCTGCGTCGCCTTGCCCGGCCTCGCCTCCGGCCAGAGCGGGCGGGAGCGCTGCGCCGCACCCACCAGCTCGCTGTACACCCCGAGGTCTTGGTAGATCGTCTGACTCATACCAGAGACTATACGGGATTTTTTACCGTTTTCGGGTGGCGCTGGCATACCAGGCGTTGTTTTTATAGATCACGGCGTAGCTGCCTGACTTACCCAGAGCGAGAGCATTGATGCGGTAGTTGCCGGTTTGGATGGCGGTTACCGCAGTGGTGAGTGCCGCAGGAACGCCGCTGAGGTAGCAGATATTCTCGTTGGCAACGATTCCCCACGAATCGCTGACACCTAAAGCGAGCTGGCGGACGCTGTTGCCGTCTTCGATCAGGCTCTTGAGGCGACTGAAGAACGTGCTGGGCACGCCGCTAGTGTAGTAGCCTCGGCTCGCGCCTCCGTAGACAACGGCCCACGCACCTGTGGGGCCAATTGTCACAGCGGTGATACTGGCTCCTGCTGTTTGTAGGCTGGAAAGGCGGTCGTAGAGTGCCTGGGGGACATTACTGGCGGTGAACTGATTGCTATTGTAGACCACGAGCCAGCTTGCACTTGGTCCTAGGACAACCGCGCTGATATTTGCATTGAGCGCTGTCAGGCGTGTTAGCTCGGCGGTAAGCTCACTGGGAACATCGTAGACGCTCCAGAGCTTGGTGTCATAGGCGATGGCCCAGGCATCATCCGAGGCACGCAGGGCAACACTGGAGATCGTCCGGTTCTCCTGGTTGAGGGTGTAGAGCTTGTCTACAAACGTGGTGGTGGGCTTGGGAGTGGGTGTCGGCGTCGGAGTCGGGGTCGGACTGGGCGTGGGGGTCGGCGATGGCGTGGGTGTAGGACTCGGGGTTGGAGTTGGGGGACGCGGTGTGGGCGTAGGGGTTGGGATTGGGGTTGCTGTTGGGATCGGTGTCGCTGTCGGCACGGGGCTGGGGGTAGGGATCGGCGTCGGAAGAGGTGTTGCGGTCGGGACGGGCGTGGATGTCGGCACAGGAGTCGCGGTTGCAAGAGGCGTTGCGGTCGGACGTGGTGTGGGTGTTGGAGTACTTGAGCCGCCACCGCCACAGCCATGCAGGGCGAGCCAGGTCGTTGCCGAAATTGCGGCGAGTCCGAGCTTATGGGATGAAGTGAGTCGTGGGAGTTTCATGTGTGTTCTATCTCTTTGCCGAACTTAAGACCACAATACGGTGGTGAACCTTCACATGATCAACGTGAAGAATGAGCTTGTTGTGACAACAAAGTCCCCTCTGTTATGAGCAAAGGGGACTTCTCTAAGGGACTTTCAATAAAATACCTATTCCATAGATGGTTTGGGTTGGGATCGTGCAGCATCAGAATGCATGGGATAGTTTTATTTTTGAGAGTCCCTAAATCGGGGTTCTAGGAAGGCTAGCCGCCGCCGCGTCCACCAAATCCACCGCCACCGGGGCCGCCAACACCGCCTCCTGGGCCACCGAAGCCACCACGACCCGTGGGCATCATGAAGCCCTTCGCGATAGTCTGCTGCTCGGTGCTCAGAACGCTCTCAGGCTTGCGGCCCTGAGCGAGCTTGGTGAGCTGGTCTTCATTGAGCATCAGCTTCAGGGTTGCCTCGGGGCGAATCCCTGCCTCCTGCAGACCCTTCAGTGCCTTGATCAGTAGCTTCAGACGAGTGCGCTGCGCCTCACTCAAGACGGCGTCGGTGTCCGCGGCGGCCTTGCGCTCGGCCTTTGCCATGTTGGCCTGCATCTCCTGCATCGCGGCCTGCATCTCCTGCATCATGGCCTGCATGTCCGGGCGACCACCCTGAGCGTTCGGGGCCGCACTGGGATCGGCGCCCTCAGATGCCTGAGGACGGCGCTGGGGCATCTGAGGGCGCATGGCGTCTTGGGACTCCTCACGTAGGAGCGCAATCTTCCCGGACTGAGCATCCGTGAGGCTCAGGTAGAGCGCCATGATGCGAAGCGAGATATTGGCTGCGCTGATCTCACGGTTCATTCCCCCCATCATGCCACCCGGTCCGCCCATGCCTCCCATCATTCCCATGATGCCGCCGGGGCCGCCAACACCGCCACCACCAAAGCCGCCTCCTGGTCCACCCTGGCCGCCACCAAAGCCGCCACGACCTCCGCCGCGTCCACCACGGCCTCCGCCTTGTTCGCCACCCTGACCCTGAGGCGGCTGTGCCAGAGCAGCGCCGCCCACCATCAATGCCACAAACGTTAAAGCCAATCGGTTCATGTCTTCATTCTCCTGCCTCCCATAGTAACCAACAACCATGAAGCAATAGTGAAAACGACGACGAATTTTCTTCAGGTTTGCTTCACGGTTTGCCGCTACAATGCTTCTTATGGCGCGATTGCTACTAATCGAGGACGAAGAGCTACTGGGCGAGATGATTGTCGAGGGGCTGGAGGCGGCTCGGCATGAGATAACCTGGTGCCGCAATGGTGCCGAGGGTTTTGAGCGTGCCTGCGAGGGCGGCTGGGCGGCGATTCTCTTGGACTTAATGCTACCCGGTATGGACGGCTGGAGCCTCTGCCGTCGCCTGCGTGACCGACGCGACCCTACGCCCATTCTGATGCTCACGGCGCTGGATGAAGTGGAGGAAAAAGTGCGCGGCCTGGAGCTCGGGGCCGACGACTATCTCACCAAGCCCTTTGCCTTTCCTGAGCTGAAAGCACGCATTGCGGCGCTGCTACGGCGGGAGCGGCTCCAGCGCCGCCGGACGCTTCAGATCGCGGATCTGGTGATTGACACGGAGCTACATGAAGTAACCCGTAGCGGCAAAGCGGTCTCGCTCACCCGGCGTGAGTTTGATCTCCTTGAGGCGCTAGCGGCGCGGGTGGGGCATGTGGTCAGTAAAGAAGCGCTGCGCTCACTCTGGGGAGGCGATGCGGAAGTGGGCTCCAACACGATTGATGTCCACATGGTTGCCCTGCGCCGCAAGCTCGACAGTGACCGCCCGGAGAACGCGCGGCTCTTTCACACGGTCTACGGAATGGGCTACGTGCTGCGCGAGCCAGGAAGCGAAGTGACATGAGGCTCTCGATTACCTGGCGTGCGCGTCTACTCAACGGAGCGCTGAGTGGCTTGGCGCTGGTGGCACTGGTTGTCCTCGCCCAGAACCGAATCCGCATGGTGCTCTACAACGCGGTGGATAGCGCGGTGCAGTCCCAGGCAGAGACCATGCTCCATCACGGGCCACCCCCCGGTTTTCCTCGCGAGGGATTCGGCGACCGAGAAGGGCGTGGACGAGGTGGCTTCGACTTCGGGCGAGGTTTTGATTTTGGCCGAGGGCGAGGGCCGAGGGGTGGCCCTGATGTCATGCGTTTTGGCACTACCGCCCTGCTAAAACCACGGCCGATTCCCCTGGATGGCCAGACGCTCAATCCGATGGAGCCGCCTTGGTCGGTGGCAGGTGCGGCGGCGGCACGAGAGCAGGGAACCGATCTTCGTCAGGAGCTTGACAAAGATGGTAAGACGATCAAGGTTTTCTCGATCCGGCAGCCCAGCTTTATCTTACAGACGGCTGCTAGCCTGGAGCAGACCGATGCTGCGCTTGCTGAGATTCAGAAGGCGCTGACGGCGCTGATTCTCCCTGTGGGGTTATTGATGAGCCTGCTCGGGGCGCTCCTGACGGACATTGCCTTCGCCCCGATCCGCAAGCTCACGCGGGCGGCGGCGGCGCTTCAGCCGAGCGACTTAGAGCAGCGCCTGCCACAGCCAGGGGGCAGCGACACGTTTGACCAGCTTGTCACGGTGCTCAATGCGATGCTTTCGCGCATGGAGGCGGCTTTTACGCGCCAGAAGCGCTTCACCGCCGATGCGAGCCACGAGCTACGCACGCCGCTTGCCGTAATTAAGGCCGCGTCTAGCTTTCTACTGGAGAACGATGATCCCCTCACTGAGCGCCAGCGACGCACGCTCTCCCGCGCCGATAAAACCGTGGATCGGGCGAATACGCTCGTCTCGGATCTCTTGCTGTTGGCGCGTGCCGAGAACGGGAGCCTGCACGTGCAGCGAGAGAGTCTCTCGCTGCAAGAAGTGCTCAGTGAGGCGGCACAGGCTGCCGAAGCGGGGCAGAGCACGCCCCACGCAACGGTGGTATTAGATGTCCCCGAAGAGACGTTCGCCACCGATCCCAAGCTCCTGCATCGCGTTGTGGTGAACTTAGTCAGCAATGCCCTGCGCCACACCCCGTCCGAGGGGCAGGTGACACTCAAGGCCATAGTGGGAGAAAGCCTGATCCTCACTGTCACGGATACCGGCGAGGGAATTGCACCCGAGCATCTGGCGCGCCTCGGGGAGCCGTTCTATCGCCCCGACGCCTCCCGTGCTCGTGAGCAAGGCGGGGTCGGGCTAGGGCTTGCCCTGTGTAAAGAGATCACGGCGGCACTGGGGGGGACGCTGGAGATTCAGAGCGCTCTTGGGCAAGGCACTGTCGTTACGGTAACTCTTAACCCATAGTTGACATGCTGCCCGGTATAATTCCGGGTATGAAACGAATTCTTCTCGCCGCTGTGCTGGGTGTTGCGGTTGTGGGCTTCACGCTCCAGGCAAGCCAGACCCGCAAGCTCGGAAAGCAAGCCAACGGTCAGTTCTTGGTGTCCTCAGGCCAGACGATTGAGCCAGGGACGATTGCCTTTGACGGTCGCCCCGTAGACATCGCGCTCCATCCCGACGGCAAGACACTCGCGGTGCTGGGCCAGAACAAAGTTTTTCTGGCGACCGAGACGGGCGTGATCTCTGGCACTGACGTGCCTCTTGCTGCCGGAGCGGGGTTTCATGGTCTGCTCTGGACACCCGACGGCACGCGCCTCTTTGCCAGTGTGAGCAATGGTGTTGTTCAAGAGTGCCTCTACGAAAGTGGGAAACTCACGGCGGGGCGCAAGCTGGAGTTTGGGGGCAAGGGGAATCCTAGACCCGGCGGGATGTGTGTCACGCGCGACGGCAAGACGCTCTTTGTGGCCCTGATGGATCGCGACGGCATCGCCGAGCTGGACATCGCGAGTGGCACGGTCACGCGCACGCTTCCCACCCAGAAGCTCCCCTTTACCGTGGCACTCTCCGCCGACGAGAAGACCCTGATTGCCAGCAACTGGGGCGGACGGCCCGTCACCGATGAGGATGAGCTGGAAAACGGTGAGCGCGCGGAGTCCAACGGAGCCTGGCTTGTCAGCGACCCACGCGGCTTTACTGCCACGGGTAGCGTGAGCTTGGTAAGCCGCGATGGTGCCAGCACCACGCATCTGCCCGTCGGGCTGCACCCCACGGCGCTTCTGGTTGATGGCAACCGTATTTTTGTCGCCAACACGGCCAGCGACAGCCTAAGCGTGATTGATCTGGCTCAGAAACGCGTCGTGGCGACGTGGCCACTGACCTGGGGCAATAATCGGCTACTCGGCGCGATGCCCTCCTCGATCGTCCTCCTTCCGGTAACTCCGGCAGTCGGGAAGTCTATTATGGTGGCGTGTGGCGGCGATAACGCTGTCGCGGAAGTGGATGCAGTCAGAGGTAAGGTGCTCGGCTACCGGCCTGCGGGGTATTACCCCATCGCCCTTGCCATTCCCCCCTTCGGACCATCGGGAAAAAGGCGCATTTTTGCTCTCAACACCAAGGGCAATGGCTCGGTGCGGCGCACGGTGCTGGGGCAGGCGGGGAATGCGCATGATTTTCAGGGAAGTATCTCGGTGATTGATCGAAGCTCTGACCTGAAGGCGGCGACGGCTCGCGTCGCGCAACTTAACAACTGGGATGCGCCGCGTGTGACGCCCAAGCTGAAAGTTTTTAATGGCGCGATCCAGCACGTGCTCTACATCATCAAAGAGAACCGCACCTACGACGAGGTCTTCGGGGATATGAAAGAGGGTAACGGGGACCCGAAGCTCTGTGGCCTGGGCGAGGAGGTGACCCCCAATCACCACGCGCTAGCCCGAAGCTTTACGCTCTTTGACAATGGTTATGTCAGTGGCACCAACTCCGCCGATGGCCACCAGTGGACCGACACCGCGATGGCCAATGATTACTTAGAGCACATGTACACCGGCTACCGCACCTACCCCGACGATGGCGACGATCCGATGGGCGTGGCGTCGTCGGGGACGATCTGGGATGCGGCGCTCAAGAAAAAGAAGACCGTGCGCATCTACGGGGAGTTCTGCGACGATGGCAGCAATATTATCGAGCCCAAGCCCAAGGACTGGCTGGAGGTCTGGCAGGCACGGGGGACGAACAAGTTCACCTACAAGTCCATGCCACGTGTGCACCGTGTTAAGCAGCTCGCCCACCCCACCTACCTCTACTGGCCCCTGCTCCAGAGCGACCAGGTGAAGGCGGACATCTTTATCGAGGAGTACACCAAATTCAGCAAGGCCAATACGGTTCCCAATCTGATGGTACTCTCGCTCCCATCGGATCATACGGAGGGGCTCTCCGCCGAGTATCCCAAGCCCAAGAGCATGGTCGCGGACAATGACTTAGCACTGGGACGAATTGTCGCGGCGGTGAGTAAGTCGCCGCAGTGGAAGAACACCGCGATCTTTGTGATCGAGGACGATGCCCAGTCGGGGCCGGATCACGTGGATGGCCACCGCACGGTCTTTGCCTGCTACTCGCCTTATGTCAAGCGCGGCTTCGTGGACTCCAACTTCTACACCACAGTGACGATGCTCTCGACCATCGAGAAGATGCTGGGCCTTGATCCGATGAACAAGTTCGACGCCAACACGCCGCCCATGGCCGCCTGCTTCACCGACACGCCCAACTTCTCGCCTTTTACTGCTGTGCTCAACCGCACCAAGATCGGCGAGATGAACACCCCGCGCACCGCGCTGGCCCCGTCTGAGCAAAAGTGGTACGACCTCTCGGCGTCGCTCGACTGGACGGAGATGGACGCCGCCGATTTCAATACGCTCAATCGGATTCTCTGGCACAATCTGCACGGCGACAAGCCCTATCCCGCAAACTAACAGGAGAACCGCATTGTCCCCTTTGCATCCACCGCTGTAAAGGGGTGGCCAGTGCGGATACTCTCACAGAAGCGGGTGAATTCTACAGGAGGCAGGATCAAGCAAAATCCGTCTTCCATCCACCGTAAGGTTACCTCTTCATCTGAGGGAACGACAACCAGAAAGGCACCAGATGCCCGCGCATCGGTTCCCCCCTCGCGGCAAATTGCGAGAGGACTACTGGTACCGATCTCACAGACAAGGCAGCTTGTTGCTGTCGAGTCGCGCTCAGTGAGAATTGCAAACGGCATGGGCTCTTGTGTTCCTAGCTCATCAAGTGCTTCGTTGAGTTTTGCCCTTGCACGGGTCGTGAGTCGCAGCTCAATATGGGTACGCTCATTGAGATGGCAGAAAGCGCCTGGAACTCGAATGGCGCAGGGGTTTTGGCTGAGGAGGCTCTTGGTGGCAATTTCTCGGAGCTCCAGTGGCTTGCGCTTGCGGTCACACCAATCGGGAAAAGGGTAAAACCGTGCCTGATGACCAAGGAGTGCAAGGACTCGCGTTGCCCCGTGTCCGTTCCAGATTTCTAGCTCGTTGAGCTGGAGAAGAAGAAGCTGAAGGTAGTCTGATTTGGGGGCAGGAATGTCAGGCAAGCGGTGCGGATCGGTGTATCCTAAGGCGGAGTAGCCCAGAAAACTCGGGGTTCGTAGCTGAGAGTGTCCACCGCTACCTACGATTTGTCCTTGCTGGGCGAGGAGCTGAACGGTATTAAAGAGCGTGAGAGGCTCATGAGGAAAGGCTTCCACCTTCTCATGTCGCTCCCGCTTTAGGGTAAATACAATCTCGGCTTGTCCCCATTTTTCCAAACCGTCCGAGATATACGTCCAGCAGACCAGCTCTTGATCGCATCGTGAGAGTTTGTGAGTATGCACCGTCATGGTCAGGCCACTCTCTCCCACGGGGAGTGTTTGTGGAGGAGGAAGCGCTGTCTCCGATTTTCTTAGCCAGGAAAACATGTGGGGATTGTACCAAACTACGTCATCGCTTTGAGGTAGTCCTGCGCGGCCTCGCGCAGGGCTTCGTTCTTGAATCGCTTCAGAATGCGCCGGGCGGTGCGCTCACCGCCGGGTTGCTTCAGGCTTGCCAGCACCAATAAAATTGCCGTTGCCGGTTCGGCTTCAGAGAGGCTGGGCTCCTGATTGGGCCGAAAGGCGGGTTTGGTGAGAGGGCTTCCCAAAGCACGGGCAAGTAGTCGCACGAGAATCTTACGCTCCTCGGGCGTGAGGCGCAACAGCTCGTCCTCGGTGGCGCGTGGCAGGCGGCGGCGCAAGATCGTGTCGCAGGTGCTCGCCAGCCGCGTCGCTTCGGGGAGCGTCGAGCCTCTTGTGGTGTCGCGTATCTGCAAGAGCGGCCCCAACGTGCTACGATCCATCGCTTGGGAGACGATCTGAACGGCTTTGAGGAAAGCCTCACGCCGTTGTTTGTAGCCCCGTGAGGCGTTTGCCAGAGGAATCGCTAGCCCGACAAGCTGTAATAAACGGAAAGGGAATGCAACGCCATTTTGAAATCCCACGACGATCAGGAGGCCAGACACTGCAACCAAAACGCCAAGCGCGATCCAATTGGCTCTGCGGTTTTCTTGGCGGAGCCGCTGGGCGAGGGGAGCGAGGTCTTCGGCTTCGTACTGGCGGAGCATGGGAGTATTTTAACCGATGGCGAAGTAGTCCGTGAGGGCTCCGAG
>NZ_JANNYP010000875.1:0-5212 GCF_031410135.1 Armatimonas sp. | reverse complement strand
TCAGCGTCTGTGTGTTAGGAACTAGCTTTGCTGCCGCGAGGGCAGGGGGAACCGCCTCAGCAAACCGCTTTTGCTGCACCAGGATCTCTGCCACCAGAATCTGTGTGCGTGCGATCGAGGGAAAGAACTTAACGATCTCCTGTGCTTGTGTGAGTGCCTCGTTGGGCTTGTCTGCCATCTGGTAGGCTTCAGCCAGGGCGATACGGGCATCCGTATCGCGTGGTCGGAGCTTCACAAACTGCAGAGTCGCCTCCAGAGCCTCCGGGTAGCGCTTCAGAAGAGTGAGCGCGATTCGCTGATGCTCATATGCCCTGGAGTCCTTGGGGTTCGCTGCACTACTTTTTTGCGCTTCCGCCACAACCCGCTTGGCGAGAGCTTCTGCCTGCGCAGGGTAGCCCTTCTTCTCCAAGACGCTCATGGTGCTGATTATCTCAGGAACATCCACAAAAGGGAGTTTCGTCACACGGTTTGCCGTCTTTTCCAAGAGTTCCTGGGAGCCACCCCACTTTGGCGCATTGAGCTCCAGCGCCCAGCTGACGATCTCACTGACACGATGGCGTTTTGCACCAAGAGTAAAGGCGGTTTCAAGCGCCTTTTGCGCTTCCTCCTCTGCACCCGCAAAGAGAGCGGCTTGGGATAGCACTAAGGCATCGTTTGCGCTACGAGGATCAAGCTGGTTGGCATATCGTATGACGGCAAGCGAGCGGCCATAGATAGTGTTGAGCTTGTTCCACTTCTCCTCAGAGATCTGATCGGCGGTTCGTCCCCGGCGCTCATCCCCTGCCAAGGCTCGTAGCTTGATGGCCAAGAGGTTCCAGCTATCAGGATTGCTGGGAGCATTTCGAACGACATCTTCTGCGGCGGCAACCTGTGCCTCACGTGTGGGGGCAGTGACGGCACGCGCCGCTGCCAACGGTGCGTTTTTGGGATACTGAGCGGCGAGTTTCTGAACGGTTGCGACAATCGCGGGCGCTGGATAAAACGGAACAATCTCCGAGAACACGATAGGGTTGTCTCCGGCGAGCTGTGCCAAGCGCGTGGCGCGCGTGGATACTCCCTCGGGATTTTTCTCCGCTCTGAGGTTCGTTCTAAAGTAGAGCATCCCTCCCAGTACGGATTTCTGGGAGAGTTTCCGGAGTCCTTCGGCATCTTCCTCAGTGATATTGTCGCCTGGCCGAAAGGGAACACGCCCTGCAAGCGTCAGCTCGGCTGGTGTCTCCACAGGAGGAGCAATCGTGGCTGCGGGAAGCCCTAGGCGCTCACGCATGGCGTTGGCTGCTTGAGGTAGTGCCGCGGTGATTGCCGCCTCATCACCCGTGAGAACAATCGGTGCCCCTAGCGCCTTCCCTGAGAGCTCGTAGACCTGGAACGAGAGCTTTCCTGGCTCCGCAGTGCCAAGGGCATAGTGTGTCAATCCAAGAATTCGCGCGGCGTCCTTGGCTTCGGCAGTGGTAATGCGCAGATCTTTTCTTCCCAGATTGATCCCCACATACGCGGGCTGGTACCAAATAGGCATCTGGGTGAGTTGTGGATCGTTTCCCAGCGTCAGATAGAGCCACCGCGCACACCCCACCGTGAATTCGGAGGACATCCCAGACGAGGTAACGGGTTCAAAGACAAAAATACCTTTGCCTGTTGGTTTCGTTTTGAGTGATTCTACATAGCCGCTGGGGGAAGTGCTCACAACAGGGCGACTTGCGGGAGCCTTACTTCCTTTTGCGGGAGCTTTGCTTCCTTTGTTTTGAATTGCAGCTAAACTACAACCACTCAAAAGGGGAACAAGACTAAGACCTCCAACAAACAACCCTACAATGGATCGTGGGGTAGGCAATAGATCGGCCTTTGCTACCCAACTGTCTATCGGCATCGGCAACAACATTTTCATGAGAAGCCCTCCACCGGCACTATACCGGATTTCTTTCGAAACGGTAGGTACTTAAAGAAGGGAGAGGTACTTAGGTGGGCAGTAAGGATTCAAGTAAAAAAACACTTTGAAATTTCTCCTCTACGAGAGTGGGCCGAGCAAACATCGCTGAAAAAGTTCGCCACTTAGCGACTTAGCGAAAACCTCTCCTGTAATTCAGGGTCAGCTCCCTCTACAAAGATCGGCTTGCAGAGGGTGGCGAGGTGGTCAAGCCTGGCGAAGGCTGCACCGTGGCCAGCAGGGAATCTCTCACTCACCGTGATAGCGTCCCTGGTCGTCATGGTAGCCTACCTTCCACTTGTCAGCGTTGGTGAGATCCACTACCCAGACGGCAAGGAGACCAAAGAAGAGGGCCAGAACCGAGTAGACCCAGGCATCCTGCTTTCCGTAAAAGCGCCCCTTCTGATAGGCCAGCATGCAAACGATAATTTTCTCACCGCCAAAGTAGCCAAAGTAGCTCAGCATAAATAGACCCGTGCTGATCAGGCTAAGTGTACTTTCTGGATCATTTTCAGTGCGAATTGCAAAGGCTGCCATCAGCAGCGCCAGCGCGATTCCCATGACCGAGAAGAAGGCGATCCAGAGCTTTTTGATCGTCTGCCTAGTTCTTAGCCTCTCTTGGAGAGCGTAGTTATCTTGTGTCATCATTGCTTTCGACTTTCCTTCGATATGACTTTCCCCGTTTTGGCTCTACTCTGGCTGATTCGTGGAGACCCGGCGTGGGGGCTTTCATTATGCCAAAGGAGTTGCTAAATGTCTATACATTCGAGAGATTTTCGCCACAGTACCACTTACGATGCGGAGGACAGGACGCTCGACAGGCTCAGTGCCGAGCATCCACCAAGCGCGTGGTTCTCGCTGGACATTGACCCACAGACACGCCAGCTCTGGGCATTGGGCAAGCTGGGGAGCGGGGTGGTGATCGCCGATCCGGTGCGTGGGGTGAGCGTGGTGTACTACGAAGATGCCAGCGGTAACGCACAGCAGCTCCTGCGTTTGCCGGATGCCTCGACGATGGGGCCGACGGCGGTACGTCTCTCAGGGGCAGCTCTGACACGGCCAAGGTGCTCTCTGGCGATACGGACGAGAGGGCAGCGGGGCTGCATCTGCTGAAGATCAAGCAGGTGGGTGAGATTAAAATTATCGCGGGGTAGGATCTGGCGGGGGCGACGTTTGAGCCGTGGATTGTATGATCGCTTTGTGTGGGATAATTAGTCTATGAATGAAACACCCCTTGTCAGCTCCCCAAGGAGCACAAGAGTGACTAGATACAAAGTCGTTTCGGCGATGACACTTGAAGAGTTAGAGAAGCAAGTGAATGACCGGCTTGCCGATGGGTGGAGCCTTCAGGGAGGGGTCTGTTTTTATAACTATATGTACTACCAGGCCATGGCGAAATGACTCCCGATGACATTCCCGACGGCTGGAAGATCTTCACTGCAGCACTGCTCCCGAACCTCTACGCCCACTTGGTGTGGTGTAACGGGAGCCAGGGAGTGAAGACGGTGCCCAAAGTGGTGAGGAAATAGGATCATGAAAGACAAGCGTTTCTGGGTAGCCCTAACTGTGTTTGTGCTTTACAGCCTCTTCTTTTGGCCAACGCCTTATACCTACCTGGAAAACTCTCAGGGTTGGCATATGCGGGTGAACCGATTAACGGGAGATCCTCAAATATGGATCAAAGGCGGCTGGCAATCTCTCACGGGACTGTCTGAAAAAGACTCGGAAACTAACTTCTACCTGACTCCTCAGATTATAGGAATCAAGAGACCATGAACCGACCAAAGAAAACCATCCTTGCCCTCCTGGGTATTGCGGCCTCGGTGGGGCTGTGGAGTTTGATTGCAGAGAATGTTCCTCCCATCGTGGAGTGCCACAAAACGATTGTGCGAAGTATTCCCTTTGTGCTAGTGCTAGATCCCATTGCGATTGAGGTGCCAAACTACGGCAATTATTGGTCTAATCACCCAGACTGCGGAACAGATGAAAAAGCTCTCCAAGAACAATATGAAAAGGCTTTACGTAGCTCTAAGAAAACCGTGAAAGGACGCAAGGTAAAACGATGACCCTGATGATAAGCGTCTCCCCCGAGATTGCCTGCCGCATTGCTGACGATCCCGACGCCCTAGACGAGCCTGTGAATGGCTCTGTTGGCGAAGGTTCGAACCTTCATCGTGGCCTTGTGTATGGGGATCGTCTGCTTCAGGCTGTGTGCGGGCTGGAGCTGGAATTGTTTGGGCCTGGTGGAACCGTCACGGGAGCGAGAGAGTAAGGATCATGAAGAAGCCTCTCAAAATAGCTGGCGGACTCGCTGCCCTCTTTGTAGTGGGGTCTTGGTGGATGATGGAAAAGAACCCTAATGCCTTGGCACATCGCTTTGTGACGGCTATCCAAGACTATGAGGATGGCCCGATCTTTGAAACGCTCTTAGCGCAAGGGGTGGATCCTAACTACCTCGACAGGACCTACTCGGAGCCCGCGATCAAGGATAAGCTCATCGCTATCGTGGCCGGGGGCACTCCCACCACAGGATATGAGCCGATGCCTTTGCTCTTTATGGCTTGTAACAGTGGTAATGAGGATGCCGTCCGAGCCCTCCTAAAGCACAAAGCTAACCCGAACGTGGCGTTTCGTGACGGCATCACGCCCCTCATTGCTGCAACAGGGTCAGGGAGTCCAAGTATCATCCGCCTTCTGCTGGAGCATGGTGCGGAGGTCAATCACCGAACCCTTGCCGGCGACACAGCTCTTAAGCTGGCAAAGGCCACTAGGAGATCCAGTATTATCTCCGTCCTCACTCAGGCAGGAGCGAGGGAGTGAAACAGGAGCCGCCGCGCTATGTGGTGCCTATCCCTTGGTGGCGCTCCAAAAGCTGCGGAGAGACTACCTCCTATGTCATGAAGCTGTGTTTCCCAGGGTTATGTGTGTTCGTCGTACTTCTTGGAGGCTGTGTGCTTTGGGAGGTGCTGACATCACTAAGGATGGATTACCAACCAAAACCCAGCGGCTACAAGCGTGACCGTGGACTCACTCGCAAGACCTGGTGCCCTCAGTCAAATCATGCATTGAACCAATCCTCGACAGTGAGATGAAAAACGAAGGACACAAGACACCATGAACCGACCAAAGAAAATTATCTTCGCGTTGCTGGGCGTCGCGGCCTCAATGGGGCTGGCCTGTACCCCTGATTTGGTCCATCGAGTGAGTTAGTCTTCGTTGGTCGTTGTGGGTTTCCCCGGCGGCGAAGCCGCCTCGTTCTTCGTTTCCGTTTCTGGTTGGGTATCTGGT